>NZ_DASWXE010000073.1:0-30385 GCF_036405635.1 Gemmatimonas sp. | reverse complement strand
GCCTCGACCTGCGCATTGTGTTGCCCACCGCAGGCAAGGCGGTGCAGGAGCGGTTCCGGTCGATGGATGGTCGCGCCACGACGCCCACGTTCATCCTGCTCGACGAAACGGGACGTGACCGCGGATGTATCACGGAGCTGCCCAAGGGCATTCGCGGGTGGGCGACCAACTCGCGCGCCGCGAAGCTGCCGTCCGATTCCCTGCGCGCTGGCATCAACGCCTTCTACGTGCAGAACAAGGGCGAGTCGATCGTGACGGAAACGATCGAAATGATGGAAGCGGCGAAGCGCGGCGCCGTGGTATGCGACCGCGGCGCCTGAGCCGCACGAGAGTCGCACGCCAGGCGGGTTAGAGCCCGAACTCCCGGCGCACACCGTCTGCGTCGAGTTGCACGATCTGCAGGATACGCGCTTCGGGTAGCACCACGCGGCCGGCCGTGAACACACGCAGGCGACGAGCAGACTGATAGAGCTCGTCGCTGAGGCGCGGCAGATTGAGCGCGCCCTCGAAGCCCTCGGCGGTCAGTCGCTGCACGCTGCCGTCCCGGCGCAGCATCGGGATGTCCACGCCCAGCATCTGCGTCTTGGTGGGGAAGTCGAGCAGCAGTGCGCCACTGGCCAGGCCGAACTCTCGGGCAAGCGCATTCTCCACCGCATGCGTGAGACGATAGTCGGTGGCGATCCACTCCCCCACGTCTTCGCCGAGGCTCGCAGCGGGTCGCTCGAATGCGCGCTTGTGTAGACGGCGCACACGAATGGCATCGAGCAGGACGCGGGCTTCCGCTGTAAGTGACGGCGTGTCGAGGTGCACGAGCAGCCCTTCATCGGTGAACCGCGCCACACGATCTGCCCGAACCGCGCCGGTGTCGATGGCCACGGCCACCAGTCGCTTGTACATCGCCGTCGCACTGCGCACCGCATGATGCCAGTAGACGTTGCGGTACATCTGGTACTTGGCGAACAGCAGGGACTCGAGCGCCGACAGGCCTTTCTCGTGCACGCCGATCGCCCCCTGCGGACGATCGGGAGGGGAGACTACGACCAGTGAGTTGAGCAGCCGGTCCACATCGATCTCGCCGTACGGCACACCACACATGGTGGCGTCACGCTTGAGGTATTCGATCTTGTCGAGGTCGATGGAGCCGGAAATCAGACCCTGTAGTGCGCTTTCGCTGCGGCCTTCGATCAGCGCAAAGACCTTGGCGGGCGCGTCGTCGCCCAGGTGTGTGCGCAGAATGGTACCGATCTCGCCGTCGGTGATGAGCGGTCGAGCGACCTCTTCATGGTCGGTGACGCCGATCTCCTCGAGCGCGTGCGAGAAGGGATAGTGCCCAACGTCGTGCAGCAGCGCCGCGGCGCGGGCGATCTGCTGCTCGCGCACCGGAATCCCCTCCAGGGCTCCGCGCTCTTCCAGCAGCCGGAGCGCGAGGCCCGCGAGGTGCCACGCGCCGAGGGCATGCTCGAATCGGGAATGGGTCGCGCCCGGGTAGACCAGAAAGGCGAGTCCCAATTGGCGGACATATCGCAGCCGCTGCAGGACCGGCGTTTCCAGCAGGTCCAGCGCCAGATCATCGAGGCGGATGTTGTTCCAGAGCGGATCGCGCAGGATTTCCATGGCGCAAAGTATAGGTGGTGGCGTCGCTCAGGGGTCATTTCGATGGGGAGAATGAGCTCGTCCCTGCTCAATGCGTCCTGTCCTCTGGGACGGAGTGCGTGACGCAGGGCCCAACGAAATGGTGTGGGGCGGCATTAAAGCGGGTTATACGCGGACCTTGGCCGGCGGCTGAGTGTGTCTGCGCTCGCGTTAACAAATGCCAAAGCCCTCCGTCTAAGCGTCGTGACCACTTCCACGCCCTTTTTCCGACGTCTGATCGGCGCGCTGACCCTGCTGCTCGTGAGCAGTGCGACAGCGTTCGCGCAACAGATCGATATCATTCGCGGCCGGGTGACCGGCTCAGACACCCTCGCCATTCAGGGCGTGCTGGTGACCGCGACGACCCTGAGCGGCAATGTCAGCCGCACAGCCCGCACCGACCGCAATGGTCGGTACACGATCTCGTTCCCCGGTGGGGAAGGCGATTACTGGGTGACCTTCTCCGGCATCGGCTTGTCGCCGCGTCGCTATCAGGTGAAGCGCACGGCGGACCAGGAAATCCTCATCGCCGACGCGCGCCTCACACCGGCCGCTATCACGCTCGACGCCGTCAATGTGACGGAGCGCGTGGCCGCCTCACGCAGCGACACGGTCTCTGACGTGTCCGGTACCGAGAAAGCGGTGTCTGATGAGACGGCCGGCTTCCTCAATGTCGACCAGCTCGGCGATCTCGCTGCAATGGCATCGGCCATTCCGGGTGTGCAGTTGCTGCTGGGCGCTGACGGTGCCGGCGATGCCTTCTCGGTCTTTGGCCTTGGTGGAGACCAGAACAATTCGCAGCTCAATGGCCTGAATTTCGGCGACGGCCAGTTGCCCCGTGATGCGGCGGTGATGACGTCGCTGTCCACCTCCACGTACGACGTGTCGCGCGGTGGTTTCTCCGGTGGTCAGTTGCAGGTGCGTACGCGGTCGGGTTCCAACTTCGTGCGTCGCACCCTGAGCACCAACTTCATCGCCCCGCCGATGCAGTGGGCGGACCGCGTGGGTATCGCGACGGGCCAGCAGTACACGAACATGTCGGTGGGTGGCGGCGCGTCGGGTCCGATCAGCATGGACCGCGCCTTCTACAACACGTCGTTCCAGTTCGACCGCCGCCTGCAGGATTTCCAGACATTGCTCAGCACCAGCGACATCGGCTTCCAGACAGCCGGCGTGTCGGCCGACTCGGTGTCCCGTCTGCTCGAGATCCTGGGTGGTGAACAGGTGCCGACGACGGTGGTGGGTTACTCGCCACAGCGCATCAACAACCGCCTGTCGTTCCTGTCCAGCTTCGACTATGTGCCGCAGAGCTCCTCGCGCGGCAACACCTACGCGCTGACGATCTCGGGCAACTTCAACCGCACCTCGCCGGTTGGCGGCGGTGGTGGTTTTGGTGGTGGTGGTTTCGGATTCGGTGGCGGTGGCTTCGGTGGCGGTGGTGGCCTCATGGCTCCCACGCGCGATGGCGAGCGCACCAATTGGGGCGGCGCCGTGCAGCTCCGTCAGAGCGGCCTGCTCGGCTGGAAGGGCATCTTCACTGAAACGACGGTCGGTTACAGCACCAGCCGCACGGATGCGAGCCCGTACGTTGTGCTTCCCTCCGGCTCGGTGCGTGTCAACTCGCAGCTCGCCGACGGGTCGGCATCGGTGAGCACGCTGCAGTTCGGCGGTGCACAGGCGATGAACAACGCCAACGCGTCGTCGTCGATCGCCGGCAACAACACGATGTCCTGGTTCTCGAGCAGCAACCGTCACCGTGTGAAGCTCACCACCGAGTTCCGCCGCGACGAGTTCTCGAACCTGTTCAACTTCAATGAGTTCGGCAGCTTCTCCTACAACTCGCTGACCGACCTTCAGGCCAACCTGCCGGCCTCGTTCACGCGCCTGCTGTCACCGCGTACGCGCACGGGCAGCCAGATGGTTGGCGCGATGTCGCTGGGCGATGCGTGGCGTCCCATCAACGACCTGCAGATCCAGTACGGCGTGCGTGTCGACGGCAATCGCTTCTCGATGGGGCCGCAGACCAACCCGGATGTGCTGAACAAGTTCAACCTCGACAATGCCGAGGTGCCGAACCGTTTGTACTTCAGCCCGCGCGTCGGTTTCTCGTGGACCGTCGGTCAGGCCGATCAGATGGCACTGCTGCCGGGCATGATCCGCGCCCCGCGCGCCGTTATCCGCGGTGGTGTGGGTGTCTTCCAGAACACGCCCGGCACGCAGCTCATATCCAACGCCATCGACAACACGGGCTTGCCCAGCGGCCTGCAGCAGCTCACCTGTGTGGGTGAAGCAACGCCGATTCCGAATTGGGAGTCGTACGCGGCCGATGTGAACAACATCCCGCGCACCTGCGCCGACGGTACCAACGGCTCGGTGTTCTCGAACAGCGCGCCGAACGTGGTGCTGTTCACGCCGAACTATCTCGCGCAGCGTTCCATCCGCGGTAACCTCGGCTGGCAGGGCGCCATGCTGCGTAATCGCGTGATGCTGAACGTCGACGCGACCATGTCGCAGAACCAGTTCCAGCAGGGTGGTGTCGATCTCAACTTCCCGAACAACCAGCAGTTCACGCTGGCCAACGAGAACGGACGACCCATCTACGTGACGCCGAGCGCCATCGTGCCGACCACCGGTCAGGTGGCGTGGCGTGAAGCGCGTCTGGTCGATGAGTACGGTCGTGTGACGGCGCAGACGTCCGATCTCAAGTCGGAGAGCAAGCAGCTCAACGTCGGCATCCGCCCGATGGTGTTCAACTCCAAGTGGGGCTGGAGCCTCTCGTACGTGCTCTCTGATGTGCGCGAGCAGTTCCTCGGCTTCAACAGCACCGTGGGCGCACCGATCGGGATCGAGTGGTCGAAGGGCACGTTCTTCTCGCGCCACCAGATCCAGTACTCGCTCAGCTACAACGCGTTCGACGCCATCCGTATCTCCTGGAACGGCAACTTCCGCTCGGGTGTGAACTACACGCCGACGATCAACCAGGACATCAACGGTGACAGCTACGGCAACGACCGCGCGTTCATCTACGATCCGTCGTCGGTGAGCGATCCGACGCTCAAGGCCGGTCTCGAGAATTTCCTGAACACCGGTACGCGCGAAGCGGTGGAGTGCCTGCGCAGCCAGATGGGGCAGTTCGCTGGCCGCAATTCGTGCACCGGGCCGTGGCAGATGACGGGCAACCTCAATGTGTCCTTCAACTCGCTCAAGCTTGGCCTGCCGCAGCGTGCCAACATCCGCCTGCAGATTGCCAATCCGCTCAACGGTCTCGATCGCCTGATCAACGGCGAAGATGGCCTGAAGGGCTGGGGCGCGACGCCGAACCCGGGCAACAACGGCGCCCTGCTGTTCGTGCGTGGCTTCGATCCGCTGACGAACACGTACAAGTATGAAGTGAACGAGCGCTTTGGCTCCACGCGCCCGCAGCAGACGACGCAGCGCGCGGCGCCGACGTCGATCACGCTGTCGGTCAACTTCGATGTAGGCCCGTCGCGTGAACAGCAGCAGTTGCTGCAGCAGCTCGACCGCGGCCGTACGCGCCCGGGCAACAAGCCTTCGCTGCAGCAGCTTCGCAACACGGCCAGCGTGGGCCTCATCAATCCGATGCAGCAGTTGCTCTTCCAGGCCGACACGCTGAAGCTGACGCGCAAGCAGGCCGACAGCCTGGCCACGCTGAATCGCTGGTATGTGCTCAAGAGCGACAGCATCTGGACGCCGGTGGCCCGCTTCCTCGTGGACCTGCCGGACGAGTACAGCCACGCCGATGCGTATCGTCGCTATCGTCGGGCGCGCGAAGATGCGGTGGATCTGCTGATCGCCATCGCACCTGGTATTCGCAAAATGTTGACCGAGGAGCAGGTGCGTATCCTGCCCACCGCGCTGGTGACGTTCATGGACAAGCGCAACCTCCAGGGGCTTCGCTCCGGCACCAGCGGTGACAACCGCTTCGGTGGCGGCGGTGGCTTCGGTGGTGGGCGTTGATCACGACGACCAGAGGAATTAATCCCATGCAGACTTTCATGATCGAATCACTGGTTGGACGTGCGGCCCGCTGGAGCAGCGTGGGTGTGCTGCTTGCCGCGCTGGTACCTGCGGGTGCTGGCGCGCAGGACGCGGCGGCGCCTGCAACGCCCGCGGTGAACGTGCCGGTACGCGATGTCTCGGCCGCGGTGGCGCGCACGGCGCAGCCACTCGGTGGTGCTACGTCGGTGCGCGTGCTGTCGGATGGTTCGGTGTTCGTGAACGACGTGCAGCGTCGTCGCCTGCTCAAGTTCGACTCCAAGTTGGCCAACCCCATCGTGGTGGCGGATACAGCACCGGGCGGTCTGATGCCGTACGGTCAGCGTCCACTGGGCTTGATGCCGTACCTCGGTGATTCCACGATCGTGGTGGATGCCTCCACCATGTCGCTCGTGGTCATCGACGGTCGTGGTCGGACGCTGCGTGTGATGGCCTCGCCGCGCACCAATGACATCAACGCACTGGCTGGCGCGAACCTCGGCTCGCATGCCTTCGATGCCAAGGGACGCTTGTATTACCGGCAGGGAGCGGCAGGTGGCCCCGGCGGTGGCATGTTCGGTAACGGCAACGACCGCGGCGGCGGGAACAACAACAATCGCGGTGGGCAGGGTGGTCAGGGCGGCGGCAACCGTGGCGGTGGCCCGGGTGGTCCTGGTGGCGGCGGCTTCGGTGGCCCGCCGGGCGGCGGCGGTGGATTTGGTGGCGGTTTCGGCGGTGGCCCAGGCGGCGGTCAGGGAGGACAGGGCGCTGGCCCAGGCGCGCGTGGCTTCAATCCAGGCAATCAGCCGGACTCGGTGCCCATCGTGCGCGTCGACTTCGACACCCGCAAAGCCGACACGGTCGCCTTCGTGAAGGTGCCGAAGAACGAAACGCAGATGACGCGTGGTGAAGACGGCTCGACGCGCCTCACCATGAAGATCAATCCGCTGCCGCAGGGCGATGACTGGGCGTTGTTGGCTGACGGCACGGTGGCCGTGATGCGTGTGCTTGACTACCACGTGGACTATTACCGTCCCGATGGTTCGCACGCCGCGTCGGAGAAGCTGCCGTTCGACTGGAAGCACATCAGCGATGAAGAGAAGACCAAGATGGTCGACTCACTCAGCACGATCGCCAAGGCCGCGTCGGAGCGCGCGGGCGGCAATGGCGGTGGCGGTTTCCGTATGCAGTTCGAGCCGATCGGTGCGGACAAGCTGCCGGACTATTTCCCGCCCATCCGTCAGGGGTCCAGCATCGCCGACAACAACGGCAACCTCTGGGTCGTGCCGTCCACGTCCAATCTGTCGGCGCAGCTCGCGCAGTCGGTTATGGGTGGCCGCGGTGGTATGCCGGGTATGGGCCCGATGGGTCCCGGAGGCCCTGGTGGTCCTCCGGGCGCGCCGCGCGACAGCACGCGTCAGGGCCCGCCGGGCGGCATGATGGGCTTGATGCCCGGCATGGCCAACCTGCCGCCGCTCGTGTACGACGTGATCAGCGCTGAAGGCAAGCTGACGCACCGCGTGAAGCTGCCCGGTGGACGGCAGATCGTGGGCTTCGGTCCGAACGGTACCATCTACCTGCAGGCGCGTGAGGGCCGCGAGGTGTTCCTCGAGGCCGTGAAACTGAACTGAACTGATCGTGCCATGCCTGTGAATGGCGTGGCGAAGAAGGCACGGGCGGATTCTCGGAGGCACTCGGGAGTCCGCCCGTTTTTCATGGTGGTCCACCATAACTGGAAACGGGCCTGCGAAACCGTCGGAGCGGAATACCGTATCGATCACGGTATGCCGCCGCATCCTGCGGTGGCGGCGACCTCAGATTCACGGGCGGCCCATGGATTCCACACCCGGTTCGCGCCTTCATCGGTACCGAACTCTCGTCTGGACCAATCTCAAGCACTTCGGATTCACATTCGGGCTTCTCGTTGCAGGCGTGGTCACATTCGGGGTGCTGATTGGCGCCGACGCGCACCTGTTCGAGAACCGATTGGCGTACCAACTCGAAGGCGAAGTGCATGTCTTTCTTCGAAATGGGCAGGCGTTTGCTCACGCTATTCGAGGCGACAATGACAAGGGGTTTCGGGTAGACACACTGGCGTTGGCTGCGGGGCAAGACTCCACGATCACGGTGAGTTTCCCTGCGGACAGCAGCTCGTTTCAAGTGCTGGTGAGTTCCGACATCTCGACGCCCTCATCGATTTACAATGATGGCCAGCCGGTTGTGGCCATATCCGATATCGAGAGCGGGTTCGGCGCCTTCCGCCAATTTCTGGTGGCGCACCACATCGCGGACTCCACGATGCACTGGACATTCGGGAAGGGACACCTCGTTCTGGTCGGCGATTTCGTGGATCGCGGGGCGTCCACCACACAGGTGCTGTGGGCCGTCTATCAACTGGAACAGTCGGCGAAAGCGGCCGGTGGCACCGTGCATTTCATCGTTGGCAATCACGAAATCAAGAACCTGCAGGCCAACTTCCAGACGGCCAACGAAAAATACTTCCATATCGCCGGCATACTCGGCAAACGACAGGATCAGTTGTTCGACGATGAGGCGCTGCTGGGGCGTTGGCTGGCATCCAAGAACGTTCTGGAAGTGATCAACGGTGTGGCCTTTGTACACGGAGGCCTGCATCCCGATCTCCCCAAACATCAAGTGTCCGTCGAGGATATCAATCGCATCGTGCGAGACGGGTATCGGGTGCCGTACTTCAGCCCCGCCGCTGTGACAACGGAGAGTTTTCTGCGCTCCGGGACCACTGGGCCGGCATGGTACCGCGGCTACTTCAAAGACGATCTGTCGCAGCAGGCGGTGGAGCGATCACTCGACGCCGTTGGTGCTCACGCCGTGGTGGTCGGTCATACCTTGCAGGGCAAGGTGAATGCGAGGTTCAACAAGAAAGTCTTTGCGATAGATGTGAAACATCCGAAAGACTATCTCTCGAGCTTCCCGCTTCGCAGAAGTGAAGGGCTGCTGATCAAAGAAGGTGCGTACTATCGTTTGCAGCGCGATGGGAGCGCGGACTCACTTCAGTGAAGCGGATTCAAAAGAGCGGCCGCCTCAGGGATATCCCCGAGGCGGCCGCTCTTTCATGAACCCTCAATTCCGGGCTACAGTCGCGCAGGAGCTATCCCTGCGGACCGGCCGCCAGAATCACCGGCGAGACCGCTTCACCAAACTTCTTGATGTTCTCACGGAACATGCCGGCGAGCTTCGACGCCTGCGTATCGTACGCCGCCGCATCGGCCCACGTGCGGCGCGGGTCGAGTACTTCCGACGGCACGCCTTCTACCGACTGCGGGATGTGCAGACCGAAGATCGGATCGGTGCTGAACGACGCACCGGCCAGCGATCCATCGAGCGCGGCACGCACCATCGCACGCGTGTGCCCCAGCTTCATGCGCTTGCCCACGCCGTAGGCACCGCCACTCCAGCCCGTGTTCACCAGCCACACCTGCGAGCCGTGCTGCTTGAGCAGCTCGCCCAGCATCTCAGCGTACTTGGTGGGATGCCACACGAGGAACACGGCGCCGAAGCACGCCGAGAACGTGGCCTGCGGTTCCGTCACGCCACGCTCGGTGCCGGCCACCTTGGCCGTGTAGCCAGACAGGAAGTAGTACATCGCCTGCTCGGGCGTGAGCTTGGCGATCGGCGGCAGCACACCAAACGCGTCGGCCGTCAGGAACACCACGTTCTTCGGGTGTCCACCGCGTCCGCTCGGCACATGATTCTTGATGTAGTGCAGCGGATATGACGCGCGCGTGTTCTCGGTGATGCTCTGATTCGCGAAGTCCACCGTGCGCGACGGCTCGTCGAGCACGACGTTCTCGAGGATGGTGCCGAACATCTGCGTGGTGGCGTAGATGTCAGGCTCGCCTTCTGCCGAGAGGTTGATGGCCTTGGCGTAGCAGCCACCTTCGAAGTTGAACGTGCCTTCGGGTGACCAGCCGTGTTCATCGTCGCCGATCAGGCCGCGCTCGGGGTCGGCCGACAACGTGGTCTTCCCGGTGCCGGACAAACCAAAGAACAGCGCCGTGTCGCCTGCGGGGCCGATGTTGGCCGAGCAGTGCATGGACAGCACGCCCTGCTTGGGCAGCAGGTAGTTCATGACGGTGAACATCGACTTCTTGAGTTCACCGGCGTAGCGCGTGCCACCGATCAGGATGGTGCGCTCGGCCAGGTTGAGCACGATGAACGTGCCCGTGCGTGTGCCGTGGCGGGCGGGATCGGCCTGGAACTCCGGCGCGTGATACACCGTGAAGTTCGGCGCGAACGTCGCGAGCTCCTCGACCGCAGGACGGATGAACATGTTGCGCACGAACGCCGCATGC
The DNA here is from genome assembly GCF_036405635.1 of Gemmatimonas sp. GTDB lineage: Bacteria > Gemmatimonadota > Gemmatimonadetes > Gemmatimonadales > Gemmatimonadaceae > Gemmatimonas. Next base: position 20,426 of record NZ_DASWXE010000073.1, on the reverse strand, counting down.
CACGCGTTGGGGAGGATGTAACGCACGCTCAAGCGCGTGGACGGATCGGCGCCGCAATACAGGTCCTGCACGAACAGTTCGTCCAGACCATTGAGGTACTGCTTAACATCACTCTTGAGCGTATTCCAGTGCTCGGCCGTGATGGGCTGGTTGACCTTGCCCCAATCGACATCGGCTTCGCTGCCGGCTTCCTTCACGACGAACTTGTCGTTCGGGGAGCGGCCGGTGTGTGGCGACGTGACGGCGACATACGGGCCCATGTCGGCGAGCGTGCCTTCGTTGCGACGGATCGCCGCTTCGATGAGCTCGGGCGCGACGTAGTTCCAATGCACGGTGCCTTTGGGAGTGATGCCTTGCGGCGCCAGGCCTGCGGCACTCTCGCGGACGGGAGCGGACGGTTTGAGCTGCGTCGCCATGATGCGACCTCACGGAAAGCGTACAGCAATACCGACGGCGCGCTGGAGGAGCGCGACGGTGGTATTGCAATTGAGTAGCCGACGAAAGGCGGGGAACGCGACGCAAGCGTCACGTCTGAATCTTCGGCTCACCTTCGGGACGAATTGGAGCCGAAGTGCGAAACATGTCGAAGCGACTGTTCCGGCTCAAGCGGGTATATCCCTTCGGGTATATCCCATTGCGTGTTTCGACCAGTTCGGCAACGTTTGAAATCGATGATCCAGACTCTTCACGGCTCCGAACGCTTCCCGCGATTGCGGCGACTGCTGTTCGTGCTGGCCTGCCTCCAGGTGCTTGCACCGGCCGTGGCAGCCATCGCGGACAGCTGGAGCCTCGATCGTCGTGTGGCGTATGCCCACATCGAGTCTGAGACCGGCAATGGCTGCGTGGTGGTGCACGCGCACGATTGTGTGCTTTGCGCCATTGCCACGACCCCGATGGCCCGCCCAGCGGCCCATCAGGCCATCGCGGCGACCCCGCGATGCGAAGCCGTCGGCACCCGCGACGTGGCCGCCGAGCGGCCTGCGCGCGTTACCGCGACCACGGCCAGTCGCGCACCACCCGTCACGCTGAGCTGAGCCCTTCACTGCCAGGCGCGTTGCCTGCCAGTGCACCGGTGTGCCTTCGAGGCATGCCGCTCACTCCGTACGTTCAGGTGGGTTTACAACATGTTTCGCTCGTTCTTCCGGATCACGGAGGCGCGCCGCGTGGCGTCGCTCCGTGCGGCCGTCTTCGTGCTCGCACTCGGGCTGGTCCTCCCGTGTCTCGCTGCCGCGCCGCTTCAGGCGCAGAGCGCGTCCGTACTCGGCGTGGTCAAGGACTCCCTCGGTGCGCCGCTTTCCAACGTCCAGATCGTCGCCAGCGGCAGCAATCGCTCGGCACTTTCCGACGAGCGCGGTGAATTCGCGCTTCGCGGGTTGCCAGCCGGCACCTATCATCTCGATCTCGTGCGCATCGGCTATTCCAGCGCACACCAGGTGGTGACCGTCGCGCCGGGTGGTGGTGACGTGCGCGTCTCCATCGTCATGCACGTGGCCACAGTGCGCCTCAGCTCCGTCAACGTCACGGCCACACCAACCGGCAGTGACCCGCTCGACATCACCCAGGCCACGGTGCAGCTGGGCGGCAAGGAACTGCAGCGTGCGCTCAGCACCTCCGTAGGGCAGACGCTGGCGAAGGAACCGGGTATGGCCTCGCGCTACAACGGCCCGATGGCCGCCACGCCGGTGATTCGCGGCCTCACGGGCGAGCGCGTGCTCGTACTGCAGGATGGTGAGCGCACGGGTGACCTGTCCTCGGCGGCGGCCGATCACATGAACGCCGTCGATCCGAGCAGTGCCGAACGCATCGAGGTCATTCGCGGTCCGGCATCGCTGCTGTACGGCAACAACGCACTGGGTGGTGTGGTGAACGTCATTTCCAATGACATCCCCACGAGCATTCCCACAAAGGCGTCGGGATACCTGCTTGGGCAGGGTGAGTCGGCCACGCCGGGTGGCGTGGGTGGGGTGGGGCTGACGTTGCCGCTCGGATCGCAGTTCGCGATCACGGCGCGTGGCGGATTGCGCGACTTCTCGGAGACGCGTGTGGGTGGCGGTGCCAAGCAGCTCAACACCAACGGCAGTTCGCAGAACTTCACGGTGGGCGCGGGCTTCGTCGGTTCACGTCTGTCGCTTGGTGGTGTGTATCGCCAGATGGATTTCGAGTACGGTCTGCCGTACGACTCCGGCGATGACCACGATCATGACCACGACGGCGAAGAGGACCACGAAGCCGGCCACGGTCACGGCAAGGTGCGCCTGGATGGTGTGCGTCGTGTCGGCTCGTTCCAGGGCTCGCTGAACACCGGTTCATCGGCCTTGCCGACGATCAAGGTCGACCAGTCCGTGCAGACGTACCGCCACGCTGAGATCGAAGAGAGCGGCGAGGTGGGCACGCGCTTCAGTTTGAACACGCAGACGACCAACATCACGGCGCGCACTCGTTTGGGGCGTGCCGCCGGTGCGGTGGGCGTGCAGGGCATCTTCCGCCAGTACCAGCCGGTGGGGGAGGAAGCGTTCACGCCTGCTGCGGACAACCGCAATGTGGCGGCGTTCATCTTCCAGGAGTTCCCCATCTCCCGCAGTGCCGATGCCGAACACGCGCCGCGCCTGCAACTGGGTGCGCGCTACGATCGCTTCACCATCGAGACCAACCCGGGCGACGAAGCCGATCGGTTTGGTGCTGCGCGCACGCGCAACTTCGACAACATGGCCGGCTCCATCGGTCTGAGCGTGCCGGTGGCAGAAGGCGTCTCCGTTTCGGCCAACGCCTCACGCGGCTTCCGCGCGCCGTCGGTGGAAGAACTCTATGCCAACGGCTTCCACGCGGCGGTGGGCACGTTCGACGTGGGCAATGCCAACCTCAAGGCCGAACAGAGCACGGGACTCGAGGCTGGCCTCCGGGCGCAGTCATCGCGCGTGTTCGCGCAGCTCAACGGCTACTACAACCGCATCGACGGTTACATCACGCCGGTCGCATTGGCCACGCCGGTCATCGTTGAGGGTGAGGAAGTGCCGTCGGTGACGTTCGCTGGCCGTGATGCCGTACTGGCGGGTGTGGAAGGGCAGGTGGAGTCGAAGCTGGTGCATCACTTCGTCGGCGGCCTGATGGGTGACTACACCCGCGCTTCCATTCGCAACAGCGACGACGTGCTGCCGTACATTCCGGCGGGTCGCGTGGGCGCTTCGCTGCGCTATGACAACGGCCGCATTTCCATGGGTGGTGATGTGCGCCGCGTGTTCGCGCAGAACCGCGTCACGGGCGACGAACTCGACGTGGCCACCGATTCCTACACGTTGCTCGATCTGAGTGCGAGCTGGCTGTTCACCCTCGCCGGGCGACAGGTACACTCGGTCACGTTGCGCGTGGACAACGCGTTCGACGAGCAGTATCGCGAGGCCACCAGCCGCATCAAGCGGTTCGCCTACAACCCGGGGCGCAACATCGCCCTCGTGTACAAGGTGCTGTACTGAGGCCCGGTATCGACGACGTGAATCCGCAGGCGGTCCTCCGTGGCCGCCTGCGGTGTTTTATAGCCCGGCAGCGTAGCCGCGCAGCCGATGCAGCATGCGCGCATCCGTTTCCGCTGGTGCGTCGCCCTTGGGCGTCTCGAGCACCTTGGGAATGCGGGCCAGTCGCTCGTCGGTCATGATGCGACGAAACACGTCAGCGCCAAGATTGCCTTCACCAATGAGATCATGCCGGTCGAGGTGAGAGCCCAGCCGCGCCTTCGAGTCATTCAGGTGCAGGCAGCCGAGTGACGCCATTCCCAGCGCGTCATCGTAGCGTGCCCACATGTCGTCGTAGGCATTGATGAGGTCATAACCCGCGGCCCACACATGCGCGGTGTCGAGACAGACACCCATACGCGTCCGCAGCGCCGGCGGGATACGCGAGAGCAGGTCCGCCATCTCCTCGAACGTGGATCCCAGCACGGTGCCCTGTCCGGCGGTCAGCTCCATGAGCAGGCGCGTATCACCGGGCTCCGCCTCGAGCGCTTCGATGATGCCATCTGCGTTGCGCGCGATGCCGTCCTCCCGCACATCGATGAAATTGCCGGGATGCGATACCAGTGCGTCGAGCCCCAGGGCGTGGCACCGACGCAGTTCGGCGCGAAAGCTCTGAATCGAACGCTCGCGCAGTTCGGGCACGGGTGACGCGAGGTTGATCAGGTAGGAGTCATGCGCGCAGCACCACTGCACGCGCGTTGCGCTCAGTGCCTCGCGAAATCTCATCGCCTCGCCAGGCTCCACTTCGCGCTCCGCCCAGCGATTGGCCTGCTTGGTGAAGATCTGCATGGCCGTGGCGCTCACTTCCCGTGCCCGGGGGGCGGCTTCCCACGAACCGCCTGCCACCGACATGTGCGCACCCAGCGGCCCACGATCCAGATCGGCATCACCCCCGTCGAGCACGATCGGTGCATCGAGCAGTGGCGCCTTGCCGGCAGGTGCTCTGCGGGCCGCGAGCTTTGTCGCCGGCTTCGTTGAGGGCTTCAAAGCAGCGACTCCGGCCTCAACGCTGTCCGCGCAGCCACTCGAGTGGGTCGACTGCGCGCCCCTTGGGCCGGATCTCGAAGTGCAGATGTGGCGGCAGTTCAGGGTCCGTGTCACCCACGGTGCCCAGGATCTGGCCCTTGGTCACCTGCTGCCCGCGTCGCACATCGATGCGTTGCAACGAGCCATACACCGAGTAGTCACCACCACCGTGCTGCACGATGACGGTAGGGCCATACGTGCCCACGTTGTCCGCCAGTACCACCTCACCGGATGAAATGGACTTCACCGTGGTACCGGTATTGGCCCCGATACCGATGCCATTCCATCGTGTGGTGGTGTTGTTCGGATTCACCACGCGCCCGAAGCGATAGAGAATCGTCCCGTCCACCGGCCAATCGAGCTTACCGAGATCTGACGTACGAATGGACGATGGCGCAGCCGGCCGTGCATTCGGCGCCATCTCGGCGCGGCGCCGCGCGGTTTCAAGCGCTGCGATGGCGCCTGCGATGCGCGATTCGTCTCGCGTGAGCTGCTGCAGACGGGCACGGGTCTGCGCCGCTGATTGCTGCACCTGATTCAGGTTGCGCTGACGGCGTGTTTCGAGGTCCGCGAGCCGTCGGGCTTCGCGGGACTTCTCCTGCCGGTTGCGCTCCACGTCATCCTGCAATCGCACCAGCAGCATGCGCTGATTGATGATCTGGTCGCGCAACCCTTCCACGCGTCGCACCAGTGTGCGATCGCGCAGCGCCAGTTCATGCAGGTACTTGTAACGGGCCACCAGGCTGGCAAAGGAATGCGCTGACAGCATGGCTTCCACATCATACAGGCTGCCGCGCTTGTAGATCTCCACCATGCGCCGCTGCAGGGCCGAGCGCTTGTCGCCGAGCTCCTTTTCGGCTTTTACGAGACCGGAGCCCGCCTTGGTCACTTCGTCGTTGATCGTGGCAAGCTGCCGATCCAGCGCGTCCACCAGCCGCCGCGTGGTCTGCCGCTGGGCCTCGAGGTTGTTGACTTCTTCGGTGAGTGTGCGCGCCGAACGCTGCAACTGGTTCATGCGTGCTTCCAGATCACCGCGCTCACGCCGCAACTTGTCCAGCTCCTGCTGTTGCTGGCGCAGTCGCTGGTCGGCGCTCTGTGGCGGCTGTGCGCCTGCGGCCTGCGCGTCGGCGCCCGCAATCGGGGCGAGCAACGCGAAGATGCCGACCAGGAGCCTCGGCATCATGGCGTTCATCAGGGCTCGCGCCACACCTGACGCAGGTGACGACCTACCGAAAGCCAACTGCCGACGAGGCCGAGCATGCCGCCAGCCAGCACGCCCAGCATCACCTGCTCGCCAGTGAAGAACGTGGTGGCCATGAGATTGCGCGACACCATGGTGGCCGTGCCCCACGCCATCAACACGGCCAACGCGCCGCCCAGCAATCCCTTGATCGTGCCGTCGAGCAGGTAGGGCAGGCGCACGAACCAGTTGGTGGCACCTACCAGGCGCATGATCTCGATCTCACGTGTGCGCGCGAGGATGGCCATGCGGATGGTCGAACCGATGATGATGATGGCCACCATCGCGAACACCGCGCCAAGCACGGATCCGGCGAGTCCAGCGATGTTGCGGATGCGATAGAGCTTCTCCACCCATTCGCGGCCGTAGCGCACTTCATCGACCACCGCAAAGGTCTCGAGCTTGCGCGAGAGCTGCTGCACGCGATCCGGATCGCGGAACCCTTCCTTGAGGCGTAGCTCCACGGAACCGGGAAGGAACGTGCCTTCCATGACATCACGGAACTCATCGAGTTCCGCGCGGGCGCGTTGGAGCGCCGAGTCGGGCGAGACGTAGCCCACATCGGCGACTTCGGGGAAGTTCACGATCCCGCGAATGAGTTCTTCCACCTGCGCATCGCGCGCGCCGTCCACCAGGAAGGCGCGGATCTCCACGCGGTCCTCGATGTCACGCAGCGCCGAACGGATGTTGATCGCCACGAGCCCAAACAGCCCGAAGGCGAAGAGCGAGAAGGCGATCGTGATCACCCCCAGCACGGCCAACAAAGGGGCGCGGCGAAACGCCAGCAGGACTTCCCGCAGTGCCAGCCTCATCGCCGTCCCCGCATGTCGGCCAGAAGACGCGCTGTGTCGGTGCCGTCGAACACCAGCTCGCCTTTGTCGAGTTCGAGGAATCGCAGGTTGGAGCGCTGGATCATGCCCACATCGTGCGTGGCCATGAGCACCGCTGTTCCCCGTGCGTTGATCTCGCGAAGCAGCAGGAAGATCGCGTGCGTGGCCCGGTCGTCGAGATTGCCGGTGGGCTCGTCGGCCAGGAGCAGGAACGGATCGTTGGCCAGTGCGCGGGCGATGGCTACGCGCTGCTGTTCACCACCAGACAATTCGTGCGGATAGGCCGTCGCTTTGGACGCCAGTCCAACCTGCGTCAGCAGGCGTGCCACCTTCGGCGCAATCTGCGCGTGCGGTGAACCGGTGACTTCGAGCGCAAAGGCCACGTTCTGCTCGGCGGTGCGATCGGGCAGCAGGCGGAAGTCCTGGAAAACGATGCCCAGGCGGCGGCGCAGCTGTGGAATCTCGCGGGGCTTGATCGTCGAACTCGAGTAGCCGGACACGCGTACCTCGCCGAGCGAGGGACGTTCGGCCATCGACAGCAGCTTGAGCAGCGTGCTCTTGCCTGCGCCGCTGTGCCCCACGAGGAAGACGAATTCTCCCTTGCGCAGCTCGAACGACACGCCGCGCAGTGCGGAGCCCGATCGATAGTCCTTGGACGCGTTGGAGACGCGCACGATGCCCGATGCCGACAGATCCGACACTACGACAATGCCTCTGCAAGACGTTCCATGAGCAGTTCCGGTGCTTCGAGCCCCACGTACAACCTGATCGCCGACGCTTCCGCTGCGCGCACCGCGTGGGTGCTGTGCGTACCGCGCCAGGCGCTGGTGGGTGTGGGTTCGTGGCCGATGAGTACATCGAGGCAGCGGGTCGCACGGGCCACTGAATCGAGCCTCAGGACCAGCGTGGTGCTGCCGGCGCGCGTGACGTTGCTGTCGTGGTGGAGCGGCGCATCAACGCGCTGCACCGACGACTGTGAAGCGGCCCATGCCGCCAGTGTGGCCGTCGACGCGCTTTGACGCTGGACACGCACTTCGAGTGTGTCCAGTTCGCGATCGAGCTGGGCCAATGCGGCGGGATGCGGCACGGCACCCCACATCAGCATCTTGGCGCGCACTTCCTCGATCACGCCCTCCGACCCGCACACCACACCCGCGGCATTGCCTCCCGCTCCATCGAGCAGGAACGCCGCGTCGTGAATGACCACGTCGGCACCATGATCGAGGGGCCGGAAGAGCACCGGAGAAGCGGCCGTGCTGTCCACCAGCAGCGCAATGCCCAGCTCACGGGCGAGCATGCGCGGCGGCTTGCAGTCCACCACCTGCGCGTCTTCCATCGACGGCGTTTCGAGCAACAAGACCCGCGTGGTGCGCTCGAGCCCTCGGCGCCAGCCTCGCGTGTCGCGTGGGTCGATGAAGGACACCGCCACGCCCAGTGCCGGCAGCTCCTGCTGCAACAACGTGCGGGTGCTTTCGCGAATGAGGCTACTCGCGAGCAGGTGGTCGCCAGGACGCAGCAGGGCAAGAATGGAACAGGTCGTCGCCGCCATGCCACTCGCCAGAACGAGAGCTGCTTCCGCGCCCTCCAGTTCCGCGAGGCGGTGCGACAGGGAATCACGCACGGTCAAGCACGATCAGGCGCCGATGCTGGACGGGCATCGGTGTCGATGCGGACGATGCGGATCACCTCGGACAAGGCGGCCCCCGCCACATCGCGCAGCACGACGCCGCCGCGGGGGAGCGTTTCGTCCAGTTCCAGCACTGCGAGTTCCGAACGCCGCTCGGAGACCACCCGCACGAGCTCTCCTTCGCTCACGAGGCGTACCACGGCATCATCGGGACGCATGCGCACCATCGGGCCACGCACTTCGTCACGCAGCTTGGTCGCGATGTAGCCGACGACCTGCAGCGGAGGGGAGAAGCCGCTGAACATGCTCAGCTTCCGGCCACCGAGACGTCGGTCTTTTGGGTCCTTCGGGTCCTTCATGGGGTGCCTCGCACCGTGCCCGGCACGGCGTAGCGGTCTTCTTCTCGCATCAGCAGCCGCCGACGAACCAGCAGATCGAGCTGTACCTGCGCCGCCACGACATCGACACGCAGCGTACGGGCCACGTCGTCGGCAGTGACGGGCCCATGGTCACATACCACGTCCCAATGCGCGCGTTCCACATCTTCCACATGGCCGAAGAGTTCGGCTTCGCCTTCGTGCCACGACACCAGTGCGAGGGCATGTCGTTCCAGCACCGTTTCGATGGGATCGATGTGACCGTCGTGGATGCCGCGGAAGGTGAGGTAGCCGGACTGATCCTCGTCGCGCGTGAAGCGCAGCAACAGCTTGGCGACGATCTCGTCCGCGCAGGAGAAATCCAGCAGGTTGACCTGCGAGAAGTCGATGGTGGTGACGGCTGGACGAGGCTGTTCACTCACCTGCTGTTCGATGGCGGAACGCACGGCCGCACCGGTGGGGCGGGTGACCAGATTGGAGTACAGGTCGCACACCGTGCCACGCAGCACCGTGCCCACATCGATATGGGCGTTCATCGGGCGCTCCGGCCGCGCGCCCGTGGCGCGGTGGACGCACGGCTCGCGCCACGCGATGCATCAGAGGGGTCGGCCAGACGCTCCGGTACGATCACCTGCATCTGCGAACCGGGGAAATAGGGCAGTGCCTCCGTGAGCGGCATGTCCTCGTCCCAGTCGGGCGTGATCGCAATGCGGGCCGTGCCACTGCGCACGGTGAGCTTCCCGTTCCACCGGCTGATGAAGCGACGGATACCAGCAATACCCTGACCACGCCCGTTGTCGCGGAACCGATGGCGGCTCACGGCGCGCAGTACGGCGTCCTCGAGCGCCATGGCGTCGTCCCATCGGTCGTTGACCCGATGCGTCGGCGAGCTCTCGAGCGACTTCCGGAAACCAATCCCGGCGTCGCACACGGCGATCACCACCACGCGGCGGCCCAGGCGGCGCGTGTACTTGTACGTCTGCACTGCGACCCAGCCGCCCAGCTCCGCGTGCTCCACGATGTTCTGACACGCCTCGCTCAGCGTCATGCCGAAGGCGCCCGTGGCCGCCGACTCCAGGTTGAGCTGCCCATGCAGGATGTCGGCGGCTTTCTGGTGGATGCGACCCACCACACCATGCACGTCTTCGGTGGCGGTGATCGGCGTGATCTCCAGCAGCACATCACTTTCGTGTGCTTCCCGCTCGCGCGGCACCGCACCGTGCAGGTCGTACAACTCTGCCGCATAACGGAAGAAACCCGTGCGTGACCAATACGACAGCGTGTCCGCCGTTTCCGGCACCGCGAAGCTCATACGCTCGCCGCGCGACTGTGCCACGCACAGGAGGGCGGTCAGCCCGTATGGCGAAGCCCAACGCGCATGCCGTGCGTCGACCAGGATCTTCTCACCCTCAGGCACCGGCGCAAGCTGTTCGATGACCTGCTCGAACGTCTGCTCGTCGAGTGACTGCGGCACGCTGATGACGATGGTCACGTGGTGCTGAGTTCTCCGCGAAGATGATTCGCGAGCCCCGTGGCTCCGCGATGTTCGACGTTGCGCGCTGCGGCCCGATGTGCGGCTGCCATCGCCTCTGTGAACATATCACCCGCAAGCAGCCGTGAGAAATGGGTTGCGCCCCAGACATCACCACAACCGGTGGGATCTCCGGGCCCGTCGACACGCGGAACATCCGCCGGCACCAGCGCCGTGCGCACTGCCCCAAACGCCCCGGATCCGCCACGTGGCGATGTGGAGAGCGCAACGTTGTGACCTCTGCGAGTGGGGAGTTGGGACAGTCGATCGAAACCGGGAGCCGCGAAGTACGCCGCACCGCGCTTGCCCAGTGTCACACACAGCAGTGACACGCCCGCCGCAAGGGCCGTTGCGGCCAGGGCCATCGAGTCCGGCGCCATCAGCGCCATTTCGTCTTCGTTCACCTGCAGCACGTCGAAACAGGCACACCACTCGGCCACATTCGGCAGCGGACGCGGCACACGCAGGCCGTCCGCCTGCACGGCCATGACCAGCATGTGCAGGTCGCAGTAGATGGGACCACGGAAGTGCGCGCGAATGAACTGCATCGTTTCGAGATCCAGCTCCCATCCACTCAGCAGGTTCACATATAAAGCATCGACGCGCGCAGCCTCCAGCACTGGCTTGAGTCCCAGCCAGGTCCACCCCGGCACACCCCCGGTCAGGTGCTCGCTACGCCGCTCGTCGTCGAGATAGCGCAGCTCTACACGGTTGTTCGGATACGGGACGCCGATCAGCTCGATGTCCGGCGCCATGCGCCGCAACGAACGACAGAACACGCGCGCGCGATCGACCAGGTCGTAGCCGACCTTGGCGATAGGCACAATCTCCCATTCGTCCGTCAACGCGGCGTCAAGCGCCGAGAGAGAATAGGTGATACCACCCCATTCTTCGATGGGGACACTGCGACCGTCTCGGCCGTGCAGCACATCCCAAACGAATGAGCCGATCACGCCCAGGCGTTGTTTGCCACCACTCATGGAATTTCCGGTTGGCTCAGGAGACGTGCTGCATGATGTCTGGCGCGGAGCGCAGGCTCACGACGCCAGGTGACGTCAGGCCGGCGGCTGGCCGGTGGACTGGGCGATGAAGGCGGCCACCGCTCCCACCACGCCAGCGGTGCCGGGCAATGTGCCAGGCACAATGTGACAGCGTTCAGACACACTCTTGAAGGCGCGTCGGCGCACTTCCTTGCGCAGCGGCTCGAACAGCGCGTCACCGGCCTGCGTGACGCCGCCGGCAATCACCACCACATCGGGATTGAAGATGTTGAGCAGATTGGCCAGACCGGCTCCCAGCACGCGCGCCGTATCGCGCACGATCTCCAGGGCCACCGCATCACCCTGACCGGCGGCGTCGTACACCACCGCGGCGGTGATGCGCGTGAGGTCACCATCGACCATCGTGCGCAGCATGGACGATTCCTCGTTGGCGAGCGCTTCGCGGGCTCGCCCTGCAATGGCGCTACCGGACGCATACGCCTCGAGGCAGCCGTAATTGCCACAACCACAGCGACGGCCGTTGAGATCGATCGTCGTGTGCCCGATTTCGCCCGCGGCATCGCTCGATCCGTGATAGACCTTTCGATCGACGATGATGCCACCGCCCACGCCGGTGCCGATGGTCACGCCGATGACATTCACCCCACCGCGCGCTGCCCCGAGCCACCACTCGCCATAGGTCGCGCAATTGGCATCGTTGTCCACTTGCACGGGCAGCCCCGTCAACTGCGACATCGGCACCGCCAACTCGCGATTGTGCCAGTCGAGGTTGGGCGCCTTGAGCACGCGTCCACTCATGCGATCCACTGTGCCCGGCGCGCCGACACCGACGCCAATGAACGCTTCGCGCGACGCCCCAGTCTCCTGCATGGTGGCATCGATCGTTTCGTTCACCATGCGGGCCATGCGCGCGATCACGGCATCGGCGCCCTCGCCGGCCAAGGTCGGTGCGGACTGCAAGCCATGCAGCTTGGAACCGTCGAGCGCCATCGCGCCGACCACGATGTTCGTGCCACCCAGGTCGACGCCGACGGCGTACTGCGCGGGCACTGCGGGGAGGGAGTCAGCCATGAGCCGGAAAGATAATCGCCGCGAACCGAGTCAGCGCTGCTTAGGCCAGTCCGGCCGCTTGCCGCGCCACCTGTTCGGCCGTCATGGTCCGCATGCAGTTCCAGTGCACCAGCGGGCACTGCTGCGGTCCATGGGCGTGGCAGGGCCGGCAGGCGAGCTCCATGCCCATCACGGCCTGTCGTTCAGCCAGCGGCCCAAAACCCAGCGAGGGTACCGTCGGGCCGAACAACGCCACGGTGGGCGTGTTCATCGCGGAGGCGAGGTGCAGCGGCGCAGAGTCGTTCGTCACCAGCAGCCGGCAACGGGAGAGCAGGGCGGCGGAACCGAGCAGCGACAACTTGCCCGTCGCGTCGACCACCGCCGTGTGATGCGCTCCCGATGCCTTCACACGATCGGCAATGGCTGCGGCGAGCGGCGCATCAGTGGCCGCACCAATGACCACCAGTCTGGCACCGGTCAGGGAGTGGTGCGCTGCGGCTTCCTCGAGCAGTGCCGCAGCGAGCGCAGGGTAGTGCGGCCAGCGTTTGGTGGCCCAGACACTGCCCGGTGCGAGCGCAATGAGCGGCATGTCCTCGGCAATGCCTTCACCGCTCAGCAGCGCGTGCACGTGCGCCTGATCGTCAGCACCCGGATACAGACTCGGACGCAACGACGGCGCACGCTCGCCCGGCGCTGCATCCGTCTGGGAGGCGAGCGACCACAACCGCGCCGCGTGATGCCAGTCGGCGCGATAGTGCACGCGCTTCGAATACAGCAGGCGTCCCGCGGATCGGCCGAAACCGATGCGCTCCGGTATGCGCGCGTACCACGCCAGGGCCGCGGTGCGCATGGAACCCTGCGCCAGATACGCGCGGGTGGCGCCGGTCTCGCGAAGGCGGGCGGCTACCCGATTGAATCCCCGCCACCCGGCATCGCTCCGGCGCTTGTCGAACACGATGACACTGGCCACGGCCGGATGATGGGCCAGCACACCGGCATTGGCCGGTGTGGCCACCACATGCACCGGGCCCTCACGCGCCAATCGCTCCAGCAATGGCGTCGTGAGGACCATGTCTCCCAGAAAGCTGGTCTGCAGCACCGCGCTGACCACGGGGGTGACCTCGTGCGCGACTAGTCGACCTGCAGCACGGCCAGGAAGGCCTCCTGCGGGATCTCGACGCTGCCGACCTGCTTCATGCGCTTCTTACCTTCCTTCTGCTTCTCGAGGAGCTTCCGCTTCCGGGAGATGTCACCGCCGTAGCACTTCGCGAGCACGTCCTTGCGAAGCGGCTTCACGGTCTCTCGCGCGATGACCTTCTGGCCGATGGTCGCCTGAATGGCCACTTCGAACAGCTGGCGCGGAATGAGTTCCTTGAGCTTCTCCGCCACCTTGCGGCCCCACTCGTACGCCTTGTCCTTGTGCACGATCACGGAGAACGCGTCGATCGCGTCGCCGTTGATGAGCATGTCGAGGCGCACGAGGTCACTGGAGCGATACTCCAGCATCTCGTAGTCGAGCGAGGCATACCCGCGGCTCACCGTCTTCATCTTGTCGAAGAAGTCGAGAATGATCTCGCCGAGGGGGAATTCCCAGTCGAGCTCCACGCGCACCGTGTCGAGGAAGCGCGTGTTCTTGTAGATGCCGCGACGCTCCATCCCGAGCGTCATGATGGGGCCGATGTACTCGGCCGGGCACATGATACGGGCACGCACGTACGGTTCCTGCACGTCGTCGATGACGACAGCCGCCGGCATGAGTGCCGGGTTTTCGACCAGCATCTCCGTGCCATCCGTCTTGGTCACGTGGTACTCCACGCTCGGCACCGTGGTGACGAGATCGAGGTCGTACTCACGTTCGAGACGCTCCTGCACGATTTCCATGTGCAGCAGGCCGAGGAAGCCGCATCGGAAGCCGAAGCCCAGCGCGGTCGACGTCTCGGGCTCGTACTGCAATGAGGCGTCGTTGAGCTTCATCTTCTCGAGCGCATCACGCAGCGTTTCGTACTGCGTCGTGTCGGTCGGGTAGATACCCGCGAACACGAAGGACTTCACTTCCTGATAGCCAGGCAGGGCTTCGGCGGCGCGGTTGTCCTTGTCGAAGATCGTGTCGCCAGCGCGCGTTTCGCGGACCGAACGCACGGCAGCGAGCACGTAGCCCACTTCACCGGCGCGCAGCACATCAGTGGGCACCTGACGCAGCTGCAAGTACCCCACTTCGGCGATTTCGTAGACGTTGTCCGACGCGCCGAAGGTGATCTTCATGCCCTTGCGGAGCTCACCATCGACCACGCGCACGCTGGGAATGGCGCCGCGATACTTGTCGTAGTACGAGTCGAAGATCAGCGCACGGAGTGGGCCGTCGAGCTCACCTTTCGGCGGCGGCACACGCTTCACGATTTCCTCGAGTAGCTCCGGCACACCGGTACCTTCCTTGCCGCTCACGCACAGCACGTCTTCCGGCAGGCAGCCAATCAGGTCGACCACTTCCTGACGGCGGCGTTCCGGTTCGGCACCCGGCAAGTCGATCTTGTTGAGCACCGGGATGATCTCGAGCCCGGCGTCCATCGCGAGGAACAGGTTCGACAGTGTCTGGGCCTGAATGCCTTGTGACGCATCGACCACCAGGATCGCGCCTTCGCAGGCGGCGAGTGAGCGCGAGACTTCGTAGGTGAAGTCGACGTGCCCCGGCGTGTCGATGAGATTGAGCTCGTACGACTGCCCATCGCCGGCCGCGTAGCTCATGCGCACAGCGTTCAGCTTGATCGTGATGCCGCGCTCACGCTCGAGGTCGAGCGTGTCGAGCACCTGCGATTTCATTTCTCGCTTCTGCAACGTGCCCGTCTTCTCGATCAGCCGGTCCGCCAGCGTGGACTTGCCGTGATCGATGTGCGCGACGATGCAGAAGTTGCGGATGTGACTGAGATGCAACGGAGGTCCGGCTGATAGGGAACGGAAGGACAGCCTTGAAAGCTAATCGACCCGGGCCGCCGATTGGGAATCACGGCTCAAATACGAACCGCCCCACCGGGTGGGTGGGGCGGTTCGTCAATGCCGGACATTTGGAGCCGCTCAGGGCGTACCGGTCCCGCGCTGGTCGGGCGGGGAAACCGGGATGATGGAGCCATCGCTGCGAGGAGCGGGTGCAGGGCGTGGCGCTTCGTCCTTGGGCGCTACCGCAGGGCCTGACCTGGCCGGGTTTCCGGTCGGGAACTCTCGGCCGCGCGTTGGCGAGGCGCCGCGCGCTGATGATCCGTCCGAGGAGTTTCCCGCCGACTGGGCGCGGTTCCCGTTCTCGGTGATGGCACGGTTCCGGTTCCAGCCCGACCGCTCATACCGCCGCTCCTCATCGCGGCGCCGGGCCTCCCGCAGAGCGGCGTCTCCCGCTGCGTCGACGGTGGTGGAGCCGGGCAGCGCACGCGTCTTGTTCCACGGCCGTTCGTCGGCCACGACCGACGGGAAGCGTCGTTCGCTGCCCGTTTCTCCCCGTCGCCATGCGGAGGGCTCAAACGCAGGTGAGGGCGCTGATGATCCGGTGCCCCCGAAGTCGTCTGTGCCCAACCGAGTGGCCGGTGTGGGCGGCTTCGGTGTCTGCGCAGAGTCGACCGGCGTGGTGTCAGCGGGCGTGCCCGGACGGGGGCGAGGCAAAAGGCCGGGCCACCACGCGATGCGATAGTCGCCACACCGCGGATTGTCGCGGAGGTATGGCCCGACGAGCGAGAACATCGAGCCGTAGAACATCGCCGGAACTCCCAGGCCCATGCCGCCCAGCCCGAAGGAAAACGGCGACCATCCGTATAGCGAGAACCCGAACGCGTCCCGCACCGCATCATAGTCGCTGAATATGGTCCCCCCGAACCAGCCAAGGGTCGCGATGCGTCGGTAGTAGCTCGAACGGCCCGAGCAGGCATTGTCGAAGTACCAGGACTCAGCGAACTGACTGACGGGTATCGGATCGGGTGCGGTGGCGACCGCTACGGAGAATTCCGCATCCGGGCCGAAGACAGACTTCCCCAGTACATCGAGCATCTCTTCCTGGCTCGTGACCAGGGTGTCGAGCAGGAGGTCGTCGGCCCACTGCGGACCAAAACGGAACTGATCCAGATTCGGCTTGGAACGTGAGGCGAAGGCGACGACCAGCGGGGCCTCACCGAAGTTCACCAGGTGAAAGAGCTCCCGTCGCCCTAACTCCCGGGCCAGGATGCTTCGACCCGAACGGATGCGGGTGTCGAGCCCGGGCCGGCGTGGCGAGAGCACCTGAATCGGGACATCCTGGCGTCCGCGGGTGACCGCGAACATGACCACATGCGACTCCTCATTCACCTTCATGGAAATGCCAGGCCACTGCGCCAGCGCCATCACGCTGTTCACACCGTAGATCCGGACCTGAGGCACCGCGCGTTCATGGTTTGCTGCTGTTATCGCTGGCACCTGCGCATTGAGTGCCGGTGACGCCGCGGCCGAGGCAAGCGATAGGCCGACGGCCAATAGGCCGAGGCCTTTGAGGGAATTTCCCAACTGGACCATTGGAGACCTCCGCAGACGAGCGGGGAGTGCTGCAGGACAGTGATCTCGGTTACTGCACTTGGCGCCAATGTACGACCTTGGGCTTACCCGTCAATTGGACCATCTCCCGCGCGGTTGGTCACATCGACTGCCGCAAAACCGGTGACCTGCGCGTATCCTACGGTCATGAGCCAACCCCGTGCTGACCAACTCGATCCTGCCGTGCTGGCCGCCCTCGGCCACCTGGAACTGGTGTCCCGCTGGGTCGTGGATGGCTTCATCACCGGACTCCATCGTTCGCCGCGCAAGGGGTTTTCGGTGGAGTTTGCCGAACATCGCCCGTATATGCCGGGCGACGATTTGCGGTACCTCGACTGGCGTATCGCGGGCCGAGCTGACCGCTGGGTGATCAAGCAGTTCGAGGAAGAGACGAACGCCCGGGCCATGCTCGTGCTGGACGTGTCAGCGTCGATGCAGTGGACTGGTGACCCGTCGCGCCTGACCAAGCTGGCGTATGCGGAGCGGCTGGCCTCGGCGATGGCGCTGCTGTTGCTCCGCCAGCGTGACGCGGTCGGGCTGGTGCGCTTCGACGCGGGACTGCGGGATGTGGTGCCCCCTCGTTCGGCGCGCACGCAGTGGCGTCGGTTGATGGCGGCGTTCACGGAGCCGGGCGGCGGTGCCGATTCGCAGGTGGCACCAGCGCTCCTGCAGGCCGGCAAGCTGGTGCGGCGCCCGGGTTTTGTGGTACTGCTATCCGACCTGCTCACCGACTCGGCGCCTGTGGCGGATGCCGCACGTACGCTGCGTGCCCGTGGCCACGAGGTACTGGTGCTGCATGTCATGGACCCGGCCGAACGCGACTTTCCCGACTCCGGCGAGGCGCGCTATCGCGATCCGGAAACGCGGGCAGAAGTCCCCGCCTCACCCGGCGACGTACGGCATACCTATCAGACGACGGTGCAGGAAGCGTTGGCTGAGTGGCGGCAGGCACTCGGCCGCGCCGGTGCGCGCTATGCGCTGGCGTACACGGACGAACCGTTTGGACGTGCCCTGCGGCATCTGGTTGGTGTGAATGGCCGCGGAGCGATGGTTTAGCGCCGAAGACTCAGTGGACTTCGGAGAAGGAAACACTGCGTCCTGAACGCAATCGTTCGATCATAGGTCGTCGCCCTCAATGCCATTCTGATGAGCTTGCGAATGCGTGTCGTCCGCACCTGTGTGTTGGTCGGTTTGATACCGGCTGCTGCGCAAATGCAGGAACGGCATCCCGAAGTCGCGCGAGCTCCCACGTCTGCCGTGGCTGGTGTGGTCATCGACGGCTTGACCGAACAACCGCTCAATGAGGCCTCGGTGGAACTCGTCGCGGTGACGAATCCGTCTCACCTGCGAACAGCGCGAACGGATCAGGCTGGACGTTTCCACTTTGATAGTGTGCCAGCGGGACAGTACATGATCGGTTTCGAACATCCCCGTCTCGATTCGCGGCTACTCCCTCAATTCGTGCAGGCCATCGAGGTGCCCGAGGGGAGCGCACTTCCTGAGACCAGGTTTTTCACACCGCGAGCACGGGCACTCGTCGAGATTTTCTGCGACGGCACCCCAGACTCAGCGCGTGCTGGCCTCATGATCGGACGCCTGCGCGGGCAGGGGAATGCCCTTGCGACTATGAGTGGCGGTGGAGTCCTGAAGCGCGTTCGGGCCTCCTGGGGCCAACTGCGAATCGAAGAGACCGGTGTACACATCGCGGAAGATTCGTCAGTAGCCCGATTCGAGACGCCATCCGCGTTCGTCATATGCGGGCTCCCAATGGACGGCGTCGTCGCCGTGCAGGCGTGGATGGGCAGAGACTCCTCGGCGGCCGTAGATCTCACGGTACCATCGCATGGTGTCTTGGTGCGGGATATCGTGATCGGACAATCCGAGGTCGGCCCGCGTCTGCGTCTGACGGGAAGTGTCCGCGACAGCGCAGGAGCACCTGTGGCCAGAGCCCGTGTCGCGACGAATGATCGACGGAAGGAGACCCTCACCAATCCCGAAGGTGCATTCGTGCTCGACGGGCTTCCCGGAGGCACACAATCGATCGAGGTGCGCGCTCTGGGCTATCTGCCCCGTCGCGTAGTCGTGGACCTCGTGGGCGATACCACCCGACCCACGGTCTTCGAGTTGCAGAGGGCTGCTCCCGTGCTGTCCGCAGTGAGTATCACCGCCAGGCGCTCGTATGCCGGTTTCGAAACTCGGCGCCAGCGTCGGCCGGCGGCAGTCTTTCTCGACGAGGAGACGATCCAGCGACGACAGCCATGGGTCGTGGCAGATCTGATGAGACTGCAACTGGGCGTCCGGGTGCTCCCCACGGGCTCCTTCGGGCCCACGATCATGATGCGGAGCTCGGACCGGAGGCCCTGCGAACCCACGGTGTTCGTGGACGGTGAACCGTGGTTGATCAGGACCCGAGACCTCGACGCGTTCGTGGATATTGCCGCGGTTCGCGCAATGGAGATCTACGCGGTGCCGGGAGAAGTCCCGCCGGAGTTTCCCACGGATGGGCTCTGTGGCGCCATAGTCATTTGGACCCGTCCCTGAGCCCTCGAGGCCCGTCGGTATCTCTGCGGCTCGCCTTGCCCGACGGTATGTCGTTCGGGCAGTATTCGCGGTCGCTCATCCTCTTCCCGTGCCTCCGGTGTCCGATGCATCGCTTGCATAGCAGCCGCTGATGGCGTTTCTCGCTCCTGCCTTTCTCGCACTCGCCGCCTTGGCGGGTGTGCCGTTGCTCGTGCACCTGCTGCGCCGGAAGATCGGTCGCACGGTCGACTTTCCCGCTGTGCGCTACCTGGCGCGCATGGAGCAGGAGCACAGCCGTGAGCTGAAGCTGCGCAACCGGATGTTGCTGCTGCTCCGCATCCTGGCCGTGATCGCCCTTGCATTGGCTGCGGCGCGCCCCATTGCCCGACTGTTCGGTGTGGGGCATGCCCCCATCGCGCTGGCCGTGGTGCTCGACAACTCCATGAGCACCGGCGTGGCCCGCGATGGCCGGGTGCTCTTCGACTCATTACGGTCTGACGTGCGCGCGCTGCTCACGCAGCTCAGCGGAGAGGACCGCGCATGGATTGTCACCGCTGATGGTCGTGTGATCGGCGGCGCACCGGCCACGCTGCAGCAGTCGCTCAATACCATCACGCCGCTCGGCGGTCGTGGTGACCTCGCGGTCGCCACTCAACGCGCCCTGGGCCTTGCTCGCAGCGGTGCGCCCCGCACACCGGTGGTCGCGATGGTGAGCGATGGCCAGCAGTCGGCGTTCCGCGGCGACAGTCTCGTGGACGCCGGTGACATTCCGGTCGTGCTGCTGCAGCACGGCGCCGCCAACGTGCGCAATCGTGCCATCGTTGCGGCCGACCCGATGCCTGTTCGTTGGACACCGGGCGGTGACGTCACACTCGCCATCGTATCTCCCGATTCAGCGGCCTGGCGCCTTTCGCTCGACGGACGCACCGTCGCTCGTGGCGTACTGCCGGCGGCGACCAGCCAGGCGCCGTCGCGTGCGACACAGCGTCTGGCCAGCAGCAGCAATGGCTGGATTCGTGGCAGCGTCGAACTCGATGCCGACGAACTCCGCGCCGATGACACGCGCTGGTTTGCGGTGCGTGTCGCCCCGCCTCCAACGGTGGCCATTCGTACGCAGGGCGGTCCGTTCCTCTCCGCCGCCCTGGGCACGCTGGTGGACGAAGGACGGCTGGCCCG
>NZ_DASWXE010000072.1:0-20799 GCF_036405635.1 Gemmatimonas sp. | reverse complement strand
CACGATCCGGCGATCGCTGTCACCTGGCCGACCGATTGGCTTGCGGTGCAGACATCCGGTCTGCGTGTGACCGCACTGATCCCCCACATGCCAGAGGACGAGTTGGCCGCCGTGGTGCGCAGCAGCGCTGGCGACGGCGCGCGCTATCTCGTGAGCGAGCCGACTCTCAAGGAGCTCTATCTTGCGCTCGGACACACGATGCCGCCGAGCATCGGATGAACTCCCCACGGCGAGAGACGTCGTCTTTTGCGGCTCAGCTTCTCCATCAGCTGCGCTTCGATATCACGCGCATTCGCTGGAGCGTGTTTGCCTTCGCCGCGGCATTGTACGTCACATTGCTGATCAGCTCTACCTCGGGTCTGGAACCGACCGAGGGGCTGTCATACATGGTGCCACTACTTGTCAGTGTCACGGCAGCCGTGGCTATGGTGGCGAGTACGCAGAGCGATTGGCCATTCAGTGATCGAGACTTCCGTGTCGGCAAGCCGGTTGCCACGGCTGTTCTGGCATGCTCGAAGCTGTTGCTACTCGTGATGCTCTGGATGACGCCACTTGTTTCGGCGGCTGTGTATCTCGGGGTGCTTGGCATGCCCGCGAAGGAGGTGCTGTCCCTCCTCGAGCGGCCAGCGCTTCTGCTGGCCTGCCTGCTGGCAACGGCGATGGGGCTTGGTGTACTCACACGGAATCTGCGTACGGCGATTCTCGGCGCCTTGTTGTTGCCATTGAGTGTCGTGCTGATCGACCGCCTGGTCGGGGTGAAAGCCGCCGCGTTTTTTGCACGGTCTGGGATCGCATCCGTGGCACCGACGTTTGTGTCGGTGACGCTGGTGGGAGGGGCGGCGGCTTTACTCTTCGCGGCCTACAGCCGTCGACTGTCACGCGGAGCGGCATCGGTGTTGGCACTTGGCGGATTCAGCGTATCCCTCGCGGTGTCGTCGAATGCACCATCGATGGCCCGACGGGACGTTTCACTCCCGGTGCTGAGCTCTGTGCCCGAATCGATTTCTCTGACACAGGTTGGCGAGGATCGTGTGGCGCAGGACGATGGCTGGCCGTTTCAGATCCGCGTGGACGGAATGCAGCCAGAGGCGCGGTACCAGCTACGCAATGTTTTGGTGCACGTGCGGTATACGCACGGCCCTGACACTCACAGTGCGCTGTCGTCGCCCACAGATCCCGGCCATGTCATGCGATACTTCGAAGCGCCTGCCGGGGCTGGTTCAACCGTGATGGCGTTGCCGGTTCCGATCGGTGTCGATCGCCAGCGAGCGATTCGTGCCGTCGAGCTCAACGCGGAACTGATACGGCTGACCGCACGCCGACTTCCGCTGGTGGATAGCACCATACGGCTGTTCGGAAGCAAGACGTCCTCGTTGGTGCGGTTGCGTTGGTCCCTGGCAGACGGTGTGCACCTCGCCAGCTGGAGTCAGCTCGACTGCGACACAGACATGCCGGTGGATGTGGCTTTCGATGGGTCGGAGAAGCAACTGGAGTTCGTCGTGCGGCGTCAGCGTGGTGCCTCGCCGGAACGATTCTTCAGTCAGCCCATGACGCGCTGGGCCGGTGCGTGGCTCCTGATTGGCATCGAACGAAGAGGTTGGGTTGGTGCACTCCAGCCGATGGCGTCCCCCACGCCACAGGCGTCACGCCGTGCCTACATCCCTGCTGGTGCCGTGATCGACGTATTCGAAGTGGTGCCTATCGGCAGAATCAATGTGCATGGAGCATATCAATTGGATTCGGCACGCGCGTTGGCGACGCGGGAGGACTCATGACGCTGGTCCAGTCCATCCTGCATCAACTGCGATTCGATCTGCTCCGGCTCCGCGCCTACTGGCTGACCTTTCTGGTCTTGTTGACCGTGTCTGCCGTGGACGCCGCCAGCTGGGTTCCTGAAGATCTGAGCCATTGGTTTCTGCCCATGTTGCCATTTCTGGCGGCATTGCTCGTGGTGGTGGCGACCATGCAGTTGGACAACATCCGGAATTCGACGGCATTTGCACGCACCAAGCCCGCAACGGGCTTTGCGTTGTTTGGCGCCAAAGTGATTCTGGTGCTCGCGGTATTGCTCGTCAGCGGCGCAGTGGTCGCTGTAGTAGGGATGCTGCTCGGGTTCCCCGCGCACACCATTCGCGACACGAGCCTGAGCGCGATGGCGGCACTTGGTATCTGGGTCTTGCCGGCGGCTCTGCTGGGCAGGGCCACGAACGATCTTGTCGGTGCGGTACTGCTGGCAGTGGGCGCAACCTCGTTTGCGTGGCTGGCTCCGTTGGCGCGCGGGACCACGATGGCCGTCCGGATCGATCCCCTCGTCGCCAGGGTGGCGCTCATCCTCTGTGTCTATTTGCTGCTCGAGTCGTTGTGGCGGCGAATTCCTCGCTCCGTGCTGACAGGGGTAACCGTGCTCGCGTGTTTCGGTGCATGCGGGGTGTCAATGATGTATCCCGCCTCGCGCGAGAAACGGGGGGTGTTGGCAAACACGACGGAGCGCCTGCATCTGGAAGAGGTGCGTTGGCCCGAGCGCGGTGCTGAGCCGGCCGTGATGGTGCGACTGCGATTGGATAGCCTGCAGAAGAACGCCCGCTACGACCTGCTGCCGTCACGACTTCATCTCTGGTTCGTAGAAGGGGACAGCGTGAACGTGCCCTTTGGCTCCGCGCAGCTGGGAGGTGTGAACGACGCGCCACGCGAGGGTAACGCTTCCCGATCGCCTTTCCTCGCACCCGGTCTCGTGGGTGACGTGCCCACGTCCACATGGACCTATGCCACGGTGGCCGATTCGAATGGCATCACACACAGCACATCGCTCGTGCTTCACTCGGCAGCGCTGCGTTCGTATGCAGGGCGACATGTTGCCAAAGCCGTGCTGCATGCGACCATCGCGCGCGAGGCCGGCACCTCGATCAGTAATATCCCGTTTCGAGACAATTGGCAGCGCACGGACGGCGTTCAGCAGATCCGAGTGCGAGAGACCCGGGGAGAGATGGGCGAGTCGGCGGGGCGTCCGCAGTGGCTCATCCAGCGGACCGCCTTTCAGACTGGACGCGACGAGCCAAACCTGGGAGATGGTGACGGGCATATCGTCTCTCC
Organism: Gemmatimonas sp.; assembly: GCF_036405635.1. Classification (GTDB taxonomy): domain Bacteria; phylum Gemmatimonadota; class Gemmatimonadetes; order Gemmatimonadales; family Gemmatimonadaceae; genus Gemmatimonas. The sequence goes on along the minus strand of NZ_DASWXE010000072.1, from coordinate 17,709 downwards.
CGGCTACGATGACCAGTTGCGTGCCGTGCGCGTGAGCATGAGTCGTTTCAGCACGCGATTCTGGCTGCTACCCGGAACCAGGAAGGCCACCCGCGAGTCGGCCGTGGAGGCGCCCAACGATTCGATTGCGGCTCTTGTCAGATCCCATGCCTACTTCGACCTGACCTATTGGGAACGGGAAGGTCGGTTCTCGCGCTCTGCCGAGCTCCGGTATTCGCCGCCCAGCCGCTGAGCCGGCGCAGCACAGTCGCTGGTGGCGCAGAGGATGTCGCCAACGTCACACTCCCGGCACGTTGCTTGCCCTCCGATCCGGGACGAATAGCTTCAACCTGTTCGGGTGGCGCGTCCGCGCTGATGGCCCAGTCTTCGACGATGAGGAATTTCCCATGACCATGACGCTTCGCACCACCGCGGCTCTCGCTGCCGGCGCAGTGCTGTTGTCCGCGGCGAAACCGCTGCCCAAGCCAGTCGTGCCGGTGGCCCCTGCGCCCGTCGCCTCCGGTGTGACATTCACCTACCGCATCACCTCGAGCAGCAGCGACAAGCGCACCCGCGAGTCGCGCAACATGCTCTCCACGGTGCGCATGCAGGACGGCAACGTCCGCATGGATTACACCGAGGGCCTCACGCCCCTTGGCGAAAAGAACGGCTACGTCATCGTGCAGGGAGAGGCTGGTCGCTTCGTGGTGGTGAACCCGAAGGACAAGAAGGCCATGATCATGAGCGCCGAAGGCTTCGGCAGCGGCATGGGTGCACTCATGAACAATCCCATGCTCAAGATGACCATGAGCAACACGTCCTTCCGCTTCAGGGACATGGGCGCGGGTGAGGCCATCCTCGGTTACAAGACCCGCAAGGTGCGCACCTGGTACACGAGCACCATGGAGCTCAAGGCCATGATGATGCCCGACCAGAAGATCACCACGGCCGATTCCAGCGATCAGTGGATTGCCACGGGCATGGATCTGGGCGCCAAGGACATGGAGCAGTGGGCGAAGTCGTTTGCGTCGGGCGTGAAGGCCACGAACCCCGAACTCGCGGCCGAGATGAAGAAGTACACCAACGAGTACGGCAAGTCGGGCATCGCGCTGCGCACCATCACGTGGTCCACACAGACCGACAAGAAGGGCAAGGTCGTCGCCGACACGATCACGTCGGAAGTCACCGACCTCAAGTCGGGCTCCATCGACGCCTCGATGTTCGAGATTCCGAAGGGCTATGAAGTCGTGGACATGTCCAAGATGATGGCCGAGATGTCGGCGTCGATGGACAGCGCCAAGGCGTCGGGCGCGAAGGAGAGCAAAGACGGCAAGAAGGCCGAGGAGAAAGGCTCGGCAGGCGATGCACTCAAGCAGGGACTGGGCGGGCTGCTGCGCAAGAAGAAGTAAGGCACCTGTCGCGCGGCAAAGACAAAACCCCCGGCTCACCATGAGTGAGCCGGGGGTTCGTCATTGCAGCCTGCAGAAACTCAGTAGGCCGCGAGTTCCACGTAGGCCTGACGGAACGTCTCCACCTGCGGCAGGGTGGCGTCTTCGAGCTGCGGGGCATAGCCCACCCACGAATCGGCGCTGGCAATGCGGCGCACGGGGGCGTCGAGCCACGCGAAGCACTCGTCGGCGATCTTGGCGGCGATTTCCGCGCCGTAACCGAACGACAGCGAGTCTTCGGTGGCCACGATCACGCGGCTCGTCTTCTTCACGCTGTTGAACACGGTCTCCTGGTCCCACGGCGAGAGCGTGCGCAGGTCGATCACTTCGACGCTCGGGCCGCCTTCTTCCGCGATCTGCTTGGCTGCCACCAGCGCACGCTGCACGGTCGCGCCGTACGTCACGAGCGTGATGTCGGTGCCTTCCCGCAGGATGGACGCCTTGCCGAACGGGATCATGAAGTTGGGGCCCGGATACTGCCCCTTGTTGTACGTCTGACGGTACAGGTGCTTGTGCTCGAGGAAGAGCACCGGGTCTTCCGAACGGATGGCCGTACGGAGCAGGCCGTTCGCATCGAGTGCGTTGCTCGGGCACACCACGCGCAGGCCAGGGTTGTGCGTGAAGAGCGACGCACCGGTCTGCGAGTGATAGATGGCGCCGCGGATGTAGCCGCCGTACGTGGTGCGCACGACCACCGGCGACGAGAACGCGTTGTTGGAGCGCCAGCGCATCGTGGCCAGTTCGCCACGGATCTGCATGAAGGCGGGCCAGATGTAATCGAAGAACTGGATTTCGACGACCGGCTTGAAGCCGCGGTGCGCCAGGCCGATCGCGCGGCCCATGATGTTGGCTTCGGCCAGCGGCGAGTTGTACACGCGCGCGCCGCCGAACTTGGTCTGCAGGCCGTGCGTCACCTTGAACACGCCGCCCTTGCCCTTGACCTTGCCGAGGTACTGCTCGCGCGAGACGTCGGCCACGTCTTCACCGAAGACGAGGATGCGTTCGTCGCGCGCCATCTCGTCACGCATGCAGGCATTGAGCAGGTCCACCATGGTGGTGGGCTCGCCGCTGAACTGCGGATCGTCTTCGGTATCGAACTGTTCCGAGGTCGGATCGACATCGGGCGAGTACACCGCGTACATCACTGAATCGGGTGACGGCTGCGGCTGTTCGAGCGCGTCGTCAGTAGCGGCCAGGATTTCGGCGTCGGCGGCATCACGGATGGCCTGGATGTCGGCTTCCGTGGCATGGCCTTCGGCAATCAACCACGCCGGGAACGTCGTGATCGGATCGCGCGCCGCGTCGGCTTCACGCTCCTCGGGCGGACGGTAGAACACTTCGTCGTCCGACAGCGAGTGCGAGTACGGGCGAATGACCTTGGCGTGCACGAGGGCCGGGCCCTTGCGCTCGCGGGCATACGCCACGGCACGCTGCATGACTTCATACGACGCCAGCAGGTCGCAGCCGTCGACTTCCTGGATGTAGAGACCCGGGAACGATGCGACGAGCTTGGAGATCGAGCCGCCGGCGGTGTTCACTTCCACCGGCACCGAGATCGCGTACCCGTTGTCCTCGACGATGTAGACGACCGGCAGCTTGAGATTGGAAGCCGTATTGAGCGACTCCCAGAACTCGCCTTCGGAGGTCGTGCCGTCGCCGGTGGTGACGATGGTGACTTCGTCGCCATGGAAGCTGTCGTCCGCCAGTTCGGTCTTGGCAGCGCGCAGCGTGGCTTCGGCGTTACCGACGGCCTGCAGGAACTGCGTGCCGGTGGGCGAAGACACGGACACGATGTTCAGGTCCTTGTGGCCCCAGTGGCTGGGCATCTGGCGGCCGCCCGAATTCGGGTCGACGGCAGCGCCGACGGCGCTGTACAGCATCTCGGCCGGCGTCATGCCCAACTGCAGGCAGAGTGCGCGGTCACGGTAGTACAGATAGAACCAGTCGTAGGTCGGCTTGGTGGCCAGACCTGCGGCGGTCATGATCGCTTCGTGCCCGGCGCCGGAGATCTGGAAGAAGATCCGGTTCTGGCGCTTGAGCTGAATTTCCTTGTCGTCGAGTCGGCGCGACGTGTACATCACGCGGAACGCGTCGAGCAACTGCTCGCGCGAAAGGGCAGGCGCGCTCGGCGTCGGCTCTGAAGTCGCCGCCTGGCGGGCGCGGCTCGGACGGGTCGAAGTGGCCATCGGTGGGATCTGAGGGGACGTCGAGAAAACGGGCAACTGTTCAACTTAGTGAAACGCGCTGGTGGGGGCAGAGGTTGACGCCGCGCCCGCCAGCACGCCGCGCTTGCCTCCGGGTGCGACGCCGGGCAGGTTGGCACGGAAGCCCGTCGACCCTCCGCCACCGTCCCGCACGCGCCATGCACGCGCCAACCGCCCCACTCAAGCCGTCCACCGGACACTGCATCTTCTGCGACCTGATCCGAGGCGCGGCCGAAGTGTCGATCTGCTATGAGGATGCGACTGCCATCGCGTTCCTCGATATCCAGCCGGTCAACCCTGGTCACGTACTGGTCGTCCCGCGAGAGCATTACGAGCTGATCGAGGAGGTGCCCAAAGACCTCAGCACCCATCTGCTCGACGTCGCGCTGACGCTGGTGCCGGCCATCCAGACGGCATCCGGGGCGCCGGATATCAATGTCGTGGTCAAGTCGGGCGCTGCGGCCGGCCAGGATGTGATGCACTACCACATCCATCTCATTCCACGGCGTGAAGGGGACGGGTTCGATATTCCCCTACCGTTCGGGGCGTCGGAGATGCCCAACCGACAGCAGCTCGACGGCATGGCGGCCCGGATCGGGAGTCTCCTGCGTGATCCACTGGCCCGCAACGGCAGCGCCGGAAAGCGGAGCTGAATGGACCCACCGCGTCTGGCGTAACGGCGCGGTCTCCAAGGTGTTGCACGGCCCGGTCCGCTCTTGACGAGAGCAGGAACGTGATCCAACGTGCGGATGTCGTCGAACAGCAGGCAGTCTCCAGGATCACCCCGTGTGATGGCCCGAGGAGGATGATGCGCGCGTCGAACCGAAATCCGCTCTATCGCCCCGATGTGAGGCTTACTGCCTCCGCCGGGGCGTCGTCGTTTGTGGACCGTCGCAAGCCGGGTCGTGGTGCCCGCTGCCCCGTCCAGCGTTCTGGCTCTTCCCGTGCGGCGCGCCCGGCCCGTCGCTCCGGAGGCTTCGCTCACCTCGACTTCAAGCACGCGCTGCGTCGAGGCGCCCTGCGGGATTGTGGCCATCGCTGTGCCTACTGCGCCACGCCGCTGCGTTTCGACAACGCCACGCTCGATCATGTGATGCCGCGCTCGCTGGGTGGCGCCAACGATCCGGGCAACCTCGTGGTGGCCTGCGGACCGTGCAATCGACTCAAGGGCGACCAGTTGCCCTTCGAGTTCTTCAGTCGCCATCCCTGGGCGGGGGAGAACTTCGTGCGATACGCCAGCACGGTGCACCGGGCGCTCAAGCGCGGCGCACGGCGGGCTGTCAGCCTGGCCTTCGCACGGATGCACGAGGCGTTCGCGGCCTGATCGGCGGACTCTGGGGCGTGCCAGACGGCGACAGGCAATGTCGCGCATCTGGTGCGCCGACGGGAAAGGCGGCGGTTATAGTTGGGACATGCCGCCCCGCGCTTGGTTCCGCCGATTGTTGCAGGTCCGTCCACTCCGATCAGGCCTGACATCGGCTGGGCTAACCATCCTTGTCTGCGGGGCCAGCGCATCGAGCGCGCATGGTCAGGCGCCGGCCCGCGCCCCGTCGGACACCATCGTACGCCTCGCCCTCGATCCCACCCGTGTGCGTGGTGCGCCGTTTGTCGTGTTGCTCGATGAAGGCACGTTCCGCGTGGAGCGGGACGGCACGTGGCGTAACGATGTGCGACAGGTGATGCAGGTGCTCGATGCCAACGGCGTGCGCACGATGGCCGAGCGGGCGCTGACGTTCTCGCGTAGTCATCAGCGATTGACGGTGCGCTGGGTGCGTGTGCTGCGGCCGAATGGTGAGGTGATCAGCGATCGCGCCGCCCAGGAACAGGACGCCGATGTGCCAGCGGCCATGAACAATCCGGTGTATCAGGACCAGCGCGTGCGCCGGTTGTCGTTGGCCGGTGTCGCTCCGGGCACGATCGTCGACATCGCCTTCACGCTGGAAGAGCAGGCCCCGCAACGCGCCGGCGACTATCTGCATCGCTGGGCGCTCAACGGCCTGTTTCCGGTGCGCCGTTCGCTGTTCACGTTGGACGTACCCGCGGGATATGCGCCCACGATCGTCGAACGCAATCTCGTCGCGCCGCGTCAGGACGACACGGTTGATGGGCGACGCCGGTTCCGGTGGACCTCGATCGACCAGGTGCCGCTGCGCGCGGAACCGTTTGCGGCCGACTCGAATGGAGTAGCGCAGACGATCACGGTGTCTGCCCCGGGCGACTGGAACGGACTCGCGGCGTGGTACAATGGCCTCTCGCGCGAACGATATGAGGTATCGGCGGCGGTGGGTCGTGTGGCCGACTCTGTCGTGGCCGCGGCTGGCCCACGCAGCCGTGCAGATTCATTGCGCGCCTGGCATCGCTGGGTGGCGCAGGATATCCGGTATGTGTCGGTGGCGCTGGGCATCGGTGGTTATCAGCCCCGCACACCGGATGAAGTGCTGCGCACCGGTTTTGGTGACTGCAAGGACAAGACGACACTGTTCGTGGCGCTGCTGCGGCGCGCTGGCATCGAGGCAGAGCCTGTGGTGCTCGCACTCTCGGGGCGCCCCGATCCGGCATCACCCAGCATCTTCCAGTTCAACCACGTGATCGCTGCAGTGCGTGATGGCGCAGCATGGCGCTACACCGATCTCACGGCCGACATCTTCCCGTACGGTGAGATCCCGGAGTCGTATCAGGGCGCCTTCGCGGTGCGGGTGACATCCGGTGGCACCGCAGCACCGGTAACGCTGCCGTCCACGGCACCAGCGAGCAATCACGCCCGACAGCAGGTCGTGGCGCGCATCGACGCCAACGGCGCCATGATCGGCACGGTGCAGGAGGAGGCGCAGGGGTCGGCGGCGCCCACGCTCCGCGCACTGCTCGCGGCAGCGGCCGATCAGAATCGACGCACGGCCGCGATACGTGCGCTCGCCCAGCGTCTTGCCGGCAACGAGGCGGCTGCGGCGGTCATGATCGACTCGCTGGAAGGCAGCCATGGACGTGATCTCGCCACGTCACCACGTCTGCGGTATCGCATGCGTGTGCCGGATGTGGTGCGCACCGTGTCGGGGGTGCGCTTGTTGCGACTGCCGGCTGCGATGCGTGGCCCGGCGCGACAGCTCCGTACCATGCTGGGGCAGATTGATTCCACGCGTCCGCGGCTGCTGCCCATCGACGCCGCTCGCGTGATACCGCCGGCGTCGGCCACGATCGAATGGCGCGTGACCTTGCCCGACGGATGGACGGTGGATCTGCCGACGAATGTGAACACCACCAGCTTTTTCGGACGCTACCGATCCACCTGGACACTCGACGGACAGGAGTTGCGCGTGGTGCGCGAGCTCGAGGGCGGACGGGGTGTATTCGGTCCGCAACGGTTGCCGGAAGTGCGCACGTGGTTGCAGACGGTTGGCGCGGACGACCAGGAATTTCTCACCTTGAAAGCCGGCCGCGCACCGTAGCGAAGTTCTTTTCCTTTGGCTCAACGCCGGATCGTGGAGGCAGCATGCGCTGGACCCCAGGTGGACGCAGCAACAATCTCGAAGACCGTCGTGGACAGAGTGGCGGCGGTGGTATGCGCGGTGGCCCCGGTGGTGGCATGCGCATTGGACTGGGTGGCATGGTGATCCTGCTGATCCTGAGCCTCGTCTTCAAGCGCGACCTCATCACTCCGCTCACTGGCGGTGCGGTGCCTGGTGCAGAGGTGCCATCCGCTCAGGCGCCGGCGGCGCTGCAGGATCCGCAGGAAGAGCAGATGGTGCAGTTCGTGTCGTTCGTGCTCGACACCACGCAGGCGACCTGGACCCGCATCCTGCCGCAGTACCAGCCCGCCAAGCTCGTGCTGTTCCGCGATGCGGTGCAGTCGGCGTGTGGTGCGGCCGAGTCGGCGTCTGGGCCGTTCTACTGCCCGGGCGACTACAAGGTGTATGTCGATCTGTCGTTCTTCGATCAGCTCGACCGGCAGTTCGGCGCGCCGGGTGACTTTGCGCAGGCCTATGTGCTGGCGCACGAGATCGGGCATCACGTGCAGAACCTGCTGGGCACCGAGCGGGAGATGCGTGCAGCGCAGCAGCGCAATCCGTCGGCCGCCAACCGACTCTCCGTGGCGATGGAATTGCAGGCCGACTGTTATGCCGGTGTGTGGGGACATGCCGCCGCGCAGGCGGGGGTGCTGCAGTCTGGCGATCTCGAAGAGGGACTCGGCGCAGCGGCGGCCGTCGGTGATGATCACCTGCAGAAAATGTCCACCGGTCGTGTGAGTCCGGAGTCCTTCACGCATGGTTCGTCGGCCGAACGTTCGCGCTGGTTCCGTCGCGGTTTCGACAGCGGCGATCCGCGGCAGTGCGACACGTTTGCGGCGGCAGGGCGATGAGTGATCTGACCAACGGACGCGGACCGCGCCCTGGGGTACTGGCCGAACAGACGTGGCCGGCGATGCGTGAAGGTGCCTGGCCGGTGGCGCTGTTGCCGTTCGGCGCCACCGAGCCGCACAACACGCACCTGCCGTACGGCACGGATACGCTGCTGGGTACCGAAGTTGCTGCGCGCGTGGCGGCGCATGCGATTGCCCATGGCACGGGCGTGCTGGCGTTGCCGCCCATCCCATTTGGCGTGAACACGACGCAGCTCGACCTGCGGTTCACGATCAACGTCATGCCCAGCACACAGCTCATCGTGCTGCGCGATGTGGTGCGCAGTCTCGAACCGCACGGCGTGCGCGCGTTGGTGCTGCTCAACGCCCATGGCGGCAACGAGCTGCGTGCTCTGGTGCGCGAGCTGCAGCCCGAAACGTCCATCATGCTCGCGATCGTGAACTGGTGGCAGACCGCCGGCAGCAATGTGTTCCGCGAGCCCGGTGATCATGCCGGCGAACTGGAAACTGCCGCCGTGATGCACATCGCCCCCGGTCTTGTTGTCGAGGATCGCAGCGCATGGGGTGATGGTGCCGTGAATCCCAGCGCGCTCGAGGCGGTACGAAAGGGATGGGCGTGGATGCCACGTCGGTGGACACAGTTGTCGGCTGACACCGGCGTGGGTGATCCGCGATCGGCCACTGAGCCCGCCGGCGCCCAGTTCATGGCGCAGGCGGTGGAACGCATCAGTGGATTTTGCAGGGAGCTCGCGGTAGCCGACCCCAATGCACTCTGGAAGGCGCCGTAAGACTCGTCGCGAGCAGGATGGTCAGAACACATCCTGCTCGACGGCAGCCCCGCGCGCACGGTGCCGGCCGCGGTAGCGACGGGCCAGACGGGCCCGCTCCACCACGAAGTACAGGGCCGGCATCACGAACAGCGTGAGCAAGAGCGCCGACAGCAGCCCGCCCACGATGACCGAGGCGAGCGGACGCTGAATGTCACTGCCAATCCCTTCGGCACGCGCGGCCGGAATCAAGCCGATCAACGCCACCGACATCATCATGAGAATGGGCCGGAACTGTGTGACCGCGCCTTCCAATACCGCGCGGTGCAGGCGCATCAGGCGTTCCTGTCGCAGCATGTTGATGTAGCTGACCAGCAGCACGCCGGACATCACGGCCACGCCAAACAGGGAAATGAATCCCACTCCGGCCGACACGCTGAAGTTGATGTTGCGCGCCAATAGCGCAGCGATCCCGCCAACCATGGCAAAGGGCACATTCATCAGCACGATGCTCGCGTCCACCAGGCTGTTGTCGAACAGAACAAACAGCACGATGAAGATGAGCACCACCGTGATGGGCACGATGAGTGCGAGACGTCCGCGTGCACGGGTGAGATTCTCGAACTGACCACCCCAGCGAATGTCATAGCCATCGGGCAACTGTACGGCCTTGGCCACACGCTCCTGTGCCTCGGCCACAAAGCTGCCCTGGTCACGCCCGACGATGTTGGTGCGCACACCCATCTGCCGGATGCCGTTCTCGCGGGCCACCAGCGTCTGGCCTTCCACCAGCTTCACGCGTGCCACCTGCGACAGGGGAATACGCGCACCGCTGGCGGTGAGAATCTGCAGTGCCTCGATGGCCGGAATGCTCGACCGCGCTTCACGGGTGTAGCGCAGCGTGATCGCAAACCGGCGGTCGCCCTCGTACACCTCGCTCACCGGACTGCCCGCGACGGCGAGATCGATGACGGTGTTCACGTCGCTGATATCGATGCCGTAGCGGGCGAGCGCTTCCCGGTCCACGTCGACCAACAACTGCGTCTGCGGGCCTTCCTGTTCCAGGCCGCTGGCCGAGGCGCCGCGCACCTGACGCACTTCCTCCAGCACCTCGAGCGCGAGACGCCGCAGCACCGCGGGATCCTGACCATTCACGAGCACCGCCAGGTCAGCCGCAGAACCCGTCACCGCTTCGCTCACGTTGTCGAGAATGGGTTGTGAGAAGCTGAAGCTGGCGCCTGGCATGCGCGCGTCGAGCGCTTCCTGCATGGCCTTCTGCAAGTCTGCCTTGTTGCGGCCCGTGGTCCAGCTGTCGTAGGGGCGCAACTGCACCAGTGTTTCGATGCGACTCGGACCGTAGGGATCGGTGCCGTCGTCATTACGGCCCAGCGATGAGATCGCGACCCGCACTTCGGGGAACTCGGCGAGTGTGGCGCGGATCTGTGGGGGGTATTGGCGGGCTTCGTCGATGGCGATGCCCGATGGCAGGATGCACCGGATATTGAAACCGCCTTCATCGAGCTGCGGCAGGAATTCGGTGCCCACCACACGCGCCGCTGCCAGCGAGATGGCAATGAGTAGCCCCGCTCCGGCCAGCACCGGCAGCGGACGACGCAGTACGCCGCGCACCGTGTTGCGGTACCGTTCACCAAGCCAATGCAGCACCGGATTGTGCCGCTCGCGAAAGTTGCGTCCCAGCAGCAACGAGCAGGCGACCGGCACAATGGTGAGCGCCAGCACCAGCGACGTGCCAATCGCAAACGAGAGCGTGAACGCCATCGGGCGGAACAGCTTGCCCTCCACGCGCTGCAGCGTGAACAGCGGCAGGAAGGCCAGAATGATGATGAGCACGGCGAACACGATCTGCCGGCGTACCTCGGCACCTGCCGCGAAGATTGCCCGTCGGTTGCCCAGCCTGCGCTCGTCGTCCGTCTGGTGCGACAAGGTGCGGGCGATGGCTTCCACCATCACCACGGAGGCATCCACGATGATGCCGAAGTCGATCGCCCCCAGCGACAGCAGGTTGGCGGGGATGCCCGTCAGCTTCATGAGCACGAACGCCCCACACAACGACAGCGGAATGGTCACGGCCACCGCGGTGGCCAGGCGCAAGTCACCCAGGAACAGCAGCAGCACGATGGTGACGATGAACAGTCCCTCGGCCAGTGTGTGCGTGACCGTTCGGAGAGTCGCCTGCACCAGCTCCGAGCGGTCGTACAGCACTCGCACCTTCACCCCGTCAGGGAGACCGCTGGTGTTCAGCGCCTCGATGCGTGCCTTGACAGCATCCAGCACGTCAGATGGATTCTCGCCGCGGCGCATGAGCACGATGCCTTCCACACCATCGTCCACATCTTCACCGCGCGTGAGATCCACGAAACCCAGCACGCCGGTGGGGGGCAGGGGACCGGTCTCCACACTGGCCACGTCGCGCAGAAACAGGGGGACACCGCGCTGTGTGGCGACAACGGTGCGGCCAAGGTCCTCTGCATCGGTGATGCGTCCCATCACGCGCACCGCCAACTGCGAGGCGCCACTGCGAATGACATTGCCGCCCGTGCTGTTGTTGTTCTCGCGGATGGACTGGGCCAGCTGTTCGAGCGTGAGTCCAAATTTCTGTAGTCGCTCCGGGTCGATCACCACATTGAACTGGCGAACCAGGCCGCCGAAGTTCGTGATATCGGTGACGCCGGGCGCCTGCAGCAGTCGCGGAATCACCACCCAGTCCTGCAGCTCACGCAGCTGCATGGAGTTGTGGCGACCGTCGCTCTCCACCACGTAGCGTACAATTTCGCCGACAGGCGTGGACAACGGCGCCAGCTGTGGTTGTGTCCCATCGGGCAGGTCGGCGTCGCGCAGCTTCTCCAGCACCTGCTGGCGCGCAAAGAAATCGTCGGTGCCTTCCTGAAAGGTGAGCTTCACGATGGACAGGCCGAAGATCGTGCGCGAGCGACGATTGATCACCCGCGGCACGCTGTTCACCGCGCGCTCCACGGGAATGGTGATCTGCTGCTCCACTTCTTCCGCGGCACGGCCATCGTACTGCGTGATGATGGCGACTTCGGTGTCGGAGACGTCCGGGTAGGCTTCGAGCTTGAGTGTCCGCCAGCTTGCGACACCGGCAATGACGAGCAGTGCGGCCAACACCAGCACCATGAGGCGTTGACGCAGCGAGAATCGGGTAATGGCTTCGAGCATGCGTCAGTACCCGAAGGAAAGGCCCTTGAGCAGCATGACATTGGATGTCACGACCTGCTCACCGGGCTGAATGCCGCCGAGTACTGCGACGAGGTTGCCGTCGTCGGGACCGAGGGTGAGTTCGCGGCGCTCGAACACGTCCCCCACACGCACGAAGGCAAACGTCCGGGCATCGGCCTGCACGAGCGCCGTGCGCGGCACCGCTACCGCCTGCGCGGCGCGTTGCTCGACCTGAACGGACGCGAACATGCCGGGACGCACACCACCCGGTTGACTCACGAGAATGGCCACACGTGCGGTGCGGGTCTGTGGGTCGATGGCGTCACTCACCGCGATCACACGCCCACGCTGTGGTGCATCGGGGAACGAGGTAAGATCAACGAGGGCGACCGCACCAACCCGCACCAGCCCGATGCGGCCTTCGGGAAGATCGGCACTCACGAGCGCCGCTCCGGCGCCGATGCGCGACAACACTGCCGGGTCGAGTCCGGCTTCACGCAGCCGAGCCTCCGTTTCCCGCACATGTGATTCGGCCTGCAGTACATCCACCTCGGCATCGTCGAGGTCCTTGCCAGCGGCGGCCCCATTCTGCGCCAGAGCGCCCAGGCGCTCCGCCACACGACGCGTGCGCGCCAATTCCGTGCGTGCGCGGAGAAACTCCGCATAGGCCTGCGAGAGGTCGGGGGTCTCGAAGATGAGCAGGGGGGTGGAGAGCTCACGGGCTGCAACAGCCGTTGCCACCACACGTCCGGGCAGTCGCTGCGCCACGGCAAACGTCTTGCGCTCAGCCGTGATCAGCGTGAAACGGGAGCCCCGCGCGCTGTCGAGCACGATGCGATCACCGGCAGCCAGTGTCGACACCGTCGCGGGTGGTGTCGACCGGGATCCTTCGCCCGCGGGCTTCGAGACGACGCTCGTGGCCGTATCACCAGAGGGCAACTCAGCGGATGGTTCTACCGTTGTGCAGGCGGCGCTCAGTGCGCACAGGCAGGCCAATCCAAATTGGCGCGTGGTAGGCAAGTGAATCGACAAAGGGGTCATGGCTGGGTCTCCGGGGCGAGGCCTGCCACGAAGTGCAGGTGAATGAGGCTGCGGTTCACGTCGGCGACGGCGTCGACATGGGCACGTCGGATGTCGTCGTAGCTGCGTTCGGCGTCGAGCAACTCGACGAGGGACGTCGCGCCGTTGCGATAGGCGAACTCCGCGGCGGTGCGGGCGGCCAGCGCCTGCGCGAGAATGCCATCGGTGGTGGTGCCGAAACGGGACAAGGCCGCTGCGCGTGTATCGACCATGGCCAATGCGCGCCGAAGCTCCACACGCACCTCACGCTCGATGCGTTCCACGTCGTCACGTGCCTGTGCCACCCGCACGATGGCCTTCTGGCGCTCACCCTGATTGCGGTTGTTGCGGGGCAGTGGCAGACGCACTGACGCACCATACAGTGGGATGTACTGCTGCATGCTGTACTCCACCGAGAAGGCAACGTCCGGCTTGCCCATCGCGTGCTGGAGCTTCTGGTCCGACTGCGCAACTTCCACCGACTGCCGTGCCGCGATCAGGTCAGCGCGCGCGCGGAGCGCTTCGTTTTCCAACGCCCCAACGCTGTCTGCTCCGGGGAGCGATGCCATGGGCGCCAACGTATCGGACGGGACGATGATGGCCGATACGCCGAGCAGTCGGGCAAGCGTGGCTTGTGCATCGGCTGACTCTCCACGCTGCGCATCCAATGCTACTGCCGCCCGTCCACGTTCGACGGTGATGCGAGCCAGCTCGGCGTCGGAGATCTGCCGCGCATCGCGGCGTGCACGGCTCACGGTGACCAGGCGGTTGTAGCTCTCGAGTGTGCCGGCAGCGATACGCTCCTCTGCCTGTGACGCGAGCAGCTCGGTCCAAGCCAGTTGCACCTCGAGCATTTGCTGACGAAACACATCCACCGCGCGCTGCTCTGACAGTGCCCGGGCACGGGTGGCGACTTCGGTGCGCAGACCGCGCTTGTTGCCGCGCTCGATGGGGAACGCGAGCTGCATGCCGTACTGGCGGCTGTTCGGGTGGGTTTCGCCGCCACCGAGTGGCAGCACGTCGGCGATGACTTCGAGCTCCGGATTGGGCCGAAGCCGCGCAGTAGTGATATCGCCATCGGAGAGCGCCATATCGAAACGCGCGGTGCGTGCCGCCGGATTGTTGCGCTGTACGAGCGCCGGCAGATCTGTCACACGCAGGCGCAGGGTGTCGGCCTGCGGTTGCTGCTGCGCCGACAGCACGGCCGCGGGCCACACCATCATGATGAGCGCAGCGACCAAGGCCGCGCGTGCCCGAGATGTTGGTGCGCTCACAGGCGCTGCTCGCGCAGGTACGCGTGCGCCTCCACCGCATAGGCGAGTACGGCATGGTGGGGCTGCAACTCGTCGTGCACTGCCCGAAGGATGGATTCGGCGTCGAGTGCACTGACCAACGACTCGGTGAGCGTGAAGGCGGGGCGCGCCGTCGCCACCTCTCCGTCCGACGTGGCCACGCTGCTGTGCAGGCAGGTGTGCGCGCCTCTCGCCGTGAGTAACGCCACAACGGCGTCGGTCAGCGATGGGTCGGCGATGATGCGAACCAGGCGAAGTGTGTGCAGATGCATCGCGTACGATCTTCCGAGCGGGAGTGAGGAATCGACTCCCGCATCGTAGCCAAGCACGGCGACGTGATTGTGCACATCACCGCTAATGTTCTGCTATGCCCAATCTTGTGTGCTAAGGTTGTGCTAACGTGCCGCTACGTTCTGTTCGTAGCCTGCCCATCGTATGTCGTATCGGGCACCACATCAGCCCAATCGATGGCCGGTAGTGTGAGCACGAACCGCGTGAGGCCGGTGCCATCACTGCTCGCCAGTACGAGGGCGCCGGATTGCGCCTCGGTGAGTGCCCGCGCGATGGCCAGGCCAAGTCCCACACCGGGCACACGTGACTGCTCGAATGTGCTGCCGGCGCGCGTGAACGGCTCGAAGATGCGTTCGCGGTCGGTGCCGGGGATTTCGGGACCGAGATTCGAGACGGAGAAGCGCAGCGAGTGTCCGGCGCGGTCCACATGCAGGTCGATACGACTGCCCATAGTGCCGTACTTCGCTGCATTCTCCACCAGATTCACCAGCACACGTGTGCTCAGCACGAGATCGAACGATCCCGCCAGCACGGGGCCAGACATCGGCACATGTGTGTGCAGGGTGTGCGACGTCAGCCTGTCGCCGCATTCCCGCGCCACGGCGCCCACCAGGTCCTCAGCCGGATACGTCTCGATGCGCACGGGCAATGCCCCACCGCGAATGCGCGAGTAGTCCAGCAACTCCCGCACGAGATGCGCGAGGCGATCGGTCTCCTGCTGCACCAGCAGCCAGTCGGCGTCGTCTGCCACCGATCGTCGCCCGGCCAGCGCACGAATGGTGGTGAGCGGTGTGTGCAGGTCGTGTGAGACCGTCGCCAACAACGCGTCCTTCATGCGATTGGCCTCGGCCAGCCCCTCGGCCTGCGCCGCCTGCATCGCCAGGGCGGTGCGTTCGGCAGCCAGGCGCTCGATTTCCCGCGCGCGCGTCTCTGCCAGCGTGGCGCGATTGCGGGCGATGGTGAGCAAGCGCGCCGCCACCACGGCCACGATCAAGAACGACGTGAGCTCGATCAAGTCCACGCCTTTCGGCAGGTCGATCGTGTCGAGTGGCGACTCGAAGTAGTAGCTGAGCAACGCGAAGGCGATCAACGCGATGCTGACGCCGGCCGCGAAGCCCACCGTGGCGCTGGCGCCCAGGACGATGAGCAGCATCATGAGCGCGGCGTGGGTTTGCTCCACCTCTTCGCGCGAGGGAATCAGCACCGCCACCAAGGCGGCCAGTGCCACCACCCACAGCAGCCACAGCGTGAGCGTCCGTCGGTGGTTGCGGAGCACTAGACCGCCTCGTCGGGTCCGGGTGGTTCGAAGCGGTAGCCCACGCCGGGGTCGGTCACGATGAAACGCGGTTCCGCGGGGTTTGCCTCGATCTTGCGACGCAGGTGCGTGAGGTGCACGCGCAGGTGCAGACTCGCATCGCCGTATTCCCGATTCCGCACGGCCAGAAACAGTTGGCGATGGGTCATCGTGCGGCCGCGCTGACCCACGAGTACCCGCAGCAATGTCCACTCGGTGGGTGTCAACCGAAGAGCCTGTCCGCCCCGGGTGGCCACGCGTTGCTGCAGGTCGAGCTCCACGTCGCCAAGTCGCAGTCGCACCGGCGAGATGCCATCGCGACGGTCGCTGAACCGGCGCACATGGGCCTGAATGCGCGCCACCAGTTCGGGACTGGAGAAGGGCTTGGTGACGTAGTCGTCGGCGCCGGCGTTCAGCAGCGCGACCTTGGTGCTTTCGTCGTGCATGGCGGAGAGCACGAGAATGGGCACCTGCGTGAAGGCGCGCAGCGACTGGCACAACTCGAGCCCCGAGCTGTCGGGCAGACCGAGGTCCAGAATGATCGCGTCGAGGGCCTGCCGCGAGGCAATGGTGAGCCCCTCCTGCGCGGTCGCCGCTTCACTGACGTCCGCCGCGTACTCCTGCAAGGCTTCACGCAGGGCACGACGGACGTGTTCATCATCCTCCACAATGAGGAGATGCAGGCGGACACCGGTCACATGGACACCGGTCATGGTGCCGCCCTTCAGTAGTCGACCGGGCGAAGGTACGACTCACCAATTCCTGACTGGCTCACCAGCGCGGTGGCGGGCGGACGGCGCTTCCAGTGCGTGCCGTTGAGGCGACGCGATACGATGGCCAACTCTTCCTCGGAGATGCCACGCGCACGCATGGCTTCGTCAGAGTAGCCGTGCAACAAGCCGTTGAGGATCTCGTCTGCCCGTGGATACGAGATGCCCAGATCGCTCTCGTCCGTCTGGCCCAAGATCAGGTCGGCCGTTGGTGCCTTCGTGATCACGATGGACGGCAACTGCAGGTGGCGCGCCAGCTCCCACACCTGCGTCTTGTACAGATCACCGATCGGATTCACCGGCGGTGAGTCATCGGCGTGCCAGGTGAAGTAGCCGAACAGGCGTTCGGTCTTGTTGCCGGTGCCCAGCGGCAGCGCACGGTAGCGCGCCGACAGATCGAACAGCGCGATCATGCGCACACGCGCCATCACGTTGCCACGACGCCCACCATCGGCATCGGGTTCGTTGGCGAGATATCCATCCACCGCCGGCGAGATATCCAGCGTGCGCGACTCGATCCCCAGCGCATCGATCACCAGCTGCGCATGATCCAGCGACTCGGCGCTCGAGGTGCGATACGGCAACCGCACACCAATCACGTTGGACGCACCGAGCGCTCGCACGGCGAGCGCGGCGGTTACTGCAGAGTCGACGCCACCGGAGATACCGATCACCGCCTTCCCGAAGCCGCGGCGGGTCATCTCTTCACGCAGGAAGCCCGTCAGCCACTCTTCGGTGAGTTCCGCATCGATGGCCAGCGGCGGTGGACCACCGTGATCCCGCATGCCGTGACGAATGACCGGCAACTGCTCGGGCAGCGCGCGCACCACCGTGTTCGCCTTCTGCAGCAGGTCGGTGGGAATCGCAAACTCACCGGTCGTGAAGCCGCGTGCCTGACGCAACAGGTCGGCCGCACCGGGCTCAGGACCATCGTAGGCCAGCGCGGGCGGCACACCTTCGGTCACACGCCGCACGTTGTCGAGCACATGCGGCAACGCCACGCGCAGATCGCTGAGCAACGGGCTGTCCGAGCGGGCCCGCACGATGTCGTCG
>NZ_DASWXE010000071.1:0-13111 GCF_036405635.1 Gemmatimonas sp. | reverse complement strand
GCCGATGAGCCCTGTGCCTGCGGGCCGAATGACGAACACGCCAAGTACGCCGAGTGTTTCTGCGGCGTCCACACCACCAACGCCCGTCCCGATTCCAACACCGGTACCCGAGCGCGTGATCGCCGAACTCCGACTCGACGCAACGAGCTTCGACGTATCGGTGGGTTCGCATTTCACGCTGCCGCTTCGTGCGTTCGATGCAAGCGGAGCGCCCATGCCGACCGATGGCCTGGACGTGCTGCTCGATCGTCCGGATGCCGTGTCGGTGGATGTGGCGACGTGGCAGGTCGACGCCAAACTGCCCGGCGATACACGAGTGATTGTCGCGCCACGGCAGGCGTTTGCGTTCGGCGCCACGCCGGTGGTACGCGCGAGCTGCGTGGTGCGTGTGCGCGCGGTGGTGACTGAAGCAGTACCCGCAGTGGAGACGGCACCGGCTGTTGCCACGCCTGTCGTTCCGACGCCTATCACTTCGGCACCTATCGCTCCACCGCCGATCAATCCCGCACCTTCTTCCGCAACGCCCGTCGCAACGCCGAGGCGCACGATGCCCATCGTGTTGGGTGTGGCAGGATTGGCCGCAGCGACGATCGCGTTTGTGCTCTATCAGCAACGTGCCAATGAACCGGCGGCGTTGCGTGTGGCCGCTGCGGTCGACTCGACATCACCTGTCGGCACCTCCGCAGCACCAGACACGTCGCTCGATGTGGCGTCACGGGCGGCTGACAGCACCACGTCCGTTGGTGCAGCGCCGACTCCAGCGGGCGCCGCCGCCACATCCACGCCGAGCAACGTGGCTCCGCGTGGGTCCGCGCCGGTCGCATCTTCCAGTCGGCCCACGCCACCGGCGTCGACGCCCGGTACACAGAGCAGTGTGACATCGGCACCAGGCAACCGCGCCGATGTGGCAGCGCGCACCGTTCCCACTGCCGACCCCGCGGTGCCCGCGCGCACAGAGCCGGAACTTCCCAAGACGCAGGCGTCCTCGGAGCCCGTCAACACTCGGCCGGCACCCGCTTCGACCGAGCCGGCTGCGAGTGCACCGCCGCCAGTCTCGGAAGCACCTCGCGCACCATCGCCGGCCGAGATGCGACAGGCCGCGTCGGACCTGTTCATTGCGCTGCGCGCCACCAAGGGTGCGTCCGTACGGGAGATTGCCAACTTCTTCCGCGATGGCAACGATCATCGCCTGACATTGGGCGCGGTGAAGGTGCTCGACCCGCGCGACAACGTGCATCGGGCGCAGTTCGAGCTGCAGGTGTCCAAGCGCGATTTCTCCGGTCGTCTCGCCGCGGGCATGACGCTGGTGACATTCTTTGCCGAACGTCGCGATGGACAGGTTGTTCCCGCTCTCGAGTCGGTGGGGCCGCTCGCGCGTTCGCGCTGACCCGAATCGCGACAGCACACGTAGTGGTGCGAGCCTCTCGTGTGTCATGGGGACATACCCTGGTGTTTCGGCGATTGACGCCGGAGCAGACACCGTCAGGGCCGAATCCGGAGAGCGTTCGATGCTGAGAATCACGCGTCCTGCAACAGCACGTGTGCATGCGCGTCTCGTCGTGGCGATGGCTCTCGCGATGGGCGTTGCGGGATGCGGTGGAGATAGCGCCACACAAGCCACCACGGGCACACCAACAGGCACCAATACCGGTGACCCGCTCGCTCCGTATTACATCACGTTCGCCATCTGCAGCGACGCGAGCGGCCCTGATTGTCGTGCACTCCGGCTGGGAGACAGTCATCTCACCACCACCACGCCAGCGATAGGCAAACTGTACTCCTGCACTGGGCCCAATCCGGGTGCTGCAGGCAGCGTGCGCAGTCGCATCACCTGGATCGATGACGCGACGGCCAGCTGGAATCTGCTGCGTAAGCCGTTTCTGCCATCCGGAACGTTTGCGCCCGCCTCGGGGACGTTCGCCATTCAGGAGACGGGCGAAGTACGCACGATCACCGTGAACAACCTGCCGGTGGATGGGCGCATCGGCGATTGGCCGATGACGCGGTACTCGGTGTTGAACGCGATCGACGGCAATGGTGGTGTTCCCGCTGCGCGCGCCTACACGTTCGTGCTGCCGGTGTCACCGGCTGTGAACGGAACGCCGACCTGCGTGCCCCTTGGGGCGATCGGTGTCACACGTAACGGCGTGGTGCTGTATTCGGCGGCCGACGGTCGGGGCAACGACGCCGTGGCGCATGAGATTGTCGACGCCCACGGCGGGCATCCGGCGCAGACCGACTACCACTACCACTTCCTGCCCGAACGACTCGATGTGGTCGCCAGCGATGGACATTCAGGGATCGTGGGCTGGATCCGGGACGGGTTTCCCCTGTATGGCTACAAGGGCGTCGGGGGCATCGAAATGACCAATAGCGACCTCGACGCATGTCACGGTCATGCCCATGGTACCTACGGCTATCACTATCATGCCACGATCGAATATCCCTACACGATCGGCTGTTTTCGTGGCACTCCGCGATGACCGTGGTCAGACACTAATTTCCGCATCATGACTCCCGCCAATACTCCCGCCGATCAGACTGCGGACGGTTACGTCCGCACCTCCGTGACCGATGGTATCGGTCGCATCGAGTTCTTTCACCCCAAGAGCAACTCCCTCCCGGGCGTACTGCTGCGCGAACTCGCGGCCACCGTCACGCGGATGAGCCAGGATCCCGCGGTGCGCGTGATCGTGCTGCAGAGCGGTGGTACGGGGCCGTTCTGCGCCGGTGCATCGTTCGACGAATTGGCCGCGCTGTCGGCGCCTGAACAGGGACAGCAGTTCTTCAGTGGCTTCGCCGGCGTGATTCTCGCCATGATCCGCGCGCCGCAGTTCGTCATCACGCGTGTGCATGGCAAGGCGGCCGGTGGTGCCGTGGGCCTCATCTCCGCCTCCGACTTCAGCATGGCCGTGCGCACCGCGTCGGCGAAGCTGAGCGAACTGGCTGTGGGCATCGGTCCGTTCGTGGTGGGACCGGTGATCGAGAAGAAGCTTGGCCTCGCGTCTTTCAGCCAGATGGCCGTCGACGCCGACTGGCGCGATGCCGCGTGGTGCGAACGCCGTGGACTCTATGCGCGCCTGTACGACGACGTGGCCGCGCTCGACGCCGGTGTGGACCAGCTCGCAGCGACGCTGGCCCGCTCCAATCCCGATGCGATGGCGCAGATGAAGCAGGTGTTCTGGGCCGGCACTGAACAGTGGGACGTCATGCTCGCCGAACGCGCGAACATGAGCGGCACCCTCGCCCTCTCCCCGTTCACCCGCAACGCGATCTCGGCGTTCAAGGGCAAGTGATGAGCCAACGCTCCGTGTTGGTGGTGCACGGCGCGCTGGGCAGTGCGTCGCAGATGCAGCCGGTGGCGGACGCCCTCGTGGCGACGAATCGGTTTGCATCGGTGCGCGTGATCGAGTTGCCAGGGCATGGCCGCACGCCACTGGCCGAGGGCGCGGCGTTCAGTATGGATCTCTTCGCCGATGTCATTGCCGTGGCGGCCAGTGAAGCCCGGAGTGCCGATGACGCACCACCGGTGGTGTTCGGCTACTCCATGGGTGGTTATGCGGCGCTGCTGCTCGCGTCGCGTGCGCCTGGCGCCATTGCAGGACTGATCACACTCGGCACCATGCTGCGATGGTCGCCGGAGGTGGCCACCCAGGCTGCGTCGCGGCTCAATCCGGCGGTGATTGCCGCCAAGGTGCCAGCATTCGCCGAGGCTCTGGCCAATCGCCATGCCGAAGCCGGCGGATGGGAGCCACTCATGGAGCGCACGGCGGCGCTGCTGCGTGGACTGGGCGATACACCACCGCTCACCGAGGCATCATTCGCCTCGGTGCAGTGCCCCGTCCATCTGCTGGTGGGCGAGAAGGACGACAGTGTCACGCTCGTCGACTGTGAAGCGGCCGCTGCGTTGATGCCACATGCGCGCGCGACCATGCTCCCGGGCGTGCCGCATCCCATCGAGAAAGCACCAATCCCAACGGTGGTGACTTTTGTGGAGCAGGTGACGGAGTGAACGGTCGCGGCGCGAACAGCTGCTTCAGCCGTTCGCCCGTGACTCCCTGATCTGCCGCAAGGTGTTCACGGCGGGGTCGGCCGGATCCGTGGGAACGGAGTTCGTATACGCCACATCGATGATGCGATTGCCGGCGGTGAAATCGCCCACTTCCTTGCGCAGAATGTGTGTGGAGTTGTCCGGCGTCCACGAGCGCGGCGTGCGATGACGCGCCAGCGTGCGCCACGACGAGGGGAAATTCCAGTCGCCCGTGAACACGTAGTCACGTGAGTTGGCGATGTACGCAATACCACGGTCGGCGATCACAAGATCGAACCACGACAGGTAGTAGTCGACGCGGTCCTGCGTCATTTCCTGGAAGCTCTCGATGTTCATCACCACATCGAAGCGCGACGTGCCGAGGTGCTGCAGCTCCCAGCTGGAAATGAAGTACACATCGTAGCTGCCGGGCTGGTAATCATCACCGCGCGCAAAACTGCCGAACAGCAGCTCGGGGAACGCACCGCGCAGGTACGCCTCGGCCGACACCAGAGAGATCGGCACCGCATCCACCATGACATATTCGATCTTGCCCGGGAACAGCTTGAGCAGCATCTCGGGCACACGTCCCCAACCGCCACCGATCTCCACGATGCGGAACTTGGGAGCATCGGTCTGCCCCATGAATGCCGTGAGCTCCAGCACATCCATCACGCTGAAGAGGTCGGCCACCAGCCAGTTGTGCGTGTAGACATGGTCCACGAACTCGCTGTCAACCAGGCCAAGGTGATCGATAGCCTTGAGATAGCGGATGACCTGTTCGACGAAGTCTCCCTGCCCCGTGGTGCCGCGCGCCTCTTCTGGCGTGGAGCGCACGGGCAGGCGACCCCAACCCACCCACGCATGCACCATGTCACCCAGCGTGTGGAGGTGACCGGTGGAGAACGCCCACTGAGGCCCTGGCCCCAGCAGCCCCGCTGCTTTCGCCTGCGGTTCGAGATGATCGAGCAGCTCGCGGTCGAGCGGTTGGTTCCAGCGCGATTCGGTCCAGCGGGGAAGCAGCGAGATGAGGCTCATGCGCGGGGGCAGTGGGAAAAGGACGCAGGAATTATCGAGGCACGGGGAACGTCACGCCAGAGGCACGACGGGTCAGATCATCGATACCGACTTCCGGGCCGTCCTCGACCGGGTGCATCTTCTGGGGCGCTCTCCACACCGGTGTCATGCTGCACGCGTGCGGCATGTTCTGTTTTCATACCGCGACCCACCCTGCAATCCGTGTGACATGTTCGGATCCTTTCGCGTTCCCGAGCGGCTCTTTGCCATTGCGATGTGGGCGGTGTCGATCGTCTTTGCCGGCTTCCTCATCGGCCTGGGCGGAAAGATCGTGGCCGAGTTGCCGGGAGTTGAGCAGAGCCTGCAGCTCCCCGACTTCATCGACCCCACGCGCCTCGCCCCGCTGCATGCGACACGCGACTCGCTGTTGCAGGTGGAGCGAACCACGCGTGATGAACGCGATCGTGCGTCACAGCAGCATGCGGTGGCGCGCAACGCCTACACGTCGCAGCGCGAGAGTTTCGATGCCTGGGTAGCGACACGTCGGGCCACCACCGACCCGGCACAGGACCCCGAGGTGCTCTCGCGGACGCGCGCGCTCGATACGCTGAAGGCCGGCGAACGGGATGCCGAGTCGCGCGTGGAGAAGCTCGATGAAACGCTGCTGGCCATCTCGCAAGCGCAGGAAGTCAATCGCGAAGCCGAAGTGGAGCTCGAGATTGCGGCCCGTGGCACGTTCGAGCGGGCGCGATTCCAGCAGGAACTCAAAGTGTTCGGCATTCGCCTTGCGCTGACGTTGCCGCTGCTGGTGATTGCCGGCTGGCTCGTGGCGCGCAAGCGTCGCAGCGAGTACTGGCCGTTGCTGCGTGGCTTCGTGTTGTTCGCGGTATTTGCGTTCTTCGTGGAACTGGTGCCGTTCCTGCCGAGTTATGGCGGCTACGTGCGCTATGCGGTGGGTATCGCCGCGTCGGCCATTGCGGGTGTGTACATCATTCGCGCCATGCGCCGCTATCTCGCGCAGCGCCAGAAGGTCGAACAGCAGACGGAAGCCGAGCGTCGTCGCGCCCTGCCGTACGAAGAAGCCCTGAAGCGCATCGATGCGGGCGTGTGTCCGGGGTGTGAGCGGCGCATCGCGACGGGCCCGAACGGTCCGGCCAATTTTTGTGTGCACTGCGGCCTGCGCCTGTTCGACCAGTGTGGTGGATGCCACACGCGCAAGAACGCCTTCTACCCGTACTGTCCGAGCTGTGGCGTGCCAGCAGCCTCTTCTGAAGCGGGCTAGCCCCCCGCACACCTACTGGCGGCTCCGCCGCCGATGGTGCAGGTTCGAATATTGAATTTCAGGCGATGGTGCCTGTTCTCGTATCCCCATCAGCGGCGAGAACCATGCGTCACTTTGTCGACAATATTGAACTGTGGTTGAGCGGTGCCGGTGTAGCGGTCATCCTGCTCATTCCGCGACTCGGCTTTGCGAGTCAGGACAGCTACTGGACGGTGATGGCCGTGACGGCGCTCATCGTGGGTGTCCTGCACGGTGGCATCTTCTGGCTCATTCGCCGGCGTCAGCGGCGCGTGCGCGCGACGGCCATCCGCGAGATCCGGCACATGCTCACCGATCGCGTGAACAATCAGCTCAACGTGATCATCATGCACGTGAGCGCCGACGAGACGGAAGAATCGCGCGAGACCGTGCAGGGTGTGCAGGCGGCCGTGGATGATGTGGCCGACCTGCTCGACACGCTGTCCGAAGAGTCACTCAAGGGGTGGCAGGAGCATTACGCCGAGTTCCTGAACCGGCGTCACCTGCGCAACACGCCAGCCCGCCCGATGACCAGCGTCAGCGAATAGGTCAACGAGTAGATCAGCGACGAAGTCAGCGACGGCGCTCGCCGGTAAACGTCGCGCCGCCCTGGCCACCAAAATCGACATCACCCTTCAGGTGGTCATCATCGACGATGGTGCCTTTGAAGGTGAGCGTCGTGCCACCGCTGGTGTTCACGTCGAACGTGAACGTCTTGTCCTTCACGCGGCCCTTGAACGCCAGTGCGCCCATGCGCGCCGACTCGTACGTACCCGTGAGGGAATCACCCTGCTGCTTGATGGTCACGGCCGGCGTGCCGGTGCCGTTTTCCGTGACCACGGCAAAGGTCCAGTTGCCGGTGAGATCAGTGGCGACGCGCTGTGCCACGAGCGCCGTGGCGGAGGCAGCGAGTGCGATGGCAGCGATGGTGGTGCGAGCGAACATCATGGTGTCCTGAGAAAGGAGCAAGTGCCGCGCCTGGCGCAGCGATGCGGTCAACGACTACGGGTTTCGTGGACTATCGGCGCAAACCCGCGCCAAAATTCGCCACACCCGGAATGGTAATCGGCAGCTGTCCGCCAATGGGCGCGCGACCAAGCAAGGCGCGACCGGCCGCACGCTGTGACATCGTCCACGGACTCCACGCGATGAGGTGCACGTCGGTGAGCGGCAGTCCCTGGGCCAGGTAGGGATTGTTGAAGCTGACCAGCGCCACCCGCGTATTGGCCGCCTTGAGCCCGTTGAGCAGCTCGGGCAATCCTGCCGTCGGCTTCATGTTGGCCGTGTTCGTGGCGGCACCGATGTAGCTCGACACAATCACCAGGTCCGCACCGCGCGCGATGGCCAGCGCGTTCTCCACCGAGGCCGGCAGGATGGTCGGATCGGGGCTCACGCGATAGCCCCCCGTGTTGCCCGCCGCCGCACCGGCGGTCGCTTCGGCCACCACTTCGGGCGTCAGCGTCAGCGACAGCAGCTGCGGATACTGCGCGCGCAACTCGGCATCGAAGCCACGCCCCGCGCTGATGTCCACGCGGCTCGACACCGTGATGCTCACCACGCGCGCCGTACGCGCCATGCGGAACGGCACGAGCGACAACGAGTCACGCACCAGCGTGATGGACTTGGCGGCCGCTTCACTCGCCGGCTTGAGATTGACCAGCGTGCCCACGCGATCGCGCACCCCTTCCACCGGCACGAGCCGCTCACGGTGCAGGCCGAATTCGTGCTTGGCCATGAGCAGCTTGCGCACCGACTCGTTGAGACGCGCCTCGCTCACCCGCCCCGCCGCGACCGCATCCACCACGGCTTGAATGGACACCTTGGCATCGGTGGGCATGAGCAGCACATCGTTGCCCGCTTCCACCGCACGCAACGTGGCTTCGCCCATGGAGAGATTACCCAGTACCCCATTCATGTCGAGCGCGTCGGTGATGAGCAGACCATTGAAGCGCATCTGCTTCTTGAGCAGATCGGTCATCACGGCGCGGCTCAGTGTGGCAGCCGTCTTGGTCGTATCGAGCGCCGGCAGATCACCGTGGAACGTCATCATGCCACGCACGCCGGCATCGATGGCGGCCTGGAACGGACGCAGTTCCACACTATCGAGACGCGCGCGCGACACGTTCACGCGCGAGAGTTCGAGGTGTGAGTTCTGCTCAGTGTCGCCATGCCCGGGGAAGTGCTTGCCCGTGGCGAGCATGCCGTTTTCCTGGAGCCCCCGCACCAACGCGGCGCCCATGCGCGACACCAGCGCCGGGTCTTCACCGAACGACCGACCGCTGATGACCGGATTCTTCGGATTGTTGTTGACGTCGAGCACCGGCGCGAACGCCATGTGAATGCCCATCGCCCGCCCTTCCACCGCCGTCACGCGTCCCATCTCGTACGCGAGCATCGTGTCGCGCGTGGCGCCAATGCCCATCTGGTACGGAAACGAGGTGGCGCCGCCCAATTCGATGGCGTTGGGCAGGAACCAGCCACCACGCGCGCGGAAAGCCGCACCGGTTTCGAGATCGGCGCCCACCAGCAGCGGCAACTTCGCGGAGCGCTGCAGCGCATTCACCTTGAGCGTGATGTCGGCCGGACCACCCACCGAGATGATGATGCCGCCGAGTTCGAGCTCGCGAACCTGCCGTTCGATGGAGACATACGCCGGCGCGTCCACGGGCGTGTAGTCACCGAGCGCCCACACCCACACCATCTGCGCCGCCTTCTGCCTGACCGACAGCGTGGTCAGCACCGAATCGGCCCATCTTGCGTCCTCCCGCTGGCTGGCCGCGGTGGGGCGCGCCACGGACGCGGGCGCCATCGGCGTGCCGGCACTGCCCGCGCTGGACGGAGCGCCGCCGGAAGACGTGCTGCTGGCAGCCGATGCCGACCCGGCCGATGTGGAAGACGACGCGCTGTAGGTCGCGCAGCCAGCCACATGACCCGCCAGCAACAAAGACGACAGCGTCACCGACCAACGGCGCGACATGGCAGACTCAGGTGAAGACATGAACATGGGCGGAATCGATTGTTGGATCTGCGCGAACTATTGGATGGCGCGCTGCAGTGCTGCCACGCCACCCACCACCGGCAACGACAGTGAGCTGCCATCGAGATCGAGCGTGAGCACTGTGCCCGGGTTCGGCAGCAACGTGAAATCCTTGTCACTGGACATCACCATCAGCCCGATGCGCTTGCCTACCGGCACGATCTGATCGTCAGGCTCGAGATCGAATGTGACCGTAACAAACTCACCGGCCTTGAGCGGCTCCGATACGCGCAACGACTTGGCGTTCTGCGGATCGGCCCATCCCCGTGTGATGATACCCCCGTTGCCGCCATTGGCGTTCGCAGCAGCCGGCCAGGGCAACTCTACCAGCCACACCGAGAGGTTGGCGGCCGGCGTGTTGGATGACAGACGCAGGGTCACCTGTGCCGTGCCGGAGATGTGCAGCGGCTGAGTGAGCGCGGGCGTCGCAAACAGCAGGCGATTCGGCGACGACACCGCGGCCGCCAATGCGGCGCCACTCTGGTTGGCGTCGTCGGTGATGGTCTCGCGTCCCTGCCCACCCAGTGCCGCGAACGCGAGCACACCCACACTGCGTCCGCCATTGCCCGGATACAACTTCACGGGCAGCGCTTCCGGGTGCGGATACGCGGCATAGGGCGTGGGCGCCTGACGGTTGGCGCCTTCACGCACCACGTACGAACGCGGGTCCTTCTCCACGCCGTTCTGCACACCAAGCAGGTAGCGCGTGAACCAGCGGTTCATCATGGGCAGCGGCGGCTCGCCGCCATGCCCGCCCTGATGGAAGTACATCTGCACCGGCACCTTGTTGGCGCGTACGATGTCGGCCATGAGTACCGTGTGCGACGGCATCACGTTCCAGTCATTGAAGCCGTGTGCAGTGAGCATCGCGGCCCGAATGCCCTTGGCCTGCAACAGATAGTCGCGCTGCGTCCAGAAGTCGCTCAGGTCGCCGGTACGACGATCGATACCCTTGCCGATGATGCCATCGCGCACGCGTTCATTGCAGATCGCGCGGGTGGCCGGATTGCCGCTCTGCACATAGTCGTACAGCACGTCCACGTCTTCACCCTGAAAACCACCGGGTGCGCGCACGAGACCGTTGGAGCGGTAATATCGATAGTAGGAATTGTTTGGCGAGACGGGGATGATGGCCTCGAGCCCGGCGACCCCCGTGGTGGCCACCGCCACTGGCAGCGTGCCGTTGAACGAGGTGCCGATCATGCCGACTTTGCCCGTCGACCACGACGTCGCGGACACTTCCTGCTGTCCGTCCACCGTCGTGTAGCCCTTGGCCCGGCCATTGAGCCAATCAACGACCGCCTTGGGCGCCAGCGATTCGTTCATGCCGCCAATGGTCACGCACCCCTGACTCAGTCCCGTGCCGGGCGACTCCGAGTGGACCACGGCAAAGCCACGCGGCACCCATGTCCGCACCTGTGAATTGCCAATGCGGGTGCGGGTGGCGTTGAACGGCACACCCTTGCCCAGCTTGCGGGCGGGCGGCTCGGCGCCGAGTTCCTGCTTCACGGGCCAGAAGACGTCATCGTTGCCCAGCGTGCCCGCGAAGTAGGGGCTGGTCTCGTACACCACCGGCACCTTCAGTCCCGAACCCGTCGCGCCCGGGCGGGTGACGTCCACATGGACCCGGTCCCGCTTGCCGTCATAATCCGAGTCGAACTCGGTTTCCACCCACAGTCGCTCCCGGATCCACTGCGTGCTGTCGGCGAACGCCGGCGTCACCTGCGACTGGCCTTCGGCGATGGCATAGGCTGACGGCAGCGCCGGGTACGCCGTCATCGCGCCACCGGCAGTGCCAGTGGTCGGCGCGCCGCCGGCAGGACCTGCCGCCGCTCGGCAGCCCGCCAGCAGGGCGAGCAATGCGAGGGTAAACGGTGAGGCGACGAGGGCGAAACGCGCCTGGGATCGGGGCAGCGGCGTGGGCGCCGCGGTGGGGGGCGTGATCGGCATGCGGTGGAAGCTGCGCCCGGGCCCCGACCGGGACAAGCAGGATATGGAACCGGAAAACACTGGCATGATCCTGCCTTATCGGTGATCTTCCCCGGGTTGCCCCCCAATTCGGCCCTGCGCGGGTCACCGCGGGGGCCCCGGACGACACAATTCCCCTCCACGGAACTCTACGTGCTCGAGCAGTACGCCCTTATCCTCGCGCTCGTCTGCGCTGCAGTTGCCATTGTGTATGGCATCGTGTCAGCGCGGTGGATCATCGCCCAGCCCGCGGGCAATGAGCGCATGCAGGAGATCGCCGGCGCGATCCAGGTTGGCGCTGACGCCTACCTCAAGCGCCAGTATCGCACCATCGCCATCGTCGGTGTCGTGCTCTTCCTCGCCGTCGGCCTTGGGCTCGGCAGCTGGGTGACCGCCATCGGCTTCGCCATCGGCGCGATCCTCTCTGGTGTGGCCGGCTTCATCGGCATGTTCGTTTCGGTCCGCGCGAACTCGCGCACCGCACAAGCGGCGACCAGCGGACTGAACGCGGCGCTCAACATCAGCTTCAAGGGCGGTGCCATCACCGGCATGCTGGTGGTGGGCCTCGGCCTGCTGGGTGTGGCGGGCTTCTACATGTACGTCATCGGCGGTGCCATCGGCGAAGATGCCGTGAAGCGGGCGCTCGAGCCGATGGTCGGTCTCGCCTTTGGTTCGTCGCTGATCTCCATCTTCGCGCGACTGGGCGGCGGTATCTTCACGAAGGGTGCCGACGTCGGCGCTGACCTCGTGGGCAAGGTCGAAGCCGGCATCCCGGAAGACGATCCGCGCAACCCGGCCGTGATCGCCGACAACGTCGGTGACAACGTGGGTGACTGCGCTGGCATGGCCGCCGACCTGTTCGAGACGTATGCGGTGACGGTCATCGCCGCGATGCTCGTGGCCGGCCTCAGCTTCGCGACGTATGGCAACACCGGCGTGCTGTATCCGCTGGTGCTTGGCGCGGTGTCCATCCCCGCGTCCATCATCGGCACGTTCTTCGTGAGCGTGAAGCCGGGTGGCAAGATCATGTCGGCGCTGTATCGCGGCCTGATCGTGTCCGGTGTGCTCGCGGCCATCGCGTTCTTCTTCGTGACGAAGACGATGTTCCCGGGTGAGCTGGGCATGGCGTTGTTCTATTGTGCGATGATCGGCCTGGCGCTGACCGCTGCGCTGGTGGTGATCACCGAGTACTACACGGCCACGGAATACGGCCCGGTGCGTGAGATCGCGAAGGCGTCGGAAACGGGTCACGGCACGAACGTGATCGCCGGCCTCGCGGTGTCGATGCGTTCGACGGCAGCTCCGGTGCTCGTGGTGGCGGCGGCCATCTATGGCTGCTACGAAATCGCTGGCCTGTACGGTGTGGCCATCGCGGCCACGTCCATGCTCTCCATGGCGGGCATGATCGTCGCGCTCGACGCGTACGGCCCGATCACGGACAACGCCGGTGGCATCGCCGAGATGAGCCATCTCGGCCCCGAGATCCGCAAGATCACCGACGCGCTCGATGCCGTCGGCAACACGACGAAGGCGGTCACGAAGGGCTACGCGATCGGTTCGGCTGGTCTGGCCGCGCTGGTGCTCTTCGCTGACTATTCGAGCAAGCTGAGCGAGCACCTCGGTACGCCGGTGTCGTTCTCGATCGACGATCCGAAGGTTGTGATCGGCCTGCTGATCGGTGGCATGATCCCGTACCTGTTCGGCGCCTCGGCCATGCAGGCGGTGGGTCGCGCGGCCGGTGCGGTGGTGGAAGAAGTGC
>NZ_DASWXE010000070.1:0-13840 GCF_036405635.1 Gemmatimonas sp. | reverse complement strand
CACACCGTGGTCTTGTCGCCAGCGACAAAGCTGCCAAACAGGCCATCGGCTTCGTCGATCATGACTTCCGCGCGGCCGTACTCGCGACGACCGCCGCCAACCACGGCGCCACCTTCGAGATGCGCGATGAGCTGCATGCCGTAGCACACACCGAGCACCGGGGCCACATCGAGCAGCGCTGGCGGAATGGTGGGCGCACCCTCATCGGTGACCGAGCTCGGGCCACCAGACAGGATGATGCCCGTGGGCTTCCACGCGCGAATCCAGTCGAGTGACTTGGTGGGCGGATGGATTTCGGAGTACACGCGGGCCTCGCGCACACGGCGGGCGATCAGCTGCGTGAACTGCGAACCACAATCGAGGATGAGGATACGGCTGTTCATCAGAACTTCCACTCCGGGCCGGTGAGCTTGAGGAACTCGACGGCCTTGGTATCGAGATCGAGAATCGCGCCGGTCGGCGCACCGTGCAGCCAGCCACAGGCTTCGCCCGGGCTGACCAGCAGTGAATCACCACGCGACTTCATTTCGGGCACGTGGGTGAAGCCATGCACGATCACTTCGTGCCCATCGATGGAGCGCTGATGCACGTCGGCGAGGTCGTGAATGAGCAACACCGACTTGCCGCCGAGGTCGAACGAGTGCGGTGACTCGAACAGCTCGGCCGCACCGAAGCCGGTGTTCGCTGCTGCGACGAGGGCATCGCGATCACCATCGTTGCGCCCAAACACGCCGAGCAGCGGCAACGAGAGATCCTGAAACGGCTGCAGCACAAACGGGGAGCAATAGTCACCGGCATGCATCACCAGCGACACACCTCCCTGCACCATCTGCTCCAGCAACGCGCGAACGGCCGGCACACGATCGTGGGTATCCGACAACAGGCCGATACGCATCAGGTGGTTCTCCACTGGAGATGGGCACGCTCGAGCCGCACGAGATCCTCGTAGCGCTCGCGTTCCGTGATGATGGCAAAGCGGGAACCGTCGGCGAGTACTTCAACGACACGCGGACGGGAGTTGTAGTTCGACGTCATGGTGTAGCCATACGCGCCCGTCGTCCGGATGGCGAGCAGTTCGCCGGCCGACACATCGGGCAGTTCGCGATTCTTCGCGAAGAAGTCACCGGACTCGCAGATCGGGCCAACGACATCGGCCGTGATCGTGCGCGGCGTATCCACCACCGCTTCGATGGCATGATATGCCTGGTACAGCGCGGGACGGATCAGGTCACTCATGCCGGCATCGGTGACCACAAAGTCCTTGCCGGCCGCATGCTTGCGATAGAGCACTTCGGTGAGGAGCGTGCCCGATTCGGCCACGATATACCGGCCCGGCTCGAGCAATAGCATGAGCTCCGTTTCGGTGGCGGCCGCGCGCACGATCTGCGCGTAGTCTTCCACGTCGGCCTCGCGCTCGCTGGCTTCGTATGGCACCGACAGGCCGCCACCCACGTCCAGGTACTTCACGTCGTGCCCTTCGGCCCGCGCGATCTCCACCGCCGTCAGCAGACGTGGCAGTGCATCACGCAGCGGATCGGCATTGCCGATCTGCGAGCCCAGGTGCATGCCCAGACCACGCAGCGCGATGTGCGGCAGGTCGCTGATGAGCGCGACCAACCGCGAAATGTCATCGCGCGGGATGCCGAACTTCTGCCCCTTCTCGCCGGTGCGGATGTAGGCGTGTGGTGTCTCGACCGTCACTTCGGGATTCACCCGGATGGCGATCGGCGCCACCACGCCCTTGCGGGCCGCCACGGCGTCGATGGTGACGAGCTCCGCCTCCGATTCCACGTTGATCAGCAGCACGCGGTCATCGAGTGCCTGCTCGATCTCCTGCACCGTCTTGCCAACGCCGCTGAAGACGACGTCGCGGCCGGTGAAACCGGCCTCGCGGGCGCGATACAGTTCACCACCAGACACAATGTCCACGCCGGCGCCGAGTTCCTGCAGCAGGCGCAACACAGACAGGTTGGAGTTGGCTTTCATCGCGAAGTGAATGCGATGCGGCACGCCCTCGAAGGCATGCGCCAGCCGTTCGTACCGCGCGCGAATGGTGCCGGCGCAGTACACGTATGCCGGCGTACCCACCGCAGCGGCGATCGTCGGCAGCGGCACGCTTTCCGCGTGCAACACGCCCTGCCGACGACTGAATCCGGATTCTGACATCGAGGTCTTGGAGTCGCCGGTCAGTACGAGCGCGCCCAGATGACTTCGTACTTGGCCGGTTCACCCGTCACCATGCACGTCGTCGGCGCGTTCGGCGACCGGAACTCCGCATCCGGAATACAGCGGATCGTCGCCTTCGTCTCTTCCTTCACGCGCTGCTCCACTGCCGGATCACCATTCCAGCCCGCATACACGAAGCCACCCGGGCCGTCCATGATCTCCTTGAAGCGATCATAGGTGATGTCACCACGATGGCTGTTGGCCTCCAGGCGCTCACGCGCCGCCGCCAGCATGTCCGCCTGGATCGACTCCAGAATCACCGGCAACTCGGTGCGCAACACATCAAACGCGATGGGCCGCTTTTCGCGCGTGTCGCGGCGCACGAGCATGCCACTCGACGACGCCAGATCACGCGGACCGATTTCCATGCGCAGCGGCACACCGCGCAATTCCCAGTGATAGTACTTGGCGCCCGGCTTGATGCCCACGCGATCGTCCACGTGCACGCGGATGCGCTCGTGATCGGGGCGCTTGAAGCTGCCCAGTTCATCGGCGATACGCTTGGCCGCTTCGATGGTGGCCGCACGTTCGTCATCGGTCTTCCAGATCGGCACGATGACCATCTGCGTCGGCGCGAGGCGCGGTGGCAGACGCAGGCCCGCGTCGTCGCTGTGCGTCATGACCAGCCCACCAATCATGCGCGTGGACACGCCCCAGCTGGTGTTCCAGGCGTGATCTTGCTGTCCGGCTTCGTTCTGGAACGTCAGGTCGAACGCCTTGGCGAAGTTCTGACCGAGGTTGTGCGACGTGCCAGCTTGCAACGCCTTGTTGTCCTGCATCATCGCTTCGGTGCAGTACGTGCGCAGTGCACCCGCGAACTTCTCCGCGTCCGTCTTCTGGCCGGTGATCACGGGCATGGCCATGTACTCCTCCATGAACGTGCGGTACACGCCCAGCATGCGGCGCGTCTCTTCCTCAGCCTCGTCATGCGTGGCGTGCGCGGTGTGCCCTTCCTGCCACAGGAACTCCATCGTGCGCAGGAACAGGCGCGTGCGCATCTCCCAGCGCACCACATTGGCCCACTGATTGTACAGCAACGGCAGGTCGCGGTAGCTCTGCACCCACTTCGCGAACATCGAGTAGATGATCGTCTCTGACGTGGGGCGCACGACCAGTCGCTCTTCGAGCTGCTTGCCGCCACCCATGGTGACGACTGCGCACTCCGGCGCGAAGCCCTCCACGTGCTCGGCTTCCTTCGACAGGAAGCTTTCGGGGATGAACAGCGGGAAGTACGCGTTCACATGGCCCGTGGCCTTGAACATGTCGTCCAGCGCGCGCTGCATGCGCTCCCAGATGCCGTAGCCCCACGGACGGATCACCATGCAGCCGCGCACCGGCGAGTAATCGGCCAGCTCGGAGCGCAGCACCAGTTCGTTGTACCAGTCGCTGAAGTTTTCAGCGCGGGTGGTCAGCTTCTTGTCGTCACTCATGGGGTGTTCCGGAATGCGAGGACGCCCAGGCCACCAGGGCATCGAGCGTGGTA
The DNA here is from genome assembly GCF_036405635.1 of Gemmatimonas sp. Lineage (GTDB taxonomy): Bacteria > Gemmatimonadota > Gemmatimonadetes > Gemmatimonadales > Gemmatimonadaceae > Gemmatimonas. Next base: position 10,131 of record NZ_DASWXE010000070.1, on the reverse strand, counting down.
AACGTCTGATCGTCGTGACCCGCGCGACGCACGCGCCACGGGGCATCGCCACTTGCCGGGTCGACGATGACAAAGGCGCCGGCGCCTGCCTTGCGCCCGGCCTCGAGCTGTTTGTCGAGCTTCTGCGACTTGAGCGCATACTCCACCATGCACTCGGCGCCGCGTAGTGCGGATGCCGTACGCAGCGCGGCGGCCGGTGCAGCCGGCGCGTCGGGCGACTGTGCCACCCAGTACGCTGGCGGTGCAGCGGACACCTGCATCAGTCCACGGGCACGCAACAGCTCACCGATCACGACATCGCCCATACCAAAGCCGAGTGCTGGCAGATCGGTGCCACCGAGCGACTTGAGGAGATTGTCGTAACGACCGCCGCCACAGATGGCGCGAAACTCACCCACGTTGTCGAACAGCTCGAACACGATGCCGGTGTAGTACGCGAGTCCACGCACGATGGTGAGATCGAAACGCATCCACTCGCCGACGCCCAGTGCTTCGCAGTGTGCGAGATACTGCGCAAACCGATCGAGGTGCGGCTTCACGGCCGGCGCATCACCATAGCGCGCCTGCACGGTCGCAAAGTCGAGCGTCGCAAAGCCAAGGATCACGTCCGCCGTTTCGGCGACGACGCCCGCTTCCGCGAGTTTCTCGGCGGACACCTCACGGGGCTGCCGTTCGAGCTTGTCCAGCACCGCATACACAGCAGGCCAGGTGCGCTCAGCGATGGCCAGATGCTCGAGCAGTCCGTTCAGCAGGCGACGATCACTCACGCGGGCGCGCACATCGGTGTGCGTCAGCCCGAACGCGCGCATGATCTCGATCGCGATCGACACCAGTTCAGCATCCGCCAGCACATCCGCTTCGCCGACCATGTCGACGTTGAGCTGAAAGTGTTCGCGCAAACGCCCCTTCTGGGTACGCTCATAGCGAAACAGCTGCGGCAACGAGAACCAGCGCACCGGCTTGCGCAGCGTCTGCGCCTTGGCGCCCACCATACGTGCAAACGTGGGCGTCATCTCGGGGCGCATGGCCACCGGACGCTCGCCCTTGTCCACGAAGTTGTAGAGCTGGGTGACAATCTCGTCGCCACTCTTCTGCGTGTAGAGCTCGAGTGGTTCAAGCGGCGGCCCATCGTACTCCTGAAACGCATAGCGCCGCACGATGCGGCGCCAGGTTTCGAAGATGTGGGCTCGCTCGGCGAACTGGTCTGGGTAGAAGTCTCGGAAACCCGGGAGCGGCTTGTGTGACATCCAAGTAAGCTACCGAGCCAACGGATCGACCTGCAACCGCTCCATCGCGTCGCCGACAGTGTGAAATGAGCCGGTCACGAGCACCGTTTCCGCCCCCACCTGCGCCTCGGCCAAGGCGCGGTCAAAGTCGTCGCAGCGCTCCACAGGCAACCCTTCGGCCTGGGCCCAGTCCATGACCTCGTCCAGCTGCCATGTCCGGTTGGCGGGCGCTGTGGGCGCCATCGTCACCAGAATGCGGCTGGCGGCCTTCGAGACCGCATGCAGGATGCCGCGCCAATCCTTGTCCCGCAGCACGCAGACGACGGCTGACAGCGGGTGCGGTACACCCACCGCCAGCAAATTCGCGACGACGGTGGCCGCCCCGTCTGCGTTGTGTGCCACGTCGAACAGCCACGGGGGCGAACGGTGGAACCGGCCTGCGATGCGCACGCCGGCGAGGTGTGTTGCGGCCTCCCGCTCGATCTTGGCCCATTCACCGCCTGCACTGCGCAACAGGGCCAGCGCCACCGACGCATTGTGCGCCTGGAACTGGCCGACCAACGGCGTCGTCAGGCGACGGCTGTCGGACATCCCGTTTTCGTTCACGGTCAAGGTGAAGGACGTGCCCTGTGCGTCCACCACGATGTCGTCTACCTGCCAGTCGCGACCTGTCACCAGCACCGGCCCCGAACCAACCGCCTCTGCCCGCTGCAGCAGCATGTCCCGAATGGCAGGACGGGTGTCACCCACGACGGCCGCCGCACCGCGCTTGAAGATGCCGGCCTTCTCCCCGGCAATGGCTTCAAGGGTGTCGCCAAGGTACTCGAGATGATCAAAGCCGATCTGAGTCACCGCGGCCGCGACAGGCTCCACGATGTTGGTCGCGTCGAGACGGCCTCCCAGGCCGACCTCGATGATGGCCACGTCGACGCCCTCATTGGCGAAGTGCGACAGCGCCATGGCCGTCGTGGCCTCGAAGAATGTCGCGCCCAGCTCCGTGAGCAGTGGTTCATGGCGCGTGAACCATTCCGTGATCGCCTCGTGCGACATCGGCTCGCCATTCACCACCACCCGCTCGGCAAAATCGACGAGGTGCGGCGACGTATAGCGGCCCACCCGACGACCGGCGCCACGCAGCAGCGCGTCGAGCGTGGCCACGGTGCTGCCCTTGCCGTTGGTACCGGCAATGTGGAAGACCGGATAGCGGCGGTGCGGATTGCCCAGGCGGGCCAGCAGGTCGGCGACGCGCTCCAGACCGAGGCGCCAGGCGCCACCGGTCCGGGCAAAGAGTCGCTCCAGCGCCTCGTGATATGCCGAGTCCATCGCCTGCGCCGCCTCAGTCGCCGGTACGCCCCGATTGGGGGTCAGCGGGTCCACTGTGGACAGTATCAGCCTTCCTGCAGGGCCTGAGCCTGTGCAGCCGGCCGGCCGGTCATATGACGCAGCAGGCGGGACAGCGTGTCCTTGAGCTCCTTGCGGTGCACGACCTGATCGACCATCCCCTTCTCGAGCAGGAATTCGGCCGTCTGGAAGCCTTCCGGCAGGTCTTGGCCCAGCGTCTGCTTGATGACGCGCGGGCCGGCAAACCCGATTACCGCGCCCGGCTCGGCCAGGATGGCGTCGCCCAGCATGGCATAGCTCGCGCTCACACCACCCGTGGTGGGGTTCGTGAGCACCGAGATGTACGGGATGCGACGCTCGGCCAGCTGCGACAGCACCGCCGACGCCTTGGCCATCTGCATGAGGGAGAGGATGCCCTCCTGCATGCGGGCACCACCCGACGCGGCCACGATCACCAGAGGGTGCTTCTTCTCGAGCGACCGCTGACCCAGGCGGGCGATCTTTTCGCCGACCACCGAGCCCATGGAGCCGCCCATGAACGAGAAGTCCATGATGCCAATACCCACCGGCATGCCTTCGAGCTGGCCGGTGACGGTGAGGATCGCGTCCGTGTCGCCGGCGTTCGTGAGCGCCTTCTTGAGACGCGCCGGGTAGTCCGGGAAGCCCAGCGGGTCGACCGAACGCAGCTCACCGCCCACTTCGTTCAGCGAGCCGTCGTCGATCAGGAAGGAGGCATAGTCCCATGCCCGGAGGCGACGGTGAAAGTCGCAGGACGGACAGACGTTCAAGTTCCGCAAGAACTTGTCACGAATGTCGGTGTGGCCGCAGGCCTCGCACTTCTCCCACGTATCCGGTGGGATCTCGAGACGCTCGCGACGGGGCTGACGGGGCTTTTTTTCCTTCCGGAACCAGGCCATAGACTGCGAAAGATTGGTGAACGTCGGGACGAAGGCTAGGTCTTGCGCGCCGACGAGGCTGCTGTATTGGGAGACCGGCCGCTCAGAGCCCGATGGCGTCCGGCTGCCCGCGCCCTTCGGCCGAGATACGCAGCAGGACCGCCACGGCGACCCAGCTGACCAGCAGGAACGATGGACCGTAGCTGAAGAACGGCAACGGGATGCCGGTGACAGGCATGAGGTTGAGGGTCATGCCCACGTTGACCATGACGTGCACGAACCAGGCGGCCACGAACCCGAAGGCGACCAGACTCGGGAACGCGTCGTTGGCCCGTGAGGCCACCCGGGTGCTGCGAAGGAAGAGTGCCAGGAACAGTGCCAGCGCCACGCTGACACCGAGAAACCCAAGCTCCTCTCCCACGACCGAAAATATGAAGTCGGTGTGCCGTTCGGGAAGAAACTGCAGACGCTTCTGACTGCCCTGCGTGAACCCCTGCCCGAACAGGCCGCCAGAACCGATGGCCACCTTGCTCTGCGTGACGTGATATCCGGACCCCCGCATGTCGATGCTGGGATCGAGAAACACGAGCAGTCGCTTTTGTTGGTACGGTTTGAGCTTGTCCCAGAGCAGCGGTGCCACCACGCCTGTGACCACGTTGGCCACCACCACCACCACGCCCTCGGCGAGGAATGGCCGGTACCACAGCACCAATGCAACGAGAATGAGAAACCACGCCCCCCACACGCCCGTGCTGAAGGCCAGCACGAGGCTGATGCCCGGGCTGGCCAGCATCAGCAGCAGCTGCCATTGCACGCCGGCCCAGAACAGCATCGCGAAGCAGATGCCGATGAACACGATGCCGGTGCCGAGGTCTGGCTGTTTCATCACGAGCAGCCATGGGATGCCCACCACCAACAGCGGTCGCCACAAATCCATCAGCGAACGCGGGGCCTCACGTTGCGCGGCGAGCACACGGGCGAGCATGAGCGTGGTGGCCAGCTTGGCCAATTCCGCCGGCTGACCGATACGTACACCGCCGATACTGAGCCAACCCTTCACACTGGCGGCCGTACCCGCACCCGTACCAATGAACAGAACCAGCACGAGCAAGGCGCAACTGAGTGCGTAGAGCGGCCACGCACTCCATTCGATCAGACGCACCGAGCCGCGGGTGACAACCCACGTGGCTGCCAGGCACAATCCGAACCACGACAACTGTCGCTTCCAGGCACCGGCCGTGATGGTGGACGGGGCGTCGATCTGGCCCGCCGAAAACACCATGGCGATGCCGAACGTGGTGAGCAGCAGCGCGATGAGCAGCAGCGGGAAATCGATGCTCTGACGGCGCAGGACGCTGGTGACGGGCATGTTTGCGTTCGTCCTCAGTCGTTGGTGACGCTGGACATCGTGAGCTGCGTCTTGAGATAGCGCTCCATCAGCTTGGTCGCCACACGCGCCGCAGCCGAACCGTGCAGGCCTTCTTCAATCACGATGGCCAGCACGATCTTCGGATTGTCCGCCGGCGCATAGCCTACGAACCACGCGAAGTCCTTGAGCGGCGGGACCTGTGCCGTGCCGGTCTTACCGGCAATGGTCAGTCCGCGAATCTGCGCACCAGCGGCCGTACCACGCGACACCACGTCGGCCAGCGCCATCTTCATGCCTTCGAGCTGTTCGGCCGTCAGGTTGAGGATCTGCTTGCGTTCCGGTTCGCGTGCCACGATTTGCGGTGTGGCCGCGCTGCCGTCGGTGGCCAACGCGGTGTAGAACTTGGCCATGTTGAGCGGCGTCTGCGCGTTGTTGGCCTGTCCGATGGACAAGCTCAACACCACGGAGGGATTCCAGCCCCGCGCGCCATACTTCCGGTCGAAGTAGTCGCGGCTCTCGGGCCAGATGGGCGTGCGCTCATTGGGCAGGTCGATACCGGTCTTTTCGCCGAAGCCGAGCTTCACACCGCCGGCCAACAGGCGCGCCAGGCCGATCTTGAGACCAAGCTGGTAGAAGTACACGTCGCACGACTTGGCGATGGCCTGGGCCAACGTCACGTCGCCATGTCCCTTCTTGTCCCAGCACTTGAACACGCGGCCGTAGTAGTAGCCGCCCGTGCAGCCGCGCTCCATGCGCGTATCCATGGTCACGAGGCCAAGCTGCAGACCGATGGCCGCCGTGGCGAGCTTCCAGGTCGACGCGGGCGGGTAGGTGCCCTGCAGTGCGCGATTGACGAGCGGCTTGTGCTCGTCATCCAGCAACGACTGGTAGAATGCGCCCGACACACCACCGATGAACCGGTTGATGTCGTAGCTCGGTGCGCTATACAGTGCGAGCACGCCGCCGGTGGCGGGTTCGAGTGCCACGACGGCACCGCGCAGCGAATCGCCAAAATAGTCGTGCGCGTACTTCTGCAGATCGAGATCGATGTTGGTACGCAGCGGCGCCGGCGCCTCGGGCTGCACATCGGCGCGCACGCCGTTGTCACGCACCACGCGATTGCGGGCGTCGACTTCCACGTAGCGACTCCCTTCCCGTCCGCGCAGCTGCTCTTCGTACTCGAGCTCCACGCCGGCCTTGCCGATCTGCTGGCCGGCCTTGTACTCCACGAACCGTTCGCGCGTGAGTTCGTCTTCGGAGATTTCGCCCGTGTATCCCACCAGTGCGGCCATAGCCTCACCATCCGGGTAGTAGCGCTTGGGCGAACTCTGGATGATGAGCCCGGGAAACTCCACACGACGTTCTTCCAGCACCGACACGACCTGGAACGAGGCGTCGTTGAAGATCACGGCGGGACGCGTGGGTGCACGGCGATAGCGCCGCACGGCCAGCGCCTGCTGCGCCGAATCGATGGTGATGACCTTCGACAACGTGCGCAGGGCGGACCGCAACGAATCTTCCGTGGGACTCAGGATCGATACCGAGTAGCCCGGCAGGTTCTCGGCGATGATCTCGCCTTTGCGATCGTAGATGATGCCGCGCGCACCAGGCAGCGGCACTTCGCGCAGGCGGTTGCTCTCGGCCTGCAGCGCATACGACGCGCTGTCGAGCACCTGCGCACGGAAGAACGCCGTCCCCAACGCAAGGAACGAGACGAAGAGCAGTCCGCGCGCCACACGGGCGCGTCGCAGCACCGAATTCGGGTGGTAACTCACCCGGTCACCTCTCAGAGCGACTGTGGGCGATACAGCGGACGGAACATCACCAGCAGCAACATGGCCACGAGGGCCGTCAGCGCGGCCGACAACGGTGACCAGACGAGCAGCGCAATCACGAGCGACACTCCGGATGATACACCGGTCAGCAGGGCGAGTGCGATATCGAGCACCCACTTTCCCGCGAACACGAACAGTCCGGTGAGTCCCACATGATCAGCAAAGAAGACGGCCTTGAGCCACGACGCGCCGTATGCGATCAGCGTGAGGGCGAGCGCGTGAGTGCCAAAGGTGCCGGGGGCCATCGCGTCGAGCGAAATGCCCACGAGGAACCCGGTGATCGCCGCCACGCCCGGGCGCATACGCACGGCAGAGAACAGAATCGCGATCAGGGCAAAATCGACCGCGACACGACCGGCCACGAGCGGGCGCACGCCGAAGTGCGCGGCGATCAGGATGGCAAAGCCGATCCACGCACGCACCGCACTGGCCACGCCGGTATTGGACTGTGGCGCCGGCCTCACTGGCGTTCCTCGTTGGGTGGCGGGCCGGTGGGGCGTGCGCGCGCGATGCTGTCCGCCCGCTGCTTCGCCCGCACACTGTCAGACCGCTGACGGGCACGCACGCTGTCCGCACGCAGACTGTCGGCGCGTGTCATCACGCGCGGTGCCGGGCGCGTGCCCAGTCCACCACCGATCGTGTCGGCGGCGGCAAGGCTGTCGGCCAGCTGCGCTTCCAGGGCGGCACGTCGAGCCGCGAGTTCATCGAGCGCCGCCTTGCGGGCCAGCGAGTCACCAGCGGCAGCCACCGCCCGTGCCGCGCTGTCGGCAGCAGTGACGGTGGTCCACACGCCATTCACGCCGCGCTGAGCCCGCGCGGGCAGCAACACCAACACCGGTCCGATCGCCTCAGGCAACACCGCAGGCTTCACGAGATAGGTGCGCGCCCACTTCTCCGGCGTGACGATCTCACCGATCACTGTGCCGACGGGGATGCCGCGCGGATACGTCGCCCCGAGACCGGAGCTGACGATGATCGTGCCCGAATCGAGCTTCGCGCGGAACGGTACGCCACGCATCTCCAGCAGCCAGCGTTCGGCGCCGGCGCCAAGGTGTGGCTGCACGATGCCGAAGGCGGTCTGATCGACGCTCATCGCACTCACGCGAAAGTCGGGATGCGCCCACGTGATGGCGAAGCTCGTGCTGTTGTCCACGCTCTCCACCATGCCGACCAGTCCATCCGCCGTCACGACCGGCAAGAACGGCTGCACACCCGTGTTGCTGCCCGTGGTGAGCGTGATGGTGAATTCGTCGCCGGCACGTGATGGCAACAGCTCGGCCGGCACAAAGCCATCCTGCAGTCGGGCCGACAACCCCAGCAACTTGCGCAGCACCGCGTTTTCATCGGCGACGGCGCGCACATTCATCGTGTCGCGCACCGCGCGACCGCGCGTCTGCAACAGCGCGTCGCGTGATTCCACGGCCGCCCGTACACCGGCAGCGCGTCCTTCGAGGGCGACGAGCGGCGCGAGCACCGTCGTGCGCATCGACATCGCGGTTTGCTCCCGCGTGCGGCGCGACATCAGCATGGCGAGTGCGGCGAGTGCCACACACACCAGCACCAGCACCGTGTCGAGCCGTCCTTCCCCACGAACCGTGCGGGCCACGCGCTCAGCCCGCGATCAGGTGGTGAGGACCGACCAGTACTTCTCTTCGTCGTCGAGAATCTTGCCGGTGCCGCGCACCACGCACGTCAGCGGATCTTCATCGACGTGAATGGGAAGACCAGTCTCCTGCGACAGCAACACGTCGAGGCCGCGAATGAGCGCACCACCACCCGTCATCACGATGCCGCGATCGACGATGTCGGACGCGAGTTCCGGCGGCGTGATTTCCAGCGCGCGACGCACCGCATCGACGATCTGCTGGATGGGCTCCTGCACCGCTTCACGGATTTCGCTCGAGTGCACACGCACCGTCTTCGGAATGCCGGAGACGAGATCGCGGCCCTTCACTTCCATCTCGCGCTCGTCACCCACCGGATACGCCGAGCCAATCTGAATCTTGATCTGCTCCGCCGTCGGTTCGCCGATCAGCAGGTTGTAATTCTTGCGCATGAACTGGACGATGCTGATGTCGAGTTCATCGCCGCCCGTGCGGATGGACGTATCGCTGACGATACCAGACAACGCGATGACGGCGATTTCCGTCGTGCCGCCACCGATGTCGATGACCATGTTGCCGGTCGGCGATTCAACGGGCAGCCCCACGCCAATGGCGGCAGCCATCGGCTCGGTCACCATGAACACTTCCTTCGCACCGGCGCCAAGAGCGGAGTCGCGCACGGCGCGCTTCTCCACTTCTGTGATGCCAGACGGCACGCACACGATCACGCGCGGCTTCACCTTGAAGACGTGCTTGTCGATCACGAGCGTGAGAAAGTAACGGAGCATCTTCTCCGTCACATCGAAGTCGGCGATCACGCCGTCTTTCATGGGACGCACGGCCATGATGCCGTCAGGCGTGCGCCCCAGCATGCGCTTCGCCTCGAGTCCGACACCCTTGATCTTCTTCGTTTCGCGATCAAGCGCGACGACGGAGGGTTCGTTCAACACGATCCCCTCGCCCTTCACGTAGATCAGCGTGTTCGCTGTACCGAGGTCCACGGCGATGGCGTTCGCCGGGAAGAACGAATTGGACTTGCTGAAGGGCCAGAACATCCAGGGGGATCACGGGGCGGCAACCCGATGCGCGGGCTACCTCGATGAAGAACGACAATGTCTATGGGGGTAAAGTACCGGAGCACACGAGAGCGGACAAGCTGTTGTGGGATCGTGACCTAGCACACCACCCGACATACCAGCCGCATTGACGCGACAGGTCCGGTAACGAACAAGCCGCAGGATCGACCGGGTCGACCCTGCGGCTCATGCACAACGGTCCGGCGACTACGCGACGAAGCTGGCCGGGTCGGTCATTTCGAGTCCGAACGACTCCGCCACGCCACGATACGTGACCTTACCGGCGGACATGTTCAAACCCTTCAGCAGTGCACCATTGTCCTTCAGAGCCTGCTTCCAGCCCTTGTTGGCGAGCTGCAGCGTGTATGGCAGCGTGGCGTTGGTGAGCGCCAGCGTGGACGTGCGCGGCACGGCGCCTGGCATGTTGGCCACGCCGTAATGGATGATGCCGTCCACGGTGTACGTCGGGTTCTCGTGCGTGGTCGGCTTGATGGTCTCCACGCAGCCGCCTTGGTCGACCGCCACGTCCACGATCACCGCACCGGGACGCATGCGCGCAAGATCGGCGCGACGCACCAGCTTGGGCGCCTTGGCGCCCGGGATCAGCACGCCACCGATCACCAGATCGCAGGTGCTGATCTGTTCGAGGATGTTGTGGCGATTGGAGTGGATGAGCTGCACGTTGGCGGCCATCACGTCCGACAGGTAGCGCAGGCGCTCGAGTGAGAGGTCGAGCACCACCACCTTCGCGCCCAAGCCGGCCGCCATCTTGGCTGCGTTCACG
>NZ_DASWXE010000069.1:0-2656 GCF_036405635.1 Gemmatimonas sp. | reverse complement strand
AGCACGGTGCCGCACGGGCATGTATCCGCGCACGCTGCGCAGATACGCTCCAGCGGGGTGATCTGCATGGTGCACGCCGAGCATGGCGTCAAACAGCTGCAGCAACGCACTCTGTCCGGCACTGCCGCCGATGTAGCGGCGCGGCTCGTCGGAGACACCTTCGTACACCACACCGGGCTGCGGCCAGCTGCTCACAAAGGGGCGGACCCGCAGATAGTACGTGGACGGGTCACACCAGGTGCGCACGTGTTCCATGGCCCGATGCACCTGTGGCATCGCGCCAGCAAAGGTCGCAAGCGTCGTGGCCAGCTCGTCATCACTGCCCTCGACGGCTCGCGCCACCGCCTCAACCGACACCGGGATGAGCGGCGCACCAGCCAGTTCCACACCCATCGAGGCAATAAAGAACCAGTCCTCGTCCACGCCGCCAAGGAAACGGATCTGCGTCCGGGCATTGTCCACCGAGACGGGCTGTGTCTTGTCGACCAGCCGCCAATTGATCAGGGTGGTGGTGGCGTAGTGGGCGATGGGCGGCCGATCCATCCGCGTCGCGAGGGCGCAGAGCGGGACGGCCACAGAGCGGGGGATGCGCAGCTCTGGAGTGTCTCCGCCCCAGACATGCGCATTGGCGAAGTGGGTGAGCAACAGCAACGCTCGCGACTGATCGGCTTCCGATGTCAGCCCGTCGACGTCGAGGACGGGGAGCGCCGCCAGTACCGATCGCACGCGCCGCGACCGGATGAGGGCGCTCAAGTCGGGGACCACGGCATCCCATGCTGCGTAGAGGCTGGGCAACGCATCGGGAAGCGATTCCCGCGCCACGAATCCCGTGACCGGATCCACCTGATAGTCGGAGAGCTCCATCCGAATGATTGTAGGGCGCCAGATGCGGCGATGACATTCGGTCTTTTTTCGGAATCGAACCCGAAAGGTTCACTCCGCCCGTATTCCCCTGTTTCTTTAGAGTCATGACCACCATCACCCAAGCCGACTTCATTCAGTCGATCGCGGACGCACTCCAGCACATCTCGTATTACCACCCGCTGGACTACATCGACGCACTCGGTGACGCCTACAAGAAGGAACAGTCACCGGCGGCGAAGGACGCGATTGCACAGATCCTCACGAATTCGCGCATGTGTGCCGAAGGACATCGCCCCATCTGCCAGGACACGGGCAGCGTGGTGGTGTTTCTCAAGATCGGCATGAACGTGCGTTGGGACGCAACCCTGTCCATTCAGGACATGGTCAACGAGGGCGTGCGGCGCGCCTATCAGCTTCCCGACAACATCCTGCGTGCTTCCATCGTGGCCGACCCGGCGTTCTCGCGTAAGAACACGCGCGACAACACGCCGGCCGTCGTGCACATGGAGCTCGTGCCTGGTGACACGGTCGACGTGAAGCTCGGCGCCAAGGGCGGCGGCTCGGAGAACAAGTCCAAGTTCGCGATGCTCAATCCGAGCGACAACATCGTGGACTGGGTGCTCAAGACGGTGCCGCTGATGGGCGCCGGCTGGTGCCCGCCGGGCATGCTCGGCATTGGCATCGGTGGGTCAGCCGAGAAGGCGATGCTCATGGCGAAGGAGTCGCTCATGGAGCACATCGACATGGCACAGCTCAAGGAACGCGGTCCGCAGAACAAGATCGAGGAAATGCGTATCGAGCTGTGCGACAAGATCAATGCGCTGGGCATTGGTGCACAGGGCCTGGGCGGCCTGTCCACGGTGCTCGACGTGAAGATCTGGGACTATCCCACGCATGCGGCGTCGAAGCCGATCGCGATGATCCCGAACTGCGCCGCAACGCGTCACGCGCACTTCGTGCTCGATGGCAGTGGTGTGGCGGAGCTGCCGGTGCCGAAGCTTTCCGACTGGCCGGACGTCACCTGGCGTCCTGACAGGAACGCCAAGCGCGTGGACCTGGACACGCTCACGCCGGAAGTGGTGCGCTCGTGGAAGGCCGGTGATCGTCTGTTGCTCAACGGCAAGATGCTCACGGGCCGCGACGCGGCGCACAAGCGTATCGCCGATCTCTATGCGAGCGGTGAAGGTTTGCCGGAGGGTGTCGACTTCACGAATCGCGTGATCTACTACGTGGGCCCGGTGGATCCGGTGCGTGATGAGGCGGTGGGCCCAGCGGGTCCGACGACGGCCACGCGCATGGACAAGTTCACCGAGATGATGCTGGCCAAGACGGGGCTCATCGCGATGATCGGCAAGGCCGAACGCGGTGCGGCGGGCCTCGAGGCGATTCGCAAGCACAAGGCGGCCTACCTCATGGCCGTGGGTGGCGCGGCGTACCTCGTATCGAAGGCGATTCGTTCCTCTCGCGTGGTGGCATTCGCCGACCTCGGCATGGAGGCCATCTACGAGTTTGACGTGGAAGACATGCCGGTGACCGTGGCCGTTGATGCCGGCGGCGACAACGTGCACGAGACCGGCCCGGCCGAGTGGCAGGACAAGATCCGCAAGGGACTGCCGGTCGTTTCCTGACCTCCGGCATTTCGGTGAGAGAACGGCACGGTGCGACATCGCATCGTGCCGTTCTTCGTTCTTGCGGAGAGATCCGGAGAGAACAGACAACAGCTTTGCCGCGGATTGCACGGATGGGGCGGAAACCACACGGATCAAAACAAAAGGAGAATCTGAATCCGTGT
>NZ_DASWXE010000068.1:0-16867 GCF_036405635.1 Gemmatimonas sp. | reverse complement strand
AGGCCTGGCCGAGCAGACACCGTCGCGCGCCTGTTGGACGCCACGATCTCCTGGAGTCATGCAGACAGCGACACCCGCGGGCCGCTCCCGGCGAGTCATTCCGGCGATCAACCAATGACGCTCTCGGTGTGCCATCGCCTGCACGCTCGTCAGGTGTCTCAGGCCCTGGTGAGGCTCGACCATGTCGGGCCAACGCGCAACGAACCAACGGGCAGTGCGCCCGCCAGAGCCATGCTTGCCGTCGTCACACCCGCAGGTCGGCACAAGGTGAATAGCTCACCACGCGCATTGCTCGATGCGGTGCTGGCTGTCGGACAGGCAAGGGGCGATGTGTGTGATACCACTCCACTGATCGCGCGGGCATACGCCAGTATCTGGCACACACTCGCTCCATGGATCGATCGGGTTGCCGCATCGGAGTCACTCGGCTTATCCACGACTAGTCGGTGGCATGCACGCGAGCGCGGAGATCGGCACACAGGCGACAGGTTCCCCTCGGGCGTGGCAACGCAAACGCCGCCATCGCGCGCGCAGATTCACGCGCATCGGCTGCTGCAGCGGGCAGTAGCCAGTTTACCGGTGAATGACCGGACGAGGGAACGTGGCCGCGTGGACCGCATTGGTGCGGCGATCGACGTGATGCGCGGAGCCGGCTTTGCAGAAGCACTGACCACGTGGTGCGCACAGGCACCGGCGCCTCGCGGTGAATCAGTGGCGTCCGTACGCGCCTGGCTGGATGCATGGTCACTGGACCCGTTGCGTCATGAAGCGATCGAGATGGCGTCGGTCATGGCATCGACACCACCCGTAGCCTCCACATCCGCCGCGGCGCCTGTCGAGCGTGCGTCACGATGGCGCGTCACCGCCATGATCCTGCTGCTCCCGATTAGCATTCACGGATGACCACTGGCCGCGCCCCGCACGCCCTGCTCTTCGATCTCGATGGCACGCTGATCGACTCCATCCAGCTGTTGCTCGAGAGCATGCAGCATGCGTTCACGGACCGCCCGCGATGCCCCACGACCGCCGAATGGGTGGCCGGTATCGGCACGCCCCTGCGGGCGCAGCTGGCCGAGTGGTGTGACACGGCCGAGGAAGCCGAGCAACTGGTCACGCGCTATCGGGAATATCAGGATCGGCATCTGGAGCAGCTCACCACGCCCTACCCAGCCGTGCTGAACATGCTGGCCTGGGCCCGGCAGCAGGGGCATCCCACGGCCATCGTCACCAGCAAGGGGCGGATCATGACCGGCCGGTCGCTCGCCCATGTGGGGCTGGCCGATGCCTTCGACACCGTGGTGACCTTCGAAGAAACCGAGCGCCACAAGCCCCTGCCCGACCCGGTGCTGCTGGCCCTCGACCGCCTGGGCGCCACCCCCGACCGGGCCCTGTTCGTGGGCGATTCGCCACACGATATGCACTCCGGGCGCGCCGCTGGCGTGAAGACTGCCGCCGCCCTCTGGGGCCCCTTCTCCCGAGAAGAGCTGGCCAAGGCCTCCCCCACGTTCTGGATGACCGGCTTCCACGAGCTGCCGGACATCGTGGCCCGCCTCGACTGAGGTCTCCAGGATCGGCGACGATCCTTTTCCAATCGGGTTCAAACCCTGAGGGGCGCCGGACCATCCAATCGGGTGCAACGTTACCGGAGCCCCTTTGCTCGCACTCGTCGTGACTGATCCCTTCCTCGATTCCCGGCCGTTACCGGCCCCGGTGACCTCACCGGGGGTGGATGACGTGTCCGCGGCGGCGAGCGGCGATCGTCAGGCGTTCGAGCGGGTATATCGCGCCCATGCGGACCGTGTGTTCGGTCTCTGTGTCCGCATGCTGGGCGACCGGGTGCTGGCCGAGGAGGTGACGCAGGACGTGTTCGTGCGCGTCTGGCAGAAGCTCCCCGGGTTCCGTGCCGAGGCGGCGTTCTCCACCTGGCTGCATCGGGTGGCGGTCAATGTCATCCTGTCGCGGCGCAAGAACCTCGGGGTCCAGCACGGACGTCACGCGGAGGAGGAGGCGCTCGACGTCACTCCGGCGCGCGGCGACCGGGTGACCGAGCGGCTCGACCTCGAAGAAGCCATCGGCGGGCTGCCCAACGGTGCCCGGCGGGTGTTCGTCCTCCACGATGTGGAGGGTTTCACGCACGAAGAGATCGGCGAGCAACTCGGTATCACGCCCGGTGGCAGCAAGGCCCAGTTGCACCGGGCCCGTATGCTGCTCCGGAACGCCCTGAATCGCTGATCGGTTTCTCCCGGTTTTGTTCTTCACGTACTTCGCCAGCACGTACTTCCGATTCCTGAGTTCATCATGACGACCACCGGATCTCCTGTTTCCCACGCGGACGACTGCGCGCGCTTCGAAGCGCAGCTCGGCGCCTGGATGGAACACGATCTCGAGACCAGCGAGCAGGCGTGGATGACGGCACATCGTCATCGCTGCGAAGCCTGCGCCAGCCTGGTCGCCGAACTCGAAGCCGTGATCGCGGATGCGTCGACGCTGCCGGTGCTGTCGCCGCCGCGGGATCTCTGGAGCGGTATCGAAGCACGGCTCGAAGCGCCGGTCATTCCGATGCCGACCGCCACGCCTCTGCCGGCAACACGACAGCGACGCACGGTCACCGTTCGCTGGTTTGCCGCCGCCGCCACGCTGCTGGTGGCGGTGAGCTCTGTCGTGACCTGGCAGGTCGCGCGACGCGGCATCACCGAAACCGCGATGCCGGATCGCGCGAACACGGTGGCGGGCATCGACGCACCCGCTTCGGTCGGCGTGCGGGCAGCCGATTCATCCACGCTGGTCGACGCCCCGCCTCCGGCCGCGAACACGCATGTGGCCACCGGCTCGCCAACGACGGCTACCACACGCCGTGCCGCCGTGCGCCAGGTGACCAACGACGACGCCGACCTGCTCGACGTCGATGTGACCTACGAGCGCGAAATCTCCGCCCTGCGGCAGATCGTCGACGAGCGGTTCATGGAGCTCGACAGCAGCACGGTCACGGTCCTGCGTCGCAATCTCGAGATCATCGACATGGCCATCTCCGACAGCAAAGCCGCGCTCAAGCGTGATCCGCGCAGTGCGGTGGTGTCTTCACAACTCGACCGTGCGCTGCAGGCCAAGCTGTCCCTGATGCGCCGAGTGGCTCTGCTGTGAAGACGCCGCAGTCCTTGTCCATGGTGACCGGCCTCGCCGTTGCCCTCTCGCTCGGCGTCACGATGCCCACGCAGCTCGAGGCTCAACGTGGCGGCCAGCGCGGCGGGCGCGACACCACGCTGCAGCTCACCGGCACCTCGGTGGTGGACGTGACGCTGTCCTCCGGGCATCTGGTAGTGCGCAGTGTGGATGGCACCACCGGCGCCGTACGCGGACTCCGCAACGATCAGCGCCTCCGCAGCACGGGTGTGGCGCTCACGGTGGTGGGGCGCGACGAACAGCGACGCAGCTTCAGCGGGTCGTCATCATCGCGCAATCGCAGTGACGACGTACTCGAAGTCGACGTGCCACGCGGTGTGCGCCTGGTCGTGAACACGCGCTCCGGTGACGTCGATGTGCAGGAATTCGCCGGCGATGTCGAGATCACGACGCAGAGTGGCACGCTGCAACTGGCCGGTGTGCGCGGCCGCGTCATCGCGGAATCCGTTTCCGGTGACATCACCATCACGGGCGCACCGTCGTCCGTGCGCATCACCACCGTCAGTGGCGATATCGGCATCCGCGGTGCACGCGGCGATGTCGAGATTCACACCACCAGCGGCGATGTGCGAATCGACGGTGAACAGATTCCGCGGCTGCTCGTGGAATCGATGAATGCGGACGTGGATTTCGACGGCAGCCTGACCGATGACGCCCGTGTCCAGCTCAGCACCCATTCGGGTGATGTCACGCTGCGCCTGCCGGAATCCCAGCGGGGTCGCATCGAACTGTCCACGGTGTCCGGTGACTTCTCGTCCGGTATGCCGCTCATCATGGCTCCCAACAACATCCCGTCGTCCAATCGGGGACGTGCCACGCGCCGCTATGAACTCGGCAGCGGTGGCAAGACCCAGATCGACATCTCGACCTTCAGCGGCGACGTTCGTATCCTGCGAGGCAATCGTTCATGAGCTTCTTCCTTTCGAGGGTTCTCGTGCAGGTCCGCCGAGTGGCGGTGCCCCGCACTTCCCGGTACACGCTGCTCGCCACGGGGGCGGCATTGGCTCTGGCGGTGGGCACCGCATCCTCCGCGCAGGCCCAGAGCTCGCGGCGCGATGATTCGCGGCGCGATGACTCCCGACGCGAGGAGTCGCGCCGAGAGGACGCGTTCACGTGGTCGGGCAACATGGCGAATGGTCGCCAGTTGTTCATCAAGAACATCAACGGCGGCATCGAGGTCGAGCGCAGCAGCAACGGGCGCGTGGAGGTGTCGGCCGAGAAGCGGTGGCGGCGTGGCGACCCCGAGATGGTGCGCATCGAACAGAAGCGTTCGGGTGACAACATCGTGATCTGCGCGCTGTGGGAAGAAGGCTCCACGTGTGACGAGGAAGGCATCCGTTCGCGGCGTGGCAATCGCTGGAACGACCGCAACGACGTATCGGTGCATTTCACGGTGCGCGTGCCTGAGGGAGTTCGCCTCAATCTGTCCACGGTCAACGGCGGTGTCGAAGTGGACGGTGTCGCCACCGAAGTGGTGGCGTCCACGGTGAACGGTAGCCTGCGCGCGCGCGGTGTCGCCGGCCCGGTGCGGGCCAGCACCGTGAACGGCAGCATTCATGTGGCCATGAGTTCGCGCGACACCGGCGGGGATCTCGAGTACAGCGCGGTCAATGGCGCCATCACCATCGAGGTACCCAGCAACTTCGGCGCCCAGTTCGATCTTTCCACCGTGAACGGACGCGTGAGCACCGACTTTCCCATCACGGTCTCAGGCGCGCTGTCCTCGCGCAGCCTGCGTGGTACGGTGGGCGATGGACGCACGCGGCTGCGTGCCAGCACCGTGAACGGCGCCATCACGCTGCGCCGGCTCAACTGACCGCGAACGTTCGTACCAGACGGCGAACGAATTCGCGAGCGGACATACGGGGCGGGTGGCGATACAAAAAGAAAATTGCCACCCGCCCCGTATGCATGATGCCCCCATGATGACGCCGGATCTGCGGCGCCACCATGTGATCATCAAGGCATTATGCGGAGCGCGCTATGCGGAGCGTATTATGCGATCGCATTACGCGTCGGCCCAACGACGCAGGAGATTGTGGTAAATGCCGGTCAGTTGCACGGCCGACGGATGGTCCGGGGCGTCCTGATTGAGACGCTGGATCGCCATATCGAGATCAAACAGTAGTGTGCGCTCGGCATCATCACGCACCATGCTCTGAAGCCAGAAGAACGAAGACACGCGCGCCCCGCGCGTCACCGGCTCCACCAGGTGAAGGCTGGTGGACGGATACAGCACGAGGTGTCCCGCCGGTAGCTTCACGCGATGCTGACCGTAGGTGTCCTCGATGACCAGTTCCCCGCCGTCGTAGTCTTCCGGATCGGTGAGGAACAGCGTGGCCGACAGGTCGGTGCGCACACGGTGGGGCGTGCCACGCACCTGACGAATCGCGTTGTCGACGTGCATGCCGAACGACTGTCCGCCCGCGTAGCTGTTGAACAGCGGCGGAAAGACCTTGAGCGGCAAGGCGGCGCCGACGAACAACGGATGCCGCTGCAGCGCCGCGAGGATCTGGTCACCCACCTGACGGGCAATCGGATTGTCCTCGGGGATCTGCATGTTGTTCTTGGTGCGTGACGACTGATGACCCGCCGTCACACGACCATCCACCCACTCCGCCTGGTCGAGCGCCGCACGCATGGTGCGTACTTCGTCGGGCGTGAGCACTTCAGGCACTTGCAATAGCATCGTGGCGTCCGGTGTAGGTCAGAACTTCACGGACGTCGTCACCGACACCGCACGACCCGCTGCCGGCACCCACATGCGACCACTGTCGTAATACAGCTCGTCGGTCAGGTTGAGCAGATTCACCTGCAAACCCAGTGTGGAGCTCAGCTGGTATTTCGCCATCGCATCGTACGTGCGATAGGCGGGCACATACACGGTGGAGGTGGCCGTCGCACGCAGCAGGCGACGGTCCACATAGCGACCGCCACCGCCCACTTCGAGACGCTTGGTGACAGCGTAACTGGTCCACGCATTGAGGCTGTGCGCGGGCACGTTGGTGAACGGCGCATCGGTCTGTGCGGGATTCGGCGACTCCACGTACTTGCCGATCATGCGCGAATAGCCGGCCAGCACCGCCCATCCTTGCGTGATGCGCCCGGTGACGGACACTTCGCCACCTTCAACCTTCTGCTTGCCGGCGAGAATGGTGCCGAGTCCGGGGTTGGCTGGATCGGTGGTGCGGGCGTTGGTCTTCTCGGTTCGGAACAGGGCAAACGAGGTGAGCAGGCGCTGCTTGAACAGTTCCCACTTGGCACCCACTTCGAGCGAGCGGCTCTTCTCGGGCGGCAACTTGCTGTTCGCACTCACCGCGTCATTGGAGAGATTCTCGGTGGCCGGATTGAACGAGGTGCCATACGAGAAGTACAGGCTGCTGCCCACCGTCGGCTTGAAGTTCACCGCCGCGTTGCCACTCACATTGGTGGTGCGCACAGGCGCATTGCCGGTGCTCGCGATGGTCGCCTTCGACGCCGAGTCGGTGTATTCGGGCTTGTAGGAATCCCAGCGCAGACCACCGTTGAGCTCGAGCTTCGAACCGATCTTCATCGTTTCGAAGGCATAGAGCGCCGCGGACTGCGCGCGTACGGTACGCGTCACGGTGCGCGTGATTGCCGACTGATAGTCGGCATCGGCCGTGGGCGCATTGAGATTCGCGATCGTCGGGAAGGGGCGCGTGGCGATCGTGTACGCGCCACGCAGGCTGTTCTCCCGCGTGAACTCGGCGCCAGCCACGAAGTCGTGCCCCACCTTTCCTGTTTCGAACGACGACGTGAGGTTCGTCTGGTTCGTGAGGATGTCGTTCTCGACCGCGTGTGTCTTCGGGCTGCGCGCGCCGGTGGTGGGATTGACCGGTGTGACGATGCGGCCGACATCGGAGTGCGCAGAGCTGAACTGGTTGCGCAGCGTCAGGTGTTCATTGAAGACGTGCGCGGCCTTGAGAGCGAGGTTGTTGGAGTTGACCTTCTCGAAATCGAGACTGCGCAGGCCGAAGAAGTGACGCGTGTCCACCTTCGGGACTTCGTTGAACGTCTCCACACCATACGACGGCGTGTTGTCCTGTTCGGAGCGCGTGTAGGCGAGTGTCACCTGCGTGGAGGTGCCGAGGCCCACGGAGAGCGATGGCGCCACGCCCCAGCTGTTGTATTCGATGACGTCATTGCCGGCCACACCACTGTTGCTCGACACCGCCGACACGCGGAACGCCGCGCCCGGAATGCCCAGCACATTGAGCGGCTGGTTCACGTCGGCCGTGGCGCGGCGCTGGTCGGCCGAGCCAAGCACGATGGCCCCGCTGCGATCGGCCCGCAGGCTGGGCACCTTCGTGACCATGTTGATGGTGCCACCGGTGGAGCCACGCCCCGTGATGCCCGAGTTCGGGCCCTTGAGCACTTCGACCTGCTCGAGGTTGAACGACTCACGCGCGAAGCCACTCAGGTCGCGCACGCCATCGACGAAGAGATCGTTGGCCGCGCTGAAGCCGCGGATGTTGAAGTTGTCGCCCGGCATGCCACCGCCGCCTTCACCGGCATTGATGGTGATGCCGGGAACGTTGCGGATGGCGTCGCGCAGGGACGTCGCGCCTTGCGCCTGCAGGATGTCCTTGGAGATCACCGCGACCGAGCGGGTGATGTCCACTTGGGGCGCCGTGTACTTGGGCGAGGACATGCGGGGGGTGGCCGTGACATTGACAGCATCGAGGACCGTGCTGCCACGCGGACGCAGCATGACGACTTTCTCACCGGTGAAGACGTAGGTCAGCCCGGTGCCGTCGAGCAGGCGATTGAGGGCCTGCTGCGGGGTGAATTCTCCCTGCACGCCCTTCGTCTGCATGCCCACGATCGGGGCGTCGATGCGGAGGGTGAGAGACGTGGCAGCTTCGAACTGCTTGAGAGCGGCATCGAGTGGCCCTGCCGGAACGTCAAAGCGTTCAGGACGCGCGGCCGGCTGCTGGGAGCCCCCTTGTGGGGCGCGCCCCCGGGCTTCCACTCCCTGTGCGGGCAGCTTGACGGGGGCGATCCCGACGGCCGATGTGGCCATCAGGACGCCGGTCAGCGCCTTGTGCGAACTGCTCCTCTTCTTCTTCATCGCCTGACTGGTTGCGGATGGGACCCGGCTGATTGCTCAGCACGCGCAGTCTGGCGAACAATTCCGACTCATTCAATCGGGATTACTACGTACTTCGAAACTGAGGTATTTCGGACCTCAAGCTGCCGCGAGGGCTTCGATCTTGTGGGCGAGCTCGAAGTCCTTGCTGGTCACCCCACCCGCGTCGTGGGTGCTGAGCATGAATTGGACGCGGGTGTAGCGCACGTCGATATCGGGGTGGTGCTGGAGCTGTTCGGCCACGTCAGCGACCATGGCGAGGAAGGCAATTCCCGCCGGGAAGGTGGCGAAGTGGTAGCTCTTGCAGATGGCGTCGCCTTTGCGGGACCAGCCGGGCAAGGCCCCGAGGGCCCGCTGGATCTCGATGTCGGAGAGCGCCGAGTGGGCGGAAGCAGACATGGGTCTAGACTAGGGTGTTTGGTGGCAGATTGCATCTTCGGCATTTATTCGGTAATGTCCGTTCATGCCACGCCCGCTGCCGGTGGTGGAGTCCGATGTGACTCCCGTGCTTCCTGCGCTCACACCAGAGCCGTTGCGCCTGCTCACCCGACAGGCGGACCTGCAGTACCACGCGATTCCGGCACGCGGAATCTTCAATGCTCCGTCGGCCACCCATATGGGGTTCTGGTCCATCAATCCCTATGTGGGGTGTGCGTTCGGGTGCACCTACTGCTATGCGCGCGACACTCACCGTTATACGCTGGAACGGGCTGGGCGGATTGGTACGGACATCGCGGCCAGCATGCCGCCCTGGCTGGCGTTCGAACGGCGGATTCTGGTGAAGGAGCATGCGGAGGCGCGGGTGCGGGAGGCGCTGCGGTCGTCCCGGTCTCCGCGGGCGGGTGAATCACTGGTGATCGGATCGGCCACCGATCCGTACCAGCCGGCGGAGCGTCGGTTCCGTGTGACGGCCGGTGTGCTGCGGGCGCTGGCGGATGCGGATGTGCGTGGCTGGTCGATCGTGATCATCACCAAGAGCCCGCTGGTGACGCGGGACATTCCGGTGCTGCAGCGTCTGGCCCGCCACAACACGATGGGGGTGCACATCTCGCTGATCACGGTGGATCGCGAGTTGGCGCGGCAACTGGAGCCGCGCGCCCCGACGCCGGAAGCGCGCCTGCGTGGGGTTCGGCGGTTGGCAGAGGCCGGGCTCGATGTGAGCGTGAACTGCATGCCCGTGTTGCCGGGCATCACCGATGAACCGGCCATGCTGCAGGCGTTGGTGGCGCGTATCGCCGAGTCGGGGGCGCGCAGTTTCGGCGCGTGTGCACTGCGTCTCAGAGCCGCATCGCGTCGGCGCTACCTACCCATGATTCGCGCACAATTCCCCGCCCTGGTCACCCGCTACGAATCCACCTACCGCGAGAGTGTCTATGCCACCGAGACATACCGCGCCGGGTTGCACCAATACATGGGTGCTCTGGCCCGGAAAAACGGATTGGTCCTGCGCGAATACCGGCGGGCATCGGGATACGACGTCACCGGTGCAAGCGACGCCATTCGAGGAGAACGGGTCGAGGAAGACATGCAGGATGTAGGCGTAGAGGAGAACTCAGACGAACAACTGCTCCTCCTGTGATCACGGTCTCAGAACCCAGAGCTCAGCCGGAGATGTCAGAGATCCGACGGAGATAGATGAATGAGAGATCAGACCATCCTGGATGTCAGAGGTCTGAGTGCACGAAGCCGGCTGCCTTCCGTCGCGAAAGCTCGCTGGCGCACACGACCGGCAGTCGACGAAGTGCTCAGATCTCTCACCATCTATCAGGTCTGATCTCTCATTCATCTATCTCCGTCAGAGTGCAGATCTCTGAATTCTGAACTCTGATCCATCTCCCACGCCCAGCTCCGCCGACTCCGGTCGGCTTTTTTCGCCTCCACACTTTCGGGTTTTCTTCGCACTATGTCCGCCGCCCTTCCACAGCTCATGGCGCAGGTCCAGGCCATCGTGGCCGGGACCCGCAAAGCCAGCGCTCCCTGGCCCACCGGTGTCCCCGCGCTCGATCGCGCGCTGGGGGGCGGCATTCCGCGCGGACGACTCACGGAGCTCGTCGGTCCACTCGCCGTCGGCAAGAGTGGCCTGCTCCGTCAGGTCATCCAGCAAGTGCTGCCGACCGGCAGTTGGGTGGCCTGGATCGATGCCAGTCGCACGCTGTCAGCCGCACCATGGGCCGGACTGGGCGAACGCTTTGTTGTCATCCGTTTGCCGGCGCCCCAGCGCGCGGCGTGGACCACCGACCTGTTGCTGCGCAGTGGCGTCTTCGGACTGGTCGTCATCGACGGCGCACCACCGCTCTCCCGTGTGCAAGGTGTGCGACTTGGTCAGCTCGCCCGCGAACGCGATGCTGCCTGTGTGGTGCTCGAACACACGACCGGCCCCACCCGTGGTCATCGACTGACCGGCACCGTGCGCCTGCATCTCACGCAGCGCACCCGTCAACGCAACGCACAACACACGCCGCACAACCAGCAACACACCGCAGTGGTCGTGCCCGCAATGGCAGTGACCGGAATGCAGGTGACCGTGGAAAAGGGTGGACTCATCACCGGCAGTCGTGCTGCCATCGAGGTGGACCGTGTCATCGTCCTGGCGCATCGCCTGTGTGCGCATCCCGAGGTTCCCGATCGGCGCGGGGTGGCGCACAGCACGCGCCGTCCCTGGGTTGAGCGACAAACCGACCTCACAGAGCAGGAACACGCCAAAACCGTCTCCGGCGGCGGCATCGGCGTCGTCACCCGAGACCTGTACGGAATTGGCGTTTCCGGACCAGCTCACTTTGGCGCTGAACGACGTGCCGCACAGCGCGCCGCACAGCGCGCCGCACAGATCACGACGAAGCCGCCAACAGCAGCAGACACCGCAGAGCGACCAGCAAACGAGCACCGCACCGAGTCATCACGACTCGGCGAAGCCGCACACGTCATCGCAGACGCCGCGGCATTGGGATGACCTGCCACGTGCGCTCGCCGTCGACACCACGCTGCGGGTCGTCTCCATGGCTGCCGGGCGACTCGGCGTGCGTGCCGGTATGCGCATCAGTGAAGCACGCGCCCACTGCGCCGCGCTCGATGTGCGCGTATGGGATGATCAGGCCATCACCGATGCAGTGCTCGCCGGCACAGCCATGTTGCTGACCGCCAGTCCACAGGTCACACCAGTCATCGGCACACCCGGCATGTGGTGGATCGGTGCCACCGGCTTCGACGCACTTGGCGGCGAGGACGCCTTCGCGCACGCCCTGTTGCAGATCGCGCTGCAGTGGCATCCGCAGGCGCGTGTGGCCATTGCCGATTCCTGTGTGGCCGCACGGGCAGCCACCTGGGCACCGATTGCACGTGGCACGACCTCCGCCGCATCCATGCAGACGCCGCGCACCGGTCGACAGCGACGCACACCGGGCTGGGAAACCACACCAGCCACACTGCGTGCAGGCACACAGCTCATCATCGGAGCCACTCCCCGGAACGACATGCCCGATACGCCGGGCACACCGGACGTGTCACCGCAGATCACCTGCATCCCGTCCGGTCGCTGTGCGCACTATCTCGCTCCGGCCCCATTGGGACTTGTTCCCATGCCCAGTGAACTGCGTGAGGCGTTGCAGGCACTTGGACTGCGCACGGTGGGCGCATTGGCCGCACTCACGGCCAGTGATGTGGAAGACCGATGGGGACATGAAGGACTGGGCGCGTGGCGTCTGGCGCACGGTGATGATCCTCGGCGCCCGGGACTCACCCGCGTGGAGATGGCGCGCAGTGCCACCGTCGAACTGCCCAGTGCCGTGGAGCGTGCCGAACCGGTGTTGTTTGTCGTGCGTGCGCAGTTGCAGCGGCTGGTGCAGGACTGTGTGCGCGATGGCCGAGCCGCAGCGGCCGTCTCCATCACGCTCGTGCTCGATGCAGGCCGGCAGTATCCCATCGAGGAGATCGGCAGCGAGTGGACGGATGACATCGCTTCGACGCGACAGGTGCAGGAGCCGTTGCCGGAGTCCGGCGAGAGCTGGTCAGGCAGCAAGACCTCAGATCTTTCAGCACGGCCGCTCCATGCAGACGCGTCGTCGGATGATCTCGTGCACATGCCGACCATCCTCA
The DNA here is from genome assembly GCF_036405635.1 of Gemmatimonas sp. GTDB lineage: Bacteria > Gemmatimonadota > Gemmatimonadetes > Gemmatimonadales > Gemmatimonadaceae > Gemmatimonas. The sequence continues at coordinate 4,485 of NZ_DASWXE010000068.1, read as the reverse complement.
ACATCCCGCAGCGCACCATCACCCGCGAAGTACGTCCCGCGCGTCCGCTCGCGCGTCTCGATCCGCTGTTCGACCAGTGCCGCATGCTGCTCGAACGCTGGACCATTCCGGCACCCATCATCGGGGTGACCATCGGCATCCCGGCCACGGCGCCACTCGCCGCAGACCAGGGCGATCTGCTGATTCCGTCGTGGCGTGATGCCGCCATGAATGCGGAAGCCGTGTTTGCACGCCTGCGCGCGGTGCTCGATCCGGAGCGTCGCGGAGATGTCGTGGTGCATCCGCGCGCGCGCGACACGCATCGCGTGGAGGAAGCCGGATTCTGGGCACCGGCGGATGCCGTTGTACAGGCATCGGCGCCACTGCCTGCGCTTCAATCCGTCCAGGTTCCGCAATCCACAGCCACCACACCAGCCGTGTTGCGCCTGCTCGAGACACCGGAAGCCGTGCGGGTGGCGGCACCACATGGCGCCCCCGGCATGCTGTGGTGGCGTGGGCGACGCATCACCTTCCGCACCGCCATCGGCCCCGAACGCCTGAGCGGCGACTGGTGGCGCGGCGACAAGTACGCCCGCGATTACTGGCGATGCCACGCCGATACCGATGGCGAATTGCTCCTGTACTGCGAAGGAGGCGTGCACTGGCATGTGCATGGCTGGTATGACTGAACACCAATACGAGTACGCAGAGCTGCACTGCCATTCGGCGTTTTCGCTGCTCGATGGTGCCTCCTTGCCGGAGCAGCTCGTCACGCGCGCCGCAAGTTTCGGCTACAAGGCTCTCGCTCTCACGGATCACGACGAGATGGGCGGCATCGTGCAGTTCGGTGTGGCCGGCCGCGAACACAATCTCGACGCCATCCTGGGCGTGGAGCTCACCGTGCGCATGCCGCATCTCGATGGGCAGCGCGGGGATCGTCGTACACAACTGGTACTGCTGGCCGAGACGCGGGAAGGTTATCGCAACATCTCGACACTGGTCACACGTGCGCGCATGGACAGCGAGCGTGGAAGCCCCAGTGTGCCATTGGCCATGCTCCGTCAGCATGCGACGGGTGTCACGGCGCTCACCGGCGGTCCGCGTGGATGGATTCCGCAATTGCTTACGGAAGGCCGCCCACACGAAGCCTTCGAAGCAGCGCAGGAGTTGTACTCCATCTTCGGCAAACACCTCGCCATCGAGTGCTGGGATCATCGCCTGCCGGAAGAGCGTGCGCTCGTGGAGCAGATGATTCCGCTCGCCAGGTGGCTCGGCGTGCCGTGGGTGGTGACCAACAACGTGTATTACGCGACACCAGAGGAGCGCATTGTACACGACGCGCTGAGCGCCCTGCGTCATCAGCGTACGCTCGACGAGATGGGCACGCGCTTGCGACCCAACGCGGAGTGGGCGCTGAAAGATCCGCGGCTCATTTATCAGCGCTGGCGGGGCATGGAGGAGGGGGTGAAAGCGACAGTGACCATCGCCGAGCGCTGCACATTCAGGCTCGCGGGACTCAAGCCGAACATGCCCCCGTTTCCACTGCCATCAGGCATCACGCCGGATGCATTCCTCGAAGAGACCGTGCTCACCGGAGCCCGTGAACGCTGGGGAGATGGGTTCTCGGACATACATCGTCAGCAGATCGCGCACGAACTGGAGGCCATTCGCAAGCGTGACTGCGCCACCTTCTTCCTCACCGTCTGGCGCATCGTACGACAGGCACGCAGCGATGGCATTCTCTGTCAGGGACGCGGCTCTGCCGCCAGTTCCGCCGTCTGCTACTGCCTCGGCATCACGCCGATCGACCCGATCTACTTCGGCCTGCTCTTCGAGCGATTCCTCGGCGACGACAAAACCGAAGAACCCGACATCGACATCGACTTCGCACACCGGGACCGCGAGCGCATTCTGCAGCACGTCTACAACCACTTCGGTCGTGAACACGCCGCCATGGTGTGTGAACAGATCACCTGGGGTGGCCGCAGTGCGGCGCGTGACGCCGCACGGGTGCTGGGGTTCTCACCGCAGCAGGGTGATACGCTGGCCGAGTTCAGCGACCGCTATGGCGATCAGACCACCGCAGAGCTGTTCAAGACGGAAGACGGCCAAAGCCGATTGACCGCGGCGGGTTTCGATCTCACGGATCCGCGTGTGCAGCAGTTGGCACCAGTCATGGAAGGGCTGCACGAGCTCCCGCGCCATCGCTCCATTCACGTCGGTGGATTTGTCTTGTCCGACGAACCGCTCGGCTCCCTCGTGCCCATCGAACCGGCATCCATGGCCGAGCGCACGGTCATTCAGTGGGAGAAGGACGATCTCGGTCCCGTGGGCATGTTCAAGATCGACCTGCTGGGACTTGGCATGCTCACCGTGGTGCAGGATTGCCTGCGCTACCTCCGGCACACCAAAGACAAACATATCGACATGGCACACTTCGACATGAACGATGAGAAGGTCTATGACACCATGTGCCGTGCGGATACGGTGGGCGTGTTTCAGATCGAAAGCCGGGCGCAGATGAGCACCCTGCCACGCCTGCAGCCGCGCTGTTTCTACGATCTCGTGGTGGAGGTGGCGCTCATTCGTCCGGGGCCGATTCAGGGGCAGATGGTGCATCCCTATCTGCGACGGCGTGCCAAGATCGAAGCGATTGACTATCCGCATCCGGATGTCATCCCGATTCTCGAGCGCACGCTCGGTGTGCCGATCTTTCAGGAACAGGCGATGCAGGTGGCCATCAAGATGGCGGACTTCACGCAAGTACAGGCCGATGAGTTGCGAAAGACCATGGGGCACAAGCGCTCAAAGGTCCGCATGAAGAAGGTCGAAGTACAACTGCGGGCTGGTATGGAGAACAGAGGCGTTGACGCTTCCGTCATCGATCGCATCTGCCACCAGATCAACGGTTTCGCCGCATTCGGTTTTCCCGAGAGCCACGCGGCCAGTTTTGCACTCATCGTCTACGCCACCGCCTATCTGCGCTACCACTATGCGCCGGAATACCTCTGCGCCATTCTCAACGCGCAACCCATGGGATTTTACGCGCCCGGCACACTGATCGAAGACGCCAAACGGCATGGCGTCGAGGTGCGCCCCATCGACCTGATGCGCAGTGGCTGGGATCATTCCCTCGAGCTGCCCGATGGACGCACGCTCATGCCAAACGACGGCACCATTCTCTGGGGACCACGCCACGACACCACGCCCACACAACCGCCGGTCGAACACGTCGCGGTTCGGCTTGGCGTGCGTCTCATACGCAATCTCGGATCAAAAGCGAAACAGACCCTCGAAGCGGCACTCGCCGATGGCCCCTTTCGCAGCATTCAGGATGCCGTGTCCCGCGTAACACTCGACGCCCGTGGTTGGCGCGCCCTCGCCGAAGCGGGCGCCCTGGACAGCATGTTTGCGCACGAGCCTGCAGAACGTCGCCGTCGCGTAGCGCTGTGGGAAGTGCTGGCCATGACCAAGGAGCCACCACTTCCGCTCGCACCGCCGCGGCAGGCCCCACCTCCAACATCACTTGCCGCCTGCACACCCGTGGAGCTCACCGAAGCCGACTATCGGATGACCGGCGTGTCATTGGTGGGCCATCCGATGAAACACGCGCGTCCGGTGCTGTCTCCGCATGGCGTGCGCACTGTGGCAGATGTCATCCTCCGCGGCAAGGACGGCGAAACCGTGGCCATTGCCGGTGTCGTGATCTGCCGTCAGCGCCCACCCACGGCCAAGGGGTTCGTCTTTCTCACACTCGAAGACGAAACCGGCATGCTCAACATCATCATCACGCCGGACCGGTTTGCACCGCAGTCTGAGCTCATTTCCAAGGAGCCGCTTCTGCTCATTCGCGGCACTCTGCAAGTGGTGAGCGGCGTGGTGAACATCCGCGCCAAACAGTTCCGCGCACTCAAACTGGGCAGTGGTGAACACTACGTGCCGCGGCACGACTATCACTGAATCGACAAAAACAAACAGCGGGGGGAACACAGATTGCGCAGATATGCAACACCAAAAGCACAGATACAGCCGGTGAATGGGTACGTGCTACTCACAGGCTGTTTCCATCGTTTCTTGCCGTTGTGGTATCTGTGCGTTTGTGGGTTGGATCTGCGCAATCTGTGTTCCCCCCGCTGTACCGCTGTCAGCGGTTCAACATTCCCATGACCGACTTGAGCAGGTCACCGCTGTTCGCCGGCAGCGCGCCACCCGGCGTCAACTGATTCACGAGTTCCGGCAGTACCGACGCCAGACCGTTGCTCGCCGCCTCAGGAGACACACCGGCCTGCGCGGCCACCTGCTGCACCGCATCGCTGCCCAGCGCGTTCTGCAGCTGCGTGCCCGTCACCGGTGCGTTGGCACCCGTGCCGATCCACGACTGCACCACATCGCCCAGACCACCTGACTGCAGCTTCTGCACGATGCCCTCGAGCCCGCCCTGCTGCTGCACCAGCTTCATCGCAGCCGCGAGCAGCCCCTGCATGTTGGCACCACCGGCCCCGCCAG
>NZ_DASWXE010000067.1:0-5490 GCF_036405635.1 Gemmatimonas sp. | reverse complement strand
CGAGGCATCACGACGGGCCAGCGTGGGGTTCGCGCCGGTGACAACTCGCAGGTTGTGCAGCCAGATGTCGGCGACCATGAGGTCGTCGGGACGACGCGCCTTCACCAACATCGGCGCGAGCTGCGACGTGTCGACGGCGGTGCCGGCCGCACCAACCGCGTCACCGATCGTGTTCACCTTGGCGACACGCTCGAACGTCGCCCGTGTCTTTTTCGCTGGCATCCCGGTCTCTCCGTGACTTGCGTTGGAGATCGCGCAGATGTGCGATGTTCGTCACATCACAAACGGACGCGGCTCCGCCATTGCCGCGGCTGGAAGCCGGACACATGTTGGCGAAGTGCGCGTCACGATTCGCGACCCTCTCGACATCGCGTGAAGACTCACAGGAACCGGACATCGCAGGCGACATGATGGTCGAAGGCCCCGCGCGTGTGGACGTGCCCGTTGCCACTCCTCTGGATCAGCTCGCCAGTGTGCACTATGCCGAGCTGCTCCGTATCGCACGCCGTGAACTGCGGCGTGCGGGAAACGTGGCTACGCTCGATACGCGCGCGGTATTGCATGAGACGTTCCTGCGGCTGGTCACGCAGCAGCGCACGTCCTGGTCCGACCGTCCGCTTTTCCTGGCGGCCGCGGCCGGCATGATGCGACGCGTACTCATCGACCACCTGCGCCGGCGCCGTACCGAAAAGCGCGGACGCGCGCAGACTCCGGTCACACTCGACGACGGCATCAACGGCCAATCGGAGCGGGATGCCGACCTGGTCGCGCTGGACGATGCGCTGGACGAACTGGCGCAGTTTGCGCCGCGCCTCGCGCAGGTCGTGGAGTGTCGCTATTTCGGCGGACTGACCGAACTCGAGACCGCTGAGGCCCTGGGCATCACCGAACGCACGGTACGCCGTGACTGGGTGAAAGCGCGCGGCTGGCTGCATGGGGCGCTGCGGGACCTGCCCATGAGCATCGCGTGATTGCGCCCGCTTCGGTGAGAGCGCTGTCCTTCGCGGCGGACGCGGCGCGTTGGCAGCGGCTCGAGAATCTGGTTGATATCGCGCTCGACGCGCCCGCGGCAGAACGTGAAGCCGTGGTGCACGCGCACTGCGCCGACGATCCGGCACTGGGTGAGGCGGCGCTGGCCTGGTTGCGGGAGTGCGGAGAAGACGCCGCGGGTGTGCTGGAGCATCCCCTCGAAAAATCCGCCGTGCAGGCGGCGTGGCGCGATGTGCTCGGCGAGCGCGTGACCACCGAACCGGAATCGGTCCCACACGGCCCGGGATCCAGTGTTGGTGCGTGGCAACTGGTGCGCGAGATCGGTCGCGGCGGCATGGGGGTCGTGTATCTCGCCGAGCGCTCCGAGAACGATGTGGTCATGCGGGCGGCGCTCAAGCTGATGCGTCATGCCGACGCCATGGACGCCGTCGGACTGCGGCGGTTCCGCGACGAACAGCGCATCCTCGCCACGCTGGCCCATCCCGCCATCGCGCGGCTTGTCGATGTGGGCATCGATGGCACGATCCCATGGCTGGCCATGGAATTCATCGACGGCACGCCCATCGACGTGTGGTGCAAAGACCGCGCATTGTCCATCGAGCAGCGTCTCGTGCTGTTTTGCGAAGTGGCCGACGCCGTGCAGCATGCCCATGCGCGCCTCGTGGTTCACCGCGATCTCAAGCCGGCCAATATCCTGGTGTCGGAAGCGGGACACCCCACGCTGCTCGATTTTGGCATTGCCAAGCTGCTCGACGCGGGCGGCATGCAGCCCGCCGACCATCTCACGCGGCCCGGCCTGCAACCAATGACGCCGGCATACGCCGCGCCTGAACAGAAGCGCGGCGCCGCGTCATCCACGGTGAGCGATGTGTACGCGCTTGGCGTGCTGTTGCACGAGCTGCTCACCGGGACGCTGCCGCAGGACGGTGTGCTCGCGTCGGCCTCAGCACGCACGCAACCCGACGGCGCGCGGCGCGCCCGTCGCTTGCGTGGTGATCTCGATACCATCATCGCCCGCGCCATCGACGACGAACCCTCGCGGCGCTATCCCACCGCCGAGGCATTGGCCGCCGACCTGCGCCGGCATCTGCGTGGCTTGCCCGTATTGGCCCGTCGAGACTCCGTGGCCTATCGCCTCCGCAAGTTCGCGGCGCGTCATCCGGTGCCTTTGGCCGCAGTGGCACTGTCCCTTATGCTGGCGGGCACGTTCACGGTGTTCACCGTCGTGCAGTCACGGCAACTGCGCGAACAGGCCACCATCTTGCGCGCCCAGACAGAGACGCTGCGTCTCGAGCGCGACAAGGCCGTGCAGGTGACGCAGTTTCTCAAGGACGTGCTCTCCAACGCCGACCCGTACAAGGCGGGATCGGGCGTGCCCACGCTGCACGATGTGCTCGATCGTGGCACCACCGATATGGAGCAGCGTCTGCACGACCGGCCGGAAATCCGCGCGCAGCTCTACAGCGCGATTGCCCCTGCATACTTTGGGCTTGGCGATTGGACGCGGGCCGGCGAACTCGCTGCGGAAGCGGTACGCCTGCGCAGGCCACTCGTCTCCGGCAACAGCACCATCACCAGCGCGCAGGAACCGCCGGCGCTCGAACTCGCGGCAGCGTTGATCTATCTGGCCAGCGTGCGACTCAATCAGGGACTGGCGGTCGAAGCCGAACAACACGCCCGCGAGTCACTGGACATCATGCGCGCCGAACGCACCACCACAACCAACGATTCGCTCTCGGCGCTGAGTGCCCTCGGCGCAGCGCTGCAAAAGCAGGGACGGCTTCGTGAGGCCGGTGATGTGCTCGCCTCGGTGCTGCAGATGGAGTACAACAAGCGACCGATCACTCCGGCCCGTCTCGCGCAGTTCGAGCGCAATCTTGCGCACGTGCGCCGCGACGATGGACGCATTGCCGACGCGACGGTGTTGTACGCACAGGCCCATGCACATCACCGTGAAGCCTTCGGAGTCGACCATCCGGAGACAGCCAACAGCGCCTTCAATCTGGGTTATGCGTACTTCCTGTCGCGCAGACTCGAGCAGGCACTCCCCCTGATGGAGAGTGGGCTCACCACCAAGCGACGGTTGCTCGGTGCCGGAAACCAGGACGTGCTCGGTGATCAACGCACCTACGCGCGCGTTCTGGACAGCGCCGGACGCCCCGCCGAAGCACGGCGCTGGCGTGAGGCCGCCGACTCGGTCGCGAGGCTGTTGGCGCAGCGCTGAGTAGATTCTGCCCGGCATGCCGACACCTCCCTCGTCGCCCTCATCACCGACATCGCGACTCACGCGCGCGTCCCTGGCCGCGGCGGTGCAGTCGCTGAGCACGCAGGATGCAACGCTCGCCGCGATCGTATCCCGTCACGGGACGCCACCACTCTGGGCACGGCCAGCAGGCTTCTCCACGCTGGGTCGCATCGTCCTCGAGCAGCAGGTCTCACTCGAAGCAGCAGCCACACTCTGGCGGCGTCTCGATGCGCAGATCCCCGGCGGCTTTCAGGCCGCGCCGGTTGCCGACATCGGTGTGGATGCACTGCGTGGACTTGGGCTCACACGACAGAAGGCCGCCTACCTGCATGGACTCGCGACCAACGTGGCGAGCGGCGCACTCGACCTGCCCTCGCTCGCCCGCTTGCCGGATGCCGATGTCATGACCCGTCTGACATCCTTGCACGGCATCGGCCCGTGGACCGCGTCGGTGTATCTGCTTTTTGCGCTGCGTCGCCCCGATGTCTGGCCGCCTGGTGATCTCGCGCTGCATCTCGCCATGCGGGATGCCCATGGCTGGGCCAAGCCCCCCGCCTCACCAGATGCCACCCAGCATGCCGAGCGGTGGGCCCCCTGGCGCGCCGCCGCGGCACGCATCCTGTGGCATGGCTACCTGCGGGAGCGCGGACGGGGCTGACGCCCGTTCAAACCATACCAGGGGATGGACTGTCTAGGGCATAGACCATCTACCCCCTGCCCATGACACCCTCCCGCCGCGAACTGCTCCCCGGCCTGCTCGACCTGCTCGTTCTCAAGACGCTGCGGGTGCAGTCCATGCATGGCTACGGCATCGCTCAGCATCTCCAGCGCCTGTCGCAGGATGTCATCCAGGTGGAGGAAGGCTCGCTCTACCCGGCACTGCAGCGTATGCGGCAGAAAGGCTGGATCTCGGCGGAATGGAAACGCACGCCCAACAACCAACGCGCGCGTTACTACGAGATCACCTCTCTGGGGCTGCGCCAACTTGGCGAGGAAGAGAAGGGCTTCACCGAGCTGATGACGGCCGTGCGTCGCATCCTGCGGGCGGTGTGACCATGCGCGAATGGCTGATGCGTTTTCTCGATCGCGGACGTCGGGCGCAACTCGATGCGGAACTGGCCGAGGAGCTGCAGTTCCATCGCGAGCAACTCGAACGCGATGCGGCGGCCACCGGATTGAGCGCCGAAGACGCCCGACATGCCGCGTCACGACAGCTCGGCAACGTCACCCGTGCCCGCGAGATCGCGCGAGAGCGTTGGTCCATTCCCATCCTGGACGCGGTGCTGCGCGATGTGCACTACGCCTGGCGAGGCTTGCGGCGCTCCCCCGGATTCACACTCACGGTGATCGTGACGCTCGGACTGGGCATCGGTGCCAACGTGACCATGTTCAGCGTGGTGGATCGCCTGTTGTACCGTCCACTCGCGTACCTGCGCGATCCCGACAGCGTGCATCGGGTGTACTGGCAGTGGCAGGGCGCCAGTGGTCCGCGCACCAGCACCAGCACCACGTATCGACGCTTTCTTGATTTCCAGGCGTCCACCACGTCGTTCGCCGCATTTGCCGGCTTCAGTGAGCGTGACCTGGCAGTAGGCGAAGGGGACCGGGTACGCGAACGTCGCATTGCCGCCGTGAGTGCGTCCTATTTTGGATTCTTCGACGCACAGCCCGCGCGCGGGCGCTTCTTCACCACCGAAGAAGACGTCACTCCACGTGGCGCCGATGTTGCCGTCCTGTCGTATGACTTCTGGCAGTCGGAGTACGGTGGCGGCGACGTACTTGGTCAGGCGCTGCAGATCGGTGACGTGCGCGCCCGTATCATCGGCGTGGCGCCGCCAGGGTATGCCGGCGTGAACGATGCCACACCACCGGTGGCGTGGATACCCATCACCACCTTTGCCGGCAGCTCAGGCACCGACGACTCACGTACTTACCACACGGCGTACGCGTGGAGTTGGCTGCAGGTACTCGTACGCCGCAAGGCTGACGTGTCCATCGAGATGGCCTCGACCGATGCCTCACGGGCACTGCAAGGCAGCTGGCGGTCCGAGCAGGCATCCAATTCGCAGACAGCTCCTGTCGATGCGGCACGTCCGCGTGCTGTGGTTGGCGCTGTGCGGCTTGGCGCAGGCCCCGAGCCGGCACTCGAATCACGCACTGCCGTATGGGTGAGCGTGGTGGCCGGTGTGGTGCTGCTCATCGCCTGCGCCAATGTGGCCAATCTCATGCTGGCGCGTGCCCTCCGGCGTCGGCGG
>NZ_DASWXE010000066.1:0-14705 GCF_036405635.1 Gemmatimonas sp. | reverse complement strand
GCACCACGTCCGGTGTCACGCGGCGCGGCGGGCATCGCGGGAACGGGAGGACCACCGGCCGGTGCAGAAGGCGCGGCAGCAGGAGCCACCGGTGCCGGTGTGGCGGTACGCGCGGGCACCGGTGTTTCAGCCACCGTGCTGCTCGGCTTGTCGGGCGGCGTCTCGACGTAGGTCAGCCGCTCTTCGCGATTGACACCGTCGTCGCCAAACGGCATCCACGACGGGATGCCATATCCCAGCGTGAGCACCTGCACCACCACCAGCGCCGCCACCACGTGCACACCAACCGCGATGAGCAGTGGCTTGGGTGAGCGGCGCTCACGGCCCCCGGCACCGCCGGCGCGGGCGCGCTCGCTGATGCGCGCCCGCGTGGGCACACGCCCCTCACCTTCCGATGACACCTGCTGGTGCGTCGGACCCGTTCCGTCGTTGGACGGCGAAGGCGGGAGGGGCGGAGTCATCACTCAAAGATACCCGATTTGAGCCGGGGTGTGCCGGTTTGCGACGGCATTTCCGGCTTGTGGAGCGTCACCCGGCCACGACCGGGTTGGACACACGACTGATTCCCACCAGCTCCACCTCGACGACGTCGCCGGGGTTGATGCGCTTGGTCCCTGCAGGAGTGCCGGTGGCCACGATATCCCCCGCCTCCAAAGTCAGGTACTGTGAGATGTACTGCAGCAGAAACGGGATCTTGAACACCATGTCGGCACCGGTGGCCCGCTGCGCCACCTCACCATTCACCCGCGTGATGAGCTCGATCCCGTCGAGATCGTCGGGCACCGCGCCTGGCACGCCGAGCGGACAGAACGTGTCCATGCCCTTGGCCCGTGCCCACTGACCGTCGTTCTTCTGCAGGTCACGCGCGGTGACGTCATTCAACGCCACGATGCCACCGATAGCCGCCCGTGCTTCCGCTTCAGAACCCGCCTTGGACAACCGAGCGCCGAGCACCACCGCGATCTCGCCTTCGAACTCGATGTGATCCGACACCGGATGCAGCACGATGGGTTGCCCCTCGCGAATGATCGAGGATGACGGCTTGAGGAAGAGCAGCGGCTCCTTTGGGACGTCGTTGCCCATTTCACGGGCATGGGCGACGTAGTTGCGACCCACACACACGATCTTGGATGGAGCGGTCATGTTCCTGGCAGATTCGAGTCGGGAGGTGATGGCGACTGACGGGGTGGTGGCAAGTGCGTGCACGGCCCACCCCACGAATCTTACCGCGCGCTCCGGTAGAACGCTGACACCTGAGCGCGGATATCACCCCACTTGCCGATCACACGTTGCGCCGGTGGCAGGCCATTGAGCAGAGCGCGGCCATAGCGCTTGGTGACCACGCGCGGATCGCTGAGCACCACCACACCGGCATCGGTGGCGGTGCGAATCAATCGCCCGAATCCCTGCTTGAGCCGCAGCGACGCATGGGGCAGCATGTATTCCACGAAGGCGTTGCCACCACGCGCATCGATGGCTTCGCACTGCGCCGCGACAATGGGCTCGGTGGGCACACGGAACGGCAGCTTGGCAATGAGCAGGCCACGCAAGGCATCCCCCGGCACGTCGATGCCTTCCCAGAACGTGGCGGTGCCCAGGAGAATCGCCCGTCCGGATTCGCGAAAGCGTTGCAGCAACTGGTCGCGCGGCTCCTCGCCATGCACCAGCAGCGGCCAGCGGCCAGCCAGTCCCTGTGCACGCATCCATTCGGCCATCTCGCGCACGTCACGATGACTGGTGAACAGGCCAAACAGCCCACCGTCGCTGGCGTGCGCCAAGTCGTGCAAATGCCGTGTCACCGCCGCGAAGTGTTCACGCGGCTGCTCATTCGGTGCCGGCAGGTCGGTGGGCACCACCAACAACGCCTGCCGCGGATAATCGAACGGCGATGGGAAGATCGCTGAACGAACCGGTGCGCTGCTGCCTGCCAGGCCGAGACGTCGCTCGAGAAACTGAAAGCCGCCATCGGTGGAGAGCGTGGCACTCGTGACGACGGCCGTCTCCACGCGACCGAACAGGTCATCGCGCAAGACGGGCGCGAGATCGAGTGGCACACAGTGCACGGCGAGGTTGCGTTCATGTGCCGTGGGCTTGCCCTGAAACTCCATCCACCGCACCACCGCCGGACCGTCTGCCGGTGGCATCAGTCCCTTCATCAGCGCATCACCCGCGTTCTGCAGGCGACGGATGACCGCGCGCACTTCATTGAGCGTGGACGACAGCTCTTCGAGACGCGACTGATCGCTCTCGAGACGCGTCTGCACCATGGCGAGGCCTTTCGCGATCGCGTCGATCTCGTTGAGCAACTCCTTCAGTGTATCGGCGATGCCATTGCGCCAGAGATCGAGTTCCTGAAAGGACTCGGTCAACCGCATCACGCCACCGCCCTGCTGCTCCAGCACCGCACCCAGCAACTCGAACAGCAACTGCGTGCGGTCACGCGCCGTGAGCACACTCGAGAATACACTGTCGCGCAGCATGTCCATGCTGGCTGTGCTGAGCAGATCATTCCTGCCAGAGAGCTTGGCGGCCAGTGTAGGCAGCAAGCCCTTGCCGCGCCGTTCGAGTCGATTGAACAGGCGGGACAACGCACGACGCGTGATGGAACTGCCGAGGTGTGAACCCGCGGCCTCCTCGAGATGGTGCCCCTCGTCGATCACCAGACGCTTGTACGCCGGCAACACCGCGGAATCATCCCAGTTCTGCACCTGACGGCGCACCGCCACGTCAGACAGCAGCAGATGATGATTCACGACGACGACATCGGCGGCAGCGGCTTCCTTGCGCGCCTTGAACAGAAAGCAGTCGTTGTAGTGCTCGCACTTCATACGCCCACACAGGTCGGGCTCGGCGGAGACTTCATCCCACACTTCTGCACGAGGAGCCGTGGGCAGATCGGCCAGCGATCCGTCCTGGGTGCGGGTGGCCCATTCGGCAATCGTCGCGACATCATCGCTGACATTGTCGTCGAACAGCGCGGCGCCGGCGCCCTGCGCGACAGCGAGCCGATTGAGGCACAGGTAGTTCCGCCAGCCCTTGAGCAAGGCAAAACGCACGGGCTGATCAGACAGCGCGCGTTGCAGAAACGGCAGGTCTTTCGCGACCAGCTGCTCCTGCAACGTGATCGTGGCCGTCGACACCACGGTGCGTTCACCATTCGCGGCAGCCCATCGCAGCGCCGGTACGAGATAGCCCAAAGACTTGCCGACGCCGGTGCCGGCTTCGAGCAAGGCCACGCCACCCTGATTGAAGGTGGTTGTGACGGCCGTAGCCATCGCGCGCTGACTGGGGCGGTCTTCGTAGTCACGCACACCGTACACGCCGCGCATAGCCTGCGCGACCAGGCCGTACGGACCGAGGGCCACATCGACCGCATCGGGATCGACGGGCACGACCTGCTTACCGCGCGGCACCTCGGCCACGATGTACACACGCGTGGCCTGATTGTTGACGATGCCGAAGCCCACGCCGTTGCCGTGCAACCGGAATGCGACTTCGAGATCGGCGTCGCTGGGCGTGAGTTCGCCCGACGGGTGGTTGTGCAGCAGGAGTTCACCGCGCTCCGCCACCCCCGGCAAAGCCAGTACACTGCTCACATCACCCGCCGCCACCTTGCGTGCGGTGGTGAGAATGCCGTCGGCATCCACCGTGCACACAAAGCAGACCTCATTGCCTCCGTGCAACGTGATCTGCGTGCGAATCGCCGCGGCGGCCGCCTTGGCCAGCCGCGCTTCACCCATGCTCACGACAGTGCGGTCACGTCTTGCGCGGCTTCTTCTTGGCGGCCGGGAAGAGGACGTTGTTCAGGATGAGACGGTATCCCGGGGAGTTCGGATGCAGCGACAGATCGGTGGGTGCGCTGCCGATGGCGTGCTGCGGGTCCTCGGGGTCATGACCGCCGAGGAAGGTCCAGGATCCCTTACCGTAGTCGCCATGCAGGTACTTGGTCCATGGCGCGCCTTCTTCCTGTGCGAGCACAGTGACCCCGGGCTTCACCACCGCACGATTGAAGCTGGTGGTGACACCATAGAAGTCGGTGATGACGGTGCGATGATCCTGCACCAGCATCGTGGCCACGGGATCGAGCTTGGCACTGAAGCCGAACAACGAGAAGGTCCCCAACGGCTGACGACGCGACGGCACGTTCACCTGGTGCCCATCGATATCACTGAGCGCGTTCACGTACGGTGACGGCTCGACGTGTGCGCCGGCAAAGGCCAGTGTGCGCGTCCAGTCGAGCCGAGCATCGGCATCGGCTGCTGGCGGCGTGCCATCGGAGAACGGCCCGGCGATGTCCACCATCAACGAGGCGATGGACAGGTCGAGTGATTCGGTGGCACCACACATCGCAAACAGAAATCCACCACGATCGACGAAGGCGCGAATGTTTTCGGCGACGCCCTTCTTGAGCCCCGGCACATCGTTCTTGCCGAACCGACGACCGGTGGCCAGGTCCTTGTCGCGCTGCGCCACGAACCAGGGGGCATCGCGGTAGGCGAGATAGAGCTTGTTGTACTGACCCGTGAAGTCCTCGTGATGGAGGTGGACCCAGTCGTACTTGGACAGGTCGCCCTTCATCACTTCATCATCCCACACCGAGCTGAACTCGATGCCGGCGTAGGTCAGCGCCAATGTGACGGCATCGTCCCAGGGTGGCTGGTCGACCGGACGATAGATCGCAATTCGGGGGGCCCGCTCGAGCACCACGGCATCCATGTTGCCGCCGGCAATTTCCGCGCGTGCAGCGGCCACCTGCGCGTCCGTCATCGCCTCTACCGACACACCATCGAGCGCGGCCTTCTTGCGCAGGTCGGGCACATCGGGCAGCAGGAAAGCGCCACCGCGGTAGTTGAGCAACCACTCCGCCTTCTGCCCGCCCTTGATGGCGGTGTACGTCACGCCGTACGCCTTGAGATGATTGCGCTGGGCGTCGTCCATGGGCAGCAGCAGATGCTGCGCCGCGACGGAGCGAGCCGACAGCACGACGAGCAGTACCGCCAGCATGTGCCATACCGGCAAAGCCGACCAGTGTCGCGCCGTGGATCTGGAGTGAGTCATGGACATCAGGGGAATCTAGACACGGGCGCCAGCATGCCACCGGCAACATTGCCCGGCGGCACCTGCCCCTTGAGGCGTTCCAGTTCGCGACGGCCCTGCGGAGCCAGCGCACTGTCTGTGTACTCCACGAGCATCTGTTCGAGCTTCGCCACCGCGCCGGGCTTGTCACCGGCGTCACGCAGCACGCGCGCCCAGGCGAGCAACGACTCCGGGGCTTCGGGGCTCTTGGGATATTCGCGCACAATACGATCCCACAACGTTGGCGCATTCGCCGCAGGCATGAGGCGCGCGGCGTGGGCGAGCACCGCCGGCGCTGCCGTTCCCACCGAATCGGCGAGCGTCACCATCATCTTCGCGGCGCCCGCCGAATCCCGCTTGGCAATGGCGAGAAACGCCGCCCCGAGCATGGGCGACCGATCCAGGCGGATGCGCGCCAACAGCCCCAGTGCATCCACCAGCTCCGTACGCTGCGATGCAGCGCGGACAAGCCGCTTGCGCGCCGTGGCGAGATCGCCGTCGTAGAGCGCGATCCAGCCGACCATCTCGTCGTCTTCCTCGAGATCCGTACCGGCCATCGCCGCGCGCGCGCGCGTGAGATCGCCGGCACGCAGCCACCCCATCACCAATGGCCGCGCGATCGCCGCTCGCGCATTGAGATCGAGGGCTTTGCCATCGCGTTCGAGCAGGGCCTGCGCCTCTGGCATCCGCCCCAGTTCACCGAGGGCTGCGAGTTCGAGGCCGAGCAGTGCCTGCTTGCGGGCACGTTCATCCGCCGTGGACGGTGCCCGCAACAACGTGAGGGCGCCAGTGGCATCTCCAGCCCGGAGTGCCGCATCGGCCGCACGACGCTGTGCTTCCAGCGAACCGGGGTTACGCGCGAAAATCGCGCTCCATGCGTCCCGTGCCACCAGCCATGACGATGTCTGTTCGGCATGCTCGCCGAACTCGCGCCATGCGGCAAGTGTGGAATCGTCTGGCGGCAACGCGCCGATCGCCGCCCACGCACGCCGGGGTTCTCCCCACGCCGTTTCCAGCGATGCCAGCAGGCGACGCGGACGCAACGAGGCCGGCTCGGCGGAAAGCACCGCGCGAATGGAGTCACGCGCCGCAACCGGCGCGCGCTGCATCCCATAAAGCCCCGCTGTCTCGAGCCACGGCTGGTTCGTCAACGCGTCGCGGTACGATTTTGCGGCCGCTTCCCAGCGATTGAGTGAGACGTTGAGCTGCGCCGTCTCTCCGGACAGCGCGGCATTGCGACCGAGCAGTCTCGCGGCGTCACCGAGTATGGAATCGGCGGCGAGTGAACGGCCGCGCTGCAGCAACAGGCGTGCATACTCGCGATATGGCGCGGCATCACCGGGGCTGGCTCGCCGCCAGCCGAGGAAAGCGTCGCGGGCCTGATCGTCACGGGCGAGCGAGGTGAGCGTGCGCAGCAGCACCGTACGCGCCGTGGGGTCGGTCGGGCGAAACGTGAGGACACGCTCGGTCACCGGCACGATGGAATCGAGTAGTCCTTGCTCGTTCATCACGCGCTCGAAGCCCAGCATGGCGAGCGCGATGCGGTCGCCATCGGGCGGCGTGACCGCCAATGCTTTCTGCAGCACCTCCCGATAGGCCGCGCCGGCGCGCTTGAACTCACCCTTGTCCTCGGCGTCCATCGCGCGCGATAGCGCATCGGTGGTATCCGCCGCAGCAAAGGTCGCAGTGGCGGTGCCGCCGGATTGTGCGAACAACGGAGTGGCGCGCGACGCCGCGAGCGCCAGCGCGATGACCGCGCCTAGCGCCAGGCCACGACGTCGCGGGCGATCATTGCGGCGCGCTGCCATTGAGTCGACGGAAGTACTCGATCACGATGCGACGCTCTTCGGGGCCAAGACCACGCAGCTCGTTCCACGTGGGCGGTGCGAACTTGTTGGCGGCGCGGCCGGACTGCGGGCCATCGATACGACCCATGGAGCCGTTGCCATTGGCAGCCTTGCCTTCACGCGGGCCCTGATCGTCGCGCTCGTCCTGCTCCAGGAAACGACCGGCATCCAGCAGACGACGATACAACTGCTGCTGACGCGCTGCGGTGTTCGGGTCGACACCGCCGCGTTCAATCTGTTGCGCCAGCGTCTGCGCCTCACGGGCCAAAGCATCGGTGCGACCGGTCTGGTCGGCATCGGCCACGTCCATGAGATCACGCGCGACGGCACGCTGCTGCTTCGCCAGCACCCGTGCCTGCTGTTGCGCCTGATCGCCCTTGGCGCCGCCCGGCATCATGTTGAGGCCCTGCATCTGGTTGTTGAGCTGCCCCTGCTGCTGGGCCAGCTGCTTGAGCTGATCCATCATCTCCTGGAAGCCCGACGCCGACTGCGCACCGTTGACCTTCTCGCGGTCACGCACGAGGGAGCTGAGCGCCTGGTTCAGCGCTTCGGCCGCATCCTTCATCGCGTTCTGTGCCTGCTCGTTGCCGCCCGGCTGACTCTGTTGCTGCATGGCCTGCGTCGCCTGCTGCACGCGGCGCTGCGCATCACCCATCGCCTTCTGCGAACGCTGGGAGAGCAGCGATGACGTGCGACCAGCCTGCTCGAGGCGTTCCGCCGCCTGCTGCACGCCCTGCTGCAACGCACTCTGCTCACCGGCCATCCCTTGCTGACCTGGCTGGCCCTGCTGCCCCTGACGCATGCGCTGTTCGAGATCGGCCTGCTGCCGCGCGAGCTGCATGGTCTCGTTGATGGACTGGTCGAGCTGATCGGAGAGCTGCCCCTTCCACTCGTTCACCTGTGCATCACGCGCGGCGGCGAGTTGCTGAGCGGCTTTGTCCATGGCGTCGGCTGCCCGGCGTGCCTGATCACCGGCGCCGCCTTGCTGACCTTGCTGGCCCTGTTGTCCCTGCTGGCCGGCCTGCTGCTGGCCTTGTTGTCCCTGCTGACCGCCCTGACCCTGCTGTCCTTGCTGCCCCTGACGGCCTTGCTGGCCCTGCTGTTGCTGCCCTTGCTGACCCTGCTGGCCGGGCTGCTGTTGACCCTGCTGACCTTGTTGTCCCTGTTGCTGCTGGCCTTGCTGGCCCTGTTGACCTTGCTGGCCCTGCTGCTGTTGGGCCATCTGCTGTGCGCGCTGCTGCGCCTGATCCATCGCACGCTGCTGGGCCTGTTGCTGCGCCTGCTCCTGCGCGGCCTTCTGCATCGCCTCGGACGCCTGATTCACCATCGGCTGCGCTTCGCGAGTCTTGGTCGCCCCTTCACGCGCGCCAGACTCCTGCAACCGCTTGGCCAGCGATTCCACTTCGCGTTCAAGCTGCTTGGTCTGTTCGGCAAGCGCTCGCGAATCCTGAGGGCCTTGCTGCTGCGCTCCCTGTTGAGCGCCTTGCTGCTGACCGCTCTGCGGCTGGCCATTCTGCTGCCCCTGACGCGGCTTGCCTTCCAACTGGTTGGCGAGCTGCTGCTGCGCCTTGGCCAGGTCGCGCGCATCATCACGCAGCGTCTGCATCGCACCTTCGAGTGCGGCGCGCTTCAACATCTCGGCGCTCTTTTCCAACTGCTCGCGCATCTGCTTCTGCTGCTCCGACAACTGCTGCATGGACTGCTGCGCTTCCGTACCGCTCAGCCGATCGCTGCTCTTGTTCAGGGCCTCGAGCTGCTTCTGCATCTCGGGCGTCATGGCATCGCGCAGCATCTTTTGAATGTCGCGCATGCGCCCCGCCAGTGCAGTGTCGAGTGCGTTGGCGTTCTTGAGCCGCGATTCCAGCTCCTTCGCGTTCTGGCGCAGTGAGTCGACCTTCGCGCCGAGCTGCTGCTGCTCCTGCGCCAACTGCTTGGCCTTCTCGGCCGCCGAGAACGTCATCGACTGGCTCTTGGCCCCGTCGCTCTTGGAACCGCCCGTCTGTTCGTTGGAGCCCTGCAGTTCACGACTGCGTGACGCGTCGCTGGTGTTCTGCTGCAGACGGCGCTCCTGCTGCGCGAGCTGCTGCGCACGGGCGGCCAGTGAATCGGCCATCGCTCGTGCAATCGCGCGCTGCTCCGACAGCGTGGGCACACGCAGGATGACTTCTGCGCTCTGCGACTGCTGACGCCACGGCGAATCGTCGGTGGCGATCGCGGTCACGTGCAGCTTGTCACCGGGCAACAAGCCGCGCCCATCGAGCGAGAGCGTGGCGCCCCCTTCGAACACCGGCGACGCGGGTGCCGCGACATCGATGCGCTCGCGCGCGCCGCTGCCGTCACCTGCGGCGGCTTCACGCCAGACCTGCAGGTGGATACGCCCCACCCCATGATCGTCGCCCGCCATGACAATCACCGGCACCGAACCGGTTGGACCAATGGCCGTATCGGTCACCGGCGCGACGATGCTCACCGACGGTGGCATGTCGGGAATGATGGTGAACGGCAGCGCATCAGGCAGTTCCGGCGGCAGCACGGCACCGTCGGCGCGCGGCGTGGCCGATGCGCCCCAGCGCCACTGTTCGTCGCGATCGATCACGATGGCGCCCGTTGCCGGCACCACATCCTTGGTCGTTTCGGTCGACGTGCCGAGTGCGATCGTGTCGCGGCCATTCGTCAGGAACGCCGCACGCGCACCGCCGCGCAGGGTGACATGCACATGCACGCGCGTGCCACGCGGCACACGCAGTGGCGGCACCGGCTCCAACGTCTCTTCGGCGCGACCGAGATACGCGGGATACTGGGCACGCAGCGCAACATCACCGATCCAGCCACGATCTTCCACGACGAGCTGCGCTGCGAGTTCCGGCGCGCGCCCGTCGTTCACCCGAATGAGTGTCTTGGCGCGCACGGGGCCGAGGGCGAACGGCACAACACCGGATGCTGAAACGGACAGCGTCGTGTCGCGCCAGGCTTCGCCTTCGGCACGCCGCGACACCACGATTTCGGACCGCCCTGACGCCACGATGCGCAGCGTGAGTGGCATGCCACGCGGCACGCTGGCCGGCACACGCTCGAAGGCGAGGGCCGGCAGCAGCGTGCCATTCCACGCCCGCACCGGGTGCTGCACCGCCGCGAGGCCGTCGGGCGAGACACGGGCGGCCATCACCACCATCAGCAATCCGGCGAGGGCGAGCGCCCCGCCAATCACCGCCTCTTTCGAAAACTGGCGCGCCGCTTCCGGCGCCAGCTGCCCGGCCTTGAGGCGGGCCGCCACATCTTCTGCCGCACGCGCACCAAGCACACCGGACGACGCCACTTCGAGTGCGCCACGCAGGGAACCAGCGCGCAGCTGCTGCTCACGTTCGATGGTGCCGGCCAGCGCCGACACCGAGAGCTGCGTCACGTGTTGCTGGTGGCGCCAACGGGCCACTGCGGCGGCGCCGCCAATGGCCAGGATCCAGCCCAGCGCAGGAACGACGCGCGGCCAGGTCATCCAACGGCCATCGCCCAAGGCGAACACCAGCACCGCCAGCACGACCAGCATCATCGCCACGGTGATGAGCACCGCGCCGCTGGTCGCCCGCAGGTGCAACGCGCGTTGTTCGCCGGACAGGCGGGCATCGAGCGTCGTTCCGGCGGCGCCATTCGACGCCCCTCCGTTCATGCGCAGCGCTGGTGCAGTCATGCCTGGCTTGCTCTCGTCGACTCGATGAAAAACTGCGGGATCACGGCTGCACGCGGCTGGTGGCCGCGTACGTGAACAGGTTCACGCCCAGGCGCAGGGCCTGTTCGTGCAGCACGGGCGGGTCGGCATAGGTGCCCACGTCTTCCCAACCGTTCCCGAGATCCGTCGAGAAGGTGTAGTAGACCGCAAGCCGGTTGCCGATGAAGATGCCATACCCCTTCGCGGGCTTGCCGTCATGCTCATGCACCTTTGGCGGCCCGTTCTGGAAATCGTAGACGAGATGGTAGATCGGGTGCGAGTACGGCACCTCGACCAGCGGGCGATCGGGGAACACCTTCGCCATCTCGCGGCGGAAGGTGTCATCGAGCCCGTAGTTGTCATCGGCATGCAGGAAGCCGCCGCGCGTGAGGTACTCGCGCAGGCGCTTCACTTCGGTGTCGGAGAACTTCACCTCGCCGTGCCCCGTCATGTGCAGGAACGGGTAGTCGAACAGCGAGGAGTCGGTGAGCTTGACCTTGGCTTCCGTGCGCTCGATGGGGAGCGACGTGCGATCGGTGATGGCCTTGATCAGGTTCGGCAGACTGGACGGGTTGCCGTACCAGTCACCACCGCCTTCGTATTGCAGGCGTGCGATCGCGAGTCGTCCGGGGCCGCGAAATGCCATCGTGGCCAGCGGCAACAGCGCGCAGACCACGAACAGGGACCACCGGGCGAAGCGCTGCGAAGACCGCATGGGCGACCGCATAACGGATCAGGTGTCGTGAGCGAGACGGTAGGCGAGATTACGACTGGCGCCGTGTTCGTCCATCAGCGTCCGCACGATGTCGCGCGGGCGGAAGCCTTGCTCACGCAGGGCATCGGCGACCGCGCGCAAGCCGTCTTCCGACGCCTCCTCCGCAACGGCACCAGCCAGGACCAACACGATTTCCCCGCGTGGAGGAGTCGCCTCGTAATACGCGGCGACCTCCGTGAGCGTTCCGCGGCGAACTTCCTCGAAATGCTTGGTCAACTCCCGTGCGACGGCCACGTGACGCTGCCCACCGGTAATCTCCGCGATGGCACGCAATGTGTCCACCAAACGGTTCGGTGATTCGAACAGCACCACGCTGTGTGGCAGACGTGTGGCGAGGGCGAGCTGATTCTCGCGGTCCTTGCCTTTGCGCTCGAGGAAGCCGAGTACGGTGAAGGGATGAGGCGCGAGTCCGGATGCCACGAGGGCCGCCAGCGTGGCCGAAGCGCCCGGGATGGGGACGACGCGCAGCTCGGCGGACGTGACCGCATCCACCAGACGCCCCCCCGGATCGGACACGAGAGGTGTTCCCGCGTCGCTGATCAGGGCGATGGCTTCACCGGCCCGCAGCCGTTCGACGAGTCGGGGGGTGACGCTCGCCTCATTGTGCTCGTGCAGGGCCTGCGTGGGGGTGCCGATGCCGTAGCGGTCGAGCAGCGGCCGGGCGTGACGCGTGTCTTCGCAGCAGATCAGCGCCGCCTGCTGCAGCACGGCGAGCGCGCGCAGCGTGATGTCCCCTAAATGACCAATGGGGGTGCTGACGATGTGCAGCGCCCCCTTGGTGATTGATTCAGGCCACAGGGCCACCGCCTGGGCGGTCAGGTCGGAAGCGCGTGCTTCCTGCCCAACCGCCCCGTCGGTGCCAGAACCGCTCAGACGTGCTCCTTGAACTTCGCTTCCAGGGCCGGACGCGGGACCGCACCCACCACCTGGTCCACCAGCTTGCCGTCCTTGAAGAACAGGATGGTCGGGATGGAACGCACGTTGAAGCGCGCGGCCGTCCGCTGGTTGTTGTCCACGTCGAGCTTGGCCACCTTGGCCTGACCGGCGTACTCCGTCGCCAACTGCTCGACGATCGGCGCGATCATACGGCAGGGCGCGCACCACGTCGCCCAGAAATCGACCACGGCGAGCCCTTCATGCTGCTCGATTTCGCTCGCCCACGTATCGTCCTTCACTTCCACTGCGTTGGCCATCGTGTGCTCCGTTTAGAATACGGGACCTGTCACACCCGATCCCTCGACCGACCATGACCGATTCCATTCGCCGCGGCACGAGCATCGCCCATATCGGCATTGCCGTCCGTGCCCTCGACGAGTTGCTCCCCTTCTACCGAGATGTGCTCGGCATGCCTGAAGTACCCCTCGACGACGCCGACGGTGCCTCGATCGTGGGGCTGGCCGCCGGGGAATCGCTGGTGGAGCTACTGCAGGCACAGTCCGAAGACACCCCCATCGGCAAGTACGT
This sequence comes from Gemmatimonas sp., assembly GCF_036405635.1. Taxonomy (GTDB): domain Bacteria; phylum Gemmatimonadota; class Gemmatimonadetes; order Gemmatimonadales; family Gemmatimonadaceae; genus Gemmatimonas. The sequence continues at coordinate 1,840 of NZ_DASWXE010000066.1, read as the reverse complement.
CGCCAAGCGGGGCCCGGGCATTCATCACGTCTGCTTTGCGGTGGACGACCTCGACGGCACACTGCAGAAGTGCCGCGACGCCGGGCTCCGACTCATCGACGAAACGCCGCGCATCGGAGCGGAGGGAAAGCGTATCGCCTTCCTCCATCCCAGTGCGACCGGTGGTGTCCTCGTCGAACTATCCGAATACTAGTCGGCGTGTCCAGCGGAGCCAGCCCGGGTCGTTTGGGCTGGCTTCCGGGCCGCGATCAGGCGGAGGTCAGCGGCAGAAATCGCGCAGCTTGGCCACGTCCACGTCTTCCACGAGCCAGCGGCCACCGGGGCCCTGCACCGTCGTGAAGGAGGTGCGGGCGGATGCACCGCGCTTGGTCAATTCCACCAGGAATTCCTGACGCCCGCCGGTCACCAGCCGTGCGCGGTCTTCCGGATAGGTGGCCTTGTCATGCTGAATCAGGCACTGCATGACGATGAGCCGCTTCTCGAGCTCCTCGCGCTTGAACTGATCGCGCGCCAGGCCCTTGGTATTGCCCCAGAGGGCCGCCATGCCCTGCAGGTCCTGTGCATTCACGGCCTTGAGAAACCCGTCGATGGCTCCCTTGGGGGTGGAGCTGCCAAACGTGGACGGGTCGTCGTTGGTCACCGACGGCACCGGTGCGGCCCCCGGCAGGTTGGTCGTGGTCGACACCGCCTGCTTCGCGCAGGCGCTGAGCAACAGCATGGCTGTCGCCGCCGCGAGTGACTGGCGCAGGATCCGCGGCGCGCTGCGTCCTGCATCGCGCCGATCGTTCGATATTGTTCCGGGCACCAGGGCCTCCTTTCTGCCTGATGTGAGGCGTGAACTACCGCGTGCTGCTCACGCTGCTAACCTATCCGTACCACCGCAACTGGGCACCCCACCGGGATTCCGAGGCTTACCCCGCAGATGGATCTTCGCTACCAGCGTCTCTACGTGAACATCGATCATGTGGCCACCGTCAGGCAGGCCCGCCGTGGACAGGAGCCTGATCCGGTAGCCGCAGCGCTCGTGTGTGAGCGCGCCGGCGCCGATGGGATCACCGCCCACCTTCGCGAAGACCGACGCCACATTCAGGACGACGATATTCATCGCCTGATGGCGCAGGTCACCACGCTGCTCAACTTCGAGTGCGCCACTACTGACGACATGCTCTCGCTCGCCGAAACACTTCGGCCCGCCCAGGTGACACTGGTGCCCGAGCGTCGTGAGGAGATTACGACCGAAGGTGGGCTGGACGTGATCCGTCACGAGGCGATGCTGCGCGACGCCATCGTGCGCCTGCGTGCAGCTGGCATCCGCTCGAGCCTGTTCATCGACCCGGAGCGTGAGGCGGTCGATGTGAGCCTTCGCATCGGGGCCGACGCCGTGGAGTTGCACACGGGACAGTACGCGCACGCCCCGCGCGATCCGGCCCCCCTGCGGGCCCTGCGTGAGGCGGCTGCCCACGGCGGTGCCATCGGCATTGCCGTGCACGCCGGCCATGGCCTGTCCATCGCCAACGTCGGACCGGTGGCGGCGATCCCCGAGATCGAGGAGCTCAACATCGGGCACGCCATCGTGGGACGCGCCATCTTTGTGGGACTCGAGTCGGCAGTTCGCGAGATTCGCGTGATGATGGACGACGCGCGCGCAGCTGATCGGTTCTAGCAGGCTCTGAAGGCTTTCAGGTCGTGTTGCTTCTCTCCAGCCCTTCCCCAGGAGCGGGTTCCGCATGAGTGCACCGCAGGCCCTCATCGAGTTCTTCCAGAAGGAAGCGGTCGAGTATCTCGATCGCCTCGACCAGCTCATGAGCGATGCCACCCAGGCGGCGCCCGATGCGGCGGC
>NZ_DASWXE010000065.1:0-49658 GCF_036405635.1 Gemmatimonas sp. | reverse complement strand
CAGCAGCCAGCGCACGCCTTCCACGATATCCTGCTGCACTCGGCCGTTCCCATAGTCGCCGTTGGGCGCGAACGTGTACGCGAGTCCATGTCCGGTGGAGCCGCGGAAGTTCGACTGGAACACCACGTAGCCGCGGTTGGCGAGAAACTGCGCGGTCCCATCGTAGCCGGCGCGGAAATGATTGGCCGGGCCACCGTGCACATGTGTGATGAGTGGCGCACGCGCGGCGTCCACGCCCGGCGGCAGCAGCACGAAGCCGTGCACACGCGTGCCATCGGAAGCGGTGTAGGCGATGGCGAGCTTGCGCGCGAGCGCAGTTTCCGGCGGCGAACCGGCGGTGATGCCGGGGTCATCCAGGATGCGCCGGAGATTCCCGGTGCGCGAGTCGTACAGGTACCAGCGCGCATCACGCAGCGTCGGCGCGCGTTCGCTCACCAGCCAGTGCGCCGACGGGCCGTTTCCGGCTTGCAGGTCGATATCGCGACCCGGGAATTTCTTCGCGATGGCAGTGACGATGGCCTGCGCGTCGTCAATGCCATAGGTCGCGGCGATGGTGCTGCGGTAGCTCGCCGCCAGCGGCTCCTGCGTGCGCGGATCGACCACCACGCCATCGAGGTCGGCCTCCCCGCGCGGATCGTGGTGCAGCGTCTGCAACGTGTTGTTCGTGTCCAACCGCAGCACGCGGCGGAATTTGCCATCGCTTCCGTCGCCGGCATTGCCCGTCATGAGCAGGCTGCCGTCGGCGCGCACCGTCAGCAGGTTCAGCCGCTGCATCGGCTGCAGACGTAGCGCCTCACGTATGCTGCCGTCGCCGCGAACACGATACAGCGCGTCGAAAGCACCTTCGAAGCGCGTCAGCGCGACGACGCGGCCCTGTGCATCAAACGCGACATCGTGAATCCAGCGCGCGTCCTCGCGCAGCACGGTACGCTTGCCCTGTGCGTCCATGCGCACCACACGCCAGCGTTCGCCCTTGCCGGCAGCGACACGTTCACCCAGCAGCACCGCGGCCGGCTGCGAGGGATCGAGCTTGATCACCCGTCGCCGTTCGCTGCCGCCCAATGGCACACGCACACCGGTGCGACCATCGGTACCAACGATGGTGAGCACACGCGATGCGCGCAGAAACAACCATCTACCATCGCGCGACCACATCACCTGGTCGGCCTGCGTGCTGCCCACCAGCATGCGCGCGTCGCCGCCACCGGCCGGCAGCAGCCACAGCGCGCGCGAATCCTTCTGCTCACGCAGGTACGCCACCGCATCGCCAGCCGGCGACAGCTCGGCGGCCACCAGCGTGCGATTCTCGAGGAAGGCCGTACGCGGCAGGCGCGGCGCACGCGGCAATTCACGCTCTGCGATAGCCGCCGTGCGTAGACTTTGTGCGGCCTGCGCAGATACAGCGCGGGGCGCAAGCAGCAGCGCGCACAGCACCTGCGTGCCACACAGGATTCGGAACATCGTCATTCAGGCGGCCACCGGCAGGACTTCGCGCCGCGGGTACATGAGCCACAGACTGGCCAGCGCCGGCAGACCGATCACGCCACACAACAACACCCAGCCCCAGCGGCCGCGCGGCGAATGCGTTTGCTTGGCCGTAAGCCACGCCGCGCTCAATAGCGATAGCACACCGCACGCTGCGGCCAGCCACAACACCGGCATGGGCATCGATTGTGGCTTCGCGCGCAGCGGATCTTCCTTCGCGAACAGATCCTGCGCCCCCAGACTGAGTTCGCGCAGCAACGGCGACAGCCAGGTGTTGCGGTTGATGTAGACCGACGGCAGGTCGATCGACAGCGCGCGGCGCGCGACTTCACGCGCTTGGCCCCGGCCATCCACACGCAGCACCTGCTGGAACGGATGCTGCAGTTCGCCGCTCCCCACACCCCAGATGTACGTGAAGGACACCAGGTAACCGTCCAGCAGTTCGATCACGTCCATCCGGCCGAGCTGGCCGACAGGGCCCGGCATCGCCACGCGCATCAGTGGTTGCAGCAGATCGAGTCCGTTCATCGCTTCGCGGCCGGGATAGAAATACGCGGCGCGGTCGCTGAGCATCACGATGTTGTCGCCGGCCGGCTCTGGCGGACTGGCCATCACTTCGCCTGCTAGTAGACGGAAGCGTTCGAACATGCGCCGCTGCTCGCTGTCGTACTGATAGGCGGCGTGCGCGTTGTACAGGTAGGTCGCGCCGTACGGCATGGTCGGCGCCGGGAACGCGGCCTGTTCTTCACCCACACCCAGCTCACCGATCCGGCGCTGGTCGCGCAGACCACGCGTGACAAAACGCGCGCGATCGTGACTGTACACCATCCACACGTTGTTGTCGGCGTCGCCCAGTTCCAGCGGCGAGAGATTGGTCATGCTCCCCTGCACCGGCAGCATGCGCAGCGGATGCGTGGTGTACACGTCGGACAGTGCGATCTGTTCACGCCACAGCGCGGCTTCCGGTTCGCGACTGCGCTCGATGCCGAGCAGCAGCATGGTCTTGCCATCGGCGCGTTCCGCTTCGGTGTAGCCGCCCTTGGGTGGCGTGGGCCTGTTGAGCGGATGTGTGCCGGTGACCGACCACGCCACTTCCACGCCGTAGCCCAGCATCCAGACCAGGAAATACGCGCCGAGTTGCACCGGCAGCGCGATTGTGAGCACCGCGGCAGGATTGCGGGGCGGCGCGGACGTATCCGGCTTGAACGCCACCGCCAGCATTGCCGCGAGGAACGCGATCACCACACACTGCACGCCCAGCATCGCCACGCCCGAGGCCTGTGCATACACCAACAGGGCTGGCAGCAGGAAGGCGGCGAACGAATACCGACGGTTGCCCACCATCGCGTACGCGCCGGCGAGGTAGCTGGACACCGCGATCAGCCATGCCGCCAATGGCAGTAGCCAGTGACGCAGGTCGACCACGCGCGCCGTCATCGTCTCCTGGTACAGCGCGACCAGTGCAATCGGCAGCGCCGTCGCCAGCAGCAGGAGTGTGGCACTGGCACCGGTCAACGCACCCGCGATCTGCCAACGGTGCAACGGACGGTGCAACAGGCTGAGCCACTGGTTCGGTTTGCGGTACGTGCCCATCTGGTACATGCCCAGCAGGGCGCCGGCCACGCCGTACACCGCGCCGAACACCTGGTAGACGAGGAGCGGCTGTTGTGCCATGTCGACCATGCTGCTGAGAAAGCCCAGCACGACGACATTGAGGATTGCGGCGACAGCGGTCCACAAGCGGAAGCGCAGCAGCTCGCCCTTGAAGAGATCATTCATGTTGTTTGTGTTACGGATGGACTTGATTCGTCGCGCGATCAGGCAGCGTTTGGCGCAGCGTGGTTCTTGGCCAGAAAGGCATTGACCGCACGGTCCAGACTCACGGGCATCGACTGCACGTTGCGGGCCCCGGCCTCACGCAGGAAACGCTCGAAGCCTTCGTCCTGGTCCAGCACCAGGTAGTGTTGCAGTCCGTCCAGTTGCTGCATTTCCAATAGACCCGGCACGGTGTGCAACGCCGGCCCCTTGAAGGGCACATCGGCAATCCAGTGGCTCACGCGCGCCGTGAAATCTTCCGGCGCCGACATGTGCCTGAGCTGCCCGCGCTCGAGGATGATGAGATTGTCGGCGACACGCTCGATCTCCTCCATCTGGTGCGAGCAGTAGATCACCGTGCAATCATCGGTGGCGTTGCTGTACATCAGCGATTCGAGGAACGCGCGCTTGGCCACCACGTCGAGGCCCAGCGTGGGTTCGTCCAGCACCAGCAGTTCAGGTCCCTGCGCCAATGCCAGCGCGAGATTGAAGCCGGCGCGTTCGCCGCGCGAAAGCTGGCCGACTTTCTGTTCCGGCAGCACGTGGTAGTGACCGATCACATTGTCGTAGGCGTGCTGATTCCAGCGCGGGTACTGGTGTTGCTGCATCGCCGCGACCTGCGACACCCGCATCCAGCTCGCGAGTGTGTGTTCTTCATTGACGAAGCCGATGCGACTGCGATCGTGCGGCGTCAGCGACTGGCTGTCCTTGCCGAGTATGCGGGCCTCGCCCGCACTCGGCGGCAGAAAGCCCATCAGGATGCGAAACAGCGTGGACTTGCCGGCACCGTTGGCGCCGACGATGGCGTGGATGCGTCCGCGCGGAATGCGCAGGTCGAGATGGTCCAGCGCCAGCTTGCGCCCGTAGCGTTTGCTCAGCGCGCGGGTCTCTATGACGTAGTCGGTGACATCGCCCATGGTGATCGTCTCGGCAGGAGGGAGGTCCGTCGGCGCGTTCAGGCGCGCTTGCGGGGAGCGAGCTGCTGCAACCCGTGGGCGACCCGCGCCTGCACCTCGGCTGGCGAGAAGCCCAGTGGTACCACGTCGTGGATGAAGTGGTCGATGGCCATATCCAGCCGGCGGTCACGCTCGGCGTCGGACAGGCGCTGGCGTGGTGCGGCCACGTACAGGCCCATGCTCTGCCGCGACTCCAGCCAGCCCTCGGTGGTCAGCTCGGCATAGGCCTTGGCCACCGTATTCGGATTGATGGTGAGCTGCTGGGCCAGGCCGCGCACGCTGGGCAACTGGTCGCCGGACTCCAGTTCGCCGGTGGCGATCTTCACCCGTACCGCGTCGGTGATCTGCTTGATGATGGGTCGCGGATCGCCGGTGGCGATCTGCAGCATCAGGGGGCGTGTTCTGGCCATGGGGTCTCGTATTAGTTGTACTAGTCATAGTAGTACATTCAATACAGACCAGTCAAGGCATATGGGAGTGAAGGTGCGAGCAGCGTGAAACGGCAAGGCGCTGTCAGTGGCGCCTGTTGTGCTCGGTTGTTGGCGGCTGGTTTCCGGGGCGGTATCGGAAATCGAATCAATCGTTGGGCGTCGAAACGTCGCCCCGTACACTGACGAGAAAGCGGTGCTGGCTCACGCGTGCGTGCCAATCGGAAGACCTACGCGACGTGGGCCTGTCCACGATCGCATGCTGGCCGCGTCGGCGGAGGTCGCAGGGTCGTCATCACGAGGTCGGCAGATCCTCATGCCCCTTCGCATTGACATGCAGCTTGGCGAGTCTCGACCGTAGTGTGTTCGGATTGATGCCGAGAATGGACGCTGCACCGCGCGGGCCGCTGACGCGTCCTTTTGTTGACGCAAGCACACGCTGTAGATGCTCGCGCTCGACGGACTCCATGGTGCCAAGCACTTTCGACGGCACCGCTCCAAGGTGCCCATCCATCGGCACCGACACGATGGGGCCAGTCGCGAGGACGCACGCACGCTCGATCACGTTCCGCAGCTCGCGAATGTTACCGGGCCAGCGATACCGCTTCATCGCTCGCATGCTTTCGCTCGTCACATCGGTGAACGGTTTGGCAAGGACTCGCTGAAAGTGCTTGAGAAAGTGTCGGACGAGCAACGGAATGTCCTCGGGTCGGTCGCGCAGCGGCGGTAGACGCAGCGGAAGCACATTGATCCGATAGAACAGGTCCTCACGAAATCGGCCCTGCGCGACCTCGGCGCCGAGATCGCGGTTCGTCGCTGCGATCAGTCGGGCGTCGGCGTGAATCGACCGTTCGCCGCCGACGCGAACGAACTCCCGCTCCTCGATCACGCGCAGCAGCGCCGCTTGCACCCCCAGCGGAAGTTCACCGATTTCGTCCATGAAAAGGGTGCTCTTGTTCGCGAGCTCGAAGCGGCCCAGACGACGGCCGACCGCTCCAGTAAACGCTCCACGCTCGTGACCGAACAACTCGCTCTCGGCCAGCGTCGGTGTGATTGCGCCGCAATTCATCGTGATGAACGGACGTGTGCCTCGCGCGCTGCGGCGATGGATTGCGCGTGCGATCAGCTCCTTCCCCGTGCCGGTCTCTCCCGTGAGAAGAACCGTGGTGTCTGTGGGCGCAACAACAGACGCCAGATGCAGCACGTCGCGCAGCAACGTGCTGCGGCTGATGATCCCTTCGGATCCGTCGTCCCCGTCAATTTCCTTCTGCAGATACTCGGTTTCAGCGAGGAGGCGGCGGCCATGCTTTTCGGAATCGGCAAGAAGCTTCGACCCCTTGATCGCCATGGTCGCCTGAAACGCCACGACCTGAAGCTGCTCGAACGCGTCTTCGCTGATCGGTCTACGAAACGACAGGCACAGTACGCCCTGAATCTCGTCACGGAATACCAGCGGGTACGCCACAACCGCCGTCGCACCGAACCGTGTCAGTGCATCCCGAAGCTGCGTGTCGATGCGCAGATCGTGCTGCACATCGTCCACCCGCACCGGTGTCTTCGACGTCGTCACGACGGTGAAGAGGAACTGACCGGATCGGGACTTGTGCTCGTCCCCTTCGATGCTTGCCTCCTTGCCGGCGGCAGAACACAAGTGCAACGCGACCTCGTTGGTGCGCGCCCCCCGCGCCCTTGATGGGCGATGCCGGCACGTCGTACAATCGCCATCACGTCCAAAAAGCCAGAGCCGTGCGGTAACCGCGTCGAGTTCCTCAATCAGCCCTGAAGTGATCGCCTCGAGCGTGTCATTGATGTGCGGCGAGATCACCATCTGCTGCATCACGCGGCGCACCAGCGCGACGAAACGCGCCTGCCCTTCGGTCGGCGTCGCGGCGTAGTTGGCTGACGTCCGCCTTGCGTAATGCATCCGAACCTCCCCGGTGCCGGGCGCTCACCGTATTTGACGAATTCGCGACATCTCGTAGCGGCGTCACGTGCCGCCGCACGCCGGGCGGCCCGGCGAATCGCCGCGAAGCGAATGTACGACAAGAACTTACGGCGCCGGTCCATGGGCGCGATAGGTGTGGCGCGTCGGTTGCTATGAACATCGGTGTCACCTGTCTCCGTTCCTGCGCGCACTGTGCACGAAAGGCGGAGGAGGGTCGCTCACCCGATAATCGCCATGTCCAAGCCGCTGCACCGTGATGCGCCTGCCGGAAACACCGAACGAATTCGCGTTCTCCTCATCGAAAGCCGTCGAGCTGATCCGCAGTTGCGGCGCGCGCTGACATTCCAGACACGACGAGCGCGGTTTTCTCTCGAATGTGTCACCGGGTTCACGGCCGGCGTGGAGGCGATTCGACGTCGCGCACACGACGTCTGTCTGCTCGATTCACGTCTCGACGGAGAAAGCGGGCTGAAACTCGTGGCCGAAGCCAACAGCGGCGGTGTCGAGGCGGCCATGATCGTCCTGGCCAACTCGCCGAACGAGGTGGACTCGCTGCATGCAAGCGAGGACGGGGTTTCAGACTGGCTTCTCAAGAGCGATGTGTCGGCCGATCTGGTGAGCCGAGTGATCATGCACGCCATCGAACGGAAATCGTTTGGGCGCGCCCAAGATGCAGCGCGTGCCGCATTGCAGAAGACAGAGAATCGGTTTCGTCTGCTCCTCGATTCGACTGGCGAAGGGATCTATGGTTTGGGGTTGGACGGTGTATGCACATTCGTCAATCCGGCCGCGCTGCGCATGCTGGGCCACCAGCACGAGTCCGACCTGATTGGCAAGCCGATTCATGACATCGCACATCACTCGTTCAAGGATGGGCGGCGCTACCCACAGTCTGAATGCGCAATCATTCAGGCCTACGTGCGCGGCGATGGAGCACACGTCTCGGACGAAGTGTTCTGGCGTGCCGATGGCACCAGCTTTCCGGTGGAATACTGGTCGTACCCGATCAGGGAAGGAGACACCGTGGTGGGCGCCGTCGTGACGTTCCTCGACATTTCTGACCGACTGCGCACGCAAGTGACGCTGGCGAGGAGCGAGTCCCGCTTTCGCACCATTGTCGAAGCGTCGTTCGACGCAATAGTCATTCACGAAAACGACATCATCGTCGAAACGAATCGCGGCTTTTCGGGCCTGTTCGCCTGTGAATCGGACGAGATCATCGGACGCTCTGTCCTCGACTTCATCGCCGACGAGTCGCTCGAATTGGTGCGGCATCGCATTGCTGAAGGCACTGAAGGGAAGTACGACCTCATTGGCAAGCGCAGCGATGGTCGGACCGTCTTCCTTGAGGCGATGAGTCGCACCCACACGGTCAACGGCGCCAAAGAGCGCATCACGGGGTTGCGCGATGTCACGGAGAAGAGGCGGATCGAGGCCCGCTTGCGGCAGGGCCAGCGCATGGAAGCGATGGGACGTCTCGCCGGCGGCGTCGCACACGATTTCAACAACCTCCTTACAGTCATCGCGAGTTGCACGGGGTTCCTCACCGAGGGTCTCGCGCCGAATGATCCACGACATGGGGAACTTCGCGAGATCGATCGCGCCGCCGCTGCAGCGGCGGCGCTCACCAGGCAACTTCTGGCGTTCAGCAGACAGCAGCCGATCGCGCCGCAACTGGTCCGCCTCGACGAGGCAGTGGCCAACTCAACGGCTTTGCTCGGTCGACTGATCGGCGCGCAAGTGGCGCTGGAGACCACGCTGCGGGATTCGTCCACTGTGCGAATTGACCCGTGCCAGCTCGATCAGGTGCTGATGAACCTTGCAGTGAACGCGCGTGATGCAATGCCGGCAGGCGGCGTGCTCCACATTGAAACGGCGCCCGCCGAGAAGGATGACCTACCGCACGGCGCGGCATCCTGTGACGTGGTTGCATCCACGCAGTATGTGCGGTTGTCAGTCACCGACACGGGTACGGGAATCGACGAGTCGACGCAAGCGCGCGTCTTCGAGCCGTTCTTCACGACCAAGACGCCGGGCGAAGGGACGGGGCTCGGTCTGGCGACGGTCTACGGCATTGTGAAGCAAAACGGGGGGTTCATCCGACTCAAGAGCGAGCGCGGCAGAGGATCGACGTTCGATCTCTTTCTTCCGCGTGTCGAGGATGCACCGACGGCCGCTCGCGCGACGCCTCCGCGCCTACGATCGTCGATGGAAACAGGCACGGACCTGGCGGGCACCGAAACGATTCTTCTGGTCGAGGATGACCCTGCGGTGCGGGCGGTCGTGTGGGCGAGTCTTGTGCGCTACGGGTATCACGTCCTCGAGGCCGCGAGTGGCGCAGAAGCACTCGATATTGCCACCAAAGTCACGGTCCCGATCGATCTCCTGCTCACCGACATTATGATGCCAGGTGTGAACGGTCGTGAAGTCGCCGAGCGGATGACCGCAATTCAGCCGAAGACCAAGGTGTTGTTCGTCTCGGGCTACGTCGGCGAGGTTCTCGCCGGATGCGACACCGCCGGAGCGCGAGCGGAGCATCTCCAGAAGCCGTTCTCCGCGACGACATTGGTTCGCAAGGTGCGCGAGATACTGGACACGCAAGCTTCAATCGGGTGACGTTTCGCCGGTCACCATTCGCGCACCGGACCTAGGGGGAAGGGCTTCGCTTTCGTCGTCCTCCGGGCCCCTGCCATGACATCATGCGTCTGCAAGTTCTGACCTGCAGTCTGCGCGCGAACCGTCGGAGCGTCTTCGTAGTGAACGACGCGGCTCGCCGCGATCACCCGCACCATCCCCGGTGCCGTCACTCAAGGAAAACTGTTGACCATGTCCCCGGCTGTTCATCGTCAGACTTGACGGCGACTCGTTAGGCGCTGCTCCGCGATACGGAGCCACTTTAGAGGCAGGTCATCGAATTCGTCGCTCATGCTCAAGGTCGCGGGCACGCAGACACCGCTGTCGCCGAGGGAGCGTTTCGTGACTTTCCCGTAGCAGTCAGCATAGAACGTTGAGCATAGTACGCCCGGAGACACATAGGTCTTCGTGTCAGCATCCCAATCTTCCTTCTTCGACGCTTGCCCATCGAAGAAAATCTTCAGAGCAGCCAGGAAATCGTACTTCTTCCCGATGCCCATCGCCCCCTCTATCGCGATCAACCAAGCATCCTTCGTAGCTGAAACGCGTCGCGGGCGGCGGACACAAATCGCGTGCCTTCCGCAGTAATCGTATAGCCATGATGCCTGGACCGACCCGCCTTTGACCAGGGATTCGAAGGATGCCTCGACCACGCGAAGGCCGTCCCCAAGATACAGTGCAACGTGCGTCCAGATCGCATCTCGCTCTGCGTAACCGAGAGCGCTCTGTGTTTCGCTAATCTTGCGGGAGATCACGTCTGGCACAATCTCGCGGAGCAAAACAAGGTCTCCCGCCTGCAGATTGCCAGTGTCGATCATCTTTCCAAAGTCCCGAAACCGCTCGGGGATTCTACCGGTCGGTCTCCAAGAGTGCTCTCCGCTTGGCTCGGTATCTGGCAGAAGTTCAAAAACGTCGGAGTTACTCATGCGGTTGCTCCTTCCGAGCCATCAGTCGCAACGCTTGGTATGGCGACCCCCAGCACCGTACCCGTGTCCTCAGACCACCTGACATTCACACGCGTTCCAACTCTGATCCCAAGCTCGTCCCACGTTTCTCCGCAATAACCTGCGATCATGTCAGCGGTAAAGCAGAGGGAACGACGAGCCTCGTTCTCTACGACTAAATATGCGAACGAATCGTCGACGAGACGGGTGATCTGAGCTTCCACCCAGTCGCGTTCTGGAGTCGCTTTCCACATCCACGCTAGCTGCTGCTGTGTTGTTGGATGGGAGACGTGCCCCTGTTCAGCCTGCTGCATCTGTGGTTGCGTCATGATATCGCTCGCATCGCGTGAACCTGGATCAACAAGTTGAGCCACCTAACGAGGCTGTAGAAAAAGCCCGAGTGAGTGTCCGTGATATGCAACTTGCCATTCAATCGGGCGTACGCCTCTCCAGAGGAATCTGCGCGCACGTTCGTCGCCCGTCGAGAGGCCATGGCCCGCTACAAGCACATCGACACCCAGCCGAAGTTCATCCCGGTCGACCTGGCGGCCCAGCTGCTGCCCGGCACGTTTGAGCATGCGCTCCACCATCTGCGCGACCGCGCGATCGATTGCACGCCGTTCGATACGCGGTATCGCAATGATCTGACGGTCGCGCCGGCCTACCCGCCCGCGATGCTGCTCCGCGTGGTCTTGTTCGCGTATGCGCGAGGGATCGTGAGCAGCCGCGCGATTGCCCGCGCCTGCGAAGACCACGTCACGTTCATCGCGCTGAGCGGGGACTCCCGGCCGCACTTCACCACGATCGCCCACTTTGTCAGTACCCTGGGCGATCAGATCGCGCCGATCTTCGCGGCGGTGTTGGCGGTGTGTGATCGTCAGGGCCTCATTGGGCGCGAGATGTTTGCGATTGACGGCGTGAAGCTGCCCAGCAACGCGTCGAAGCATCGGAGTGGGAGCCGCGCCGACTTCGAACGGCAGGCCGCCAAGATGGAACGCGCGGCCGAACAGATGCTCGCGCGGCATCGCGCCGAGGATGCACGGGACGTGGAGCCGACGCTCGCCGCCAAGGATGCAGCCCGACGCGACCGCCTCGTGCGCGACGCGGCGGAGCTCCGCACCTGGCTGGCGCAGCATCCCGACGAGCGACGCGGCGCGAAGGGCGCGGTGCGCAAGAGCAATCGCACGGACAACGAGAGTGCGAAGATGGCGACCAGCAAGGGCGTCATTCAGGGGTATACGGGCGTGGCCACGGTCGATGCCACCCATCAGATCATTGTCGATGCGCAGGCGCATGGCGTGGGCGCGGAGCAAGAGCTGCTATTGCAAGCCGTGTCCGCCACGGCCGCGCTGCGCACGCCTGAAACGCTCATCACGGCCGATGCGGGCTACCATAGCGAAGCGAATCTGCGCGCGCTCGCGGAGGCGCAGGTCCCCGCACTGATCGCTGATGGGCAGATGCGCCGGCGTGATGCGCGCTTCGCCACGCAGGATCGCTATACGACACTTCCGCATCCCCTGCATGACAAGTCGCAGCCGACGCGGGCACCGCTCGCCGTCTTTGGCCCGGACGATTTTCAGTATGATCCCGTGGCGCGGACGTGTGTGTGTCCCGCCGGCAAGTCGCTGTATCGCAAGGGGGCGCAGAACATCACCCGTGATCACATCGGCGAACACTTTCGCGGCGCCAAGCGCGACTGCGGTCCCTGTGCGTTACGCGCCCAATGCTTGCGCACGCCGGACACGACGCCCGTGCGGAATGTGGCGTTCTTCCGGGGCCGCGTCAGCACCCAGCGCGTGAATCACAGCGCGCTGATGCGCGAGCGCATCGATTCACCCGAGGGTCGCACGCAGTATGCGCAGCGCTTCGCGACCGTCGAACCGGTGTTTGCGAATCTGCGCGCCAACAAGCGGCTCGATCGTTTCACGCTGCGCGGGCGCGTGAAGGTCGATACGCAATGGAAGTTGTATTGCCTCGTGCACAACATCGAGAAACTGGCGCACGCGGGATACGCGGCGTAGCCAGCCCACAGGCGCAACGGATCGCGATTTGCGGCGACCACCGTCCCCAAAACGCGCCTAATCTCATCGATCCACTTCGGAGTCATGCATCGACGGGTATCGTCGACTCAACTCGCCGTCGAAATCGACTTATCCTACAGGCTCAACGCCTAGCTCTGCCGCAGGGCCCCAAAAAAAATGCGGCAGGCGAACGCAGTGAGCCAGCCGCGCTCCTTGAACACCCTGTCGGCAGCAGCGACTCGTTATACGGCACCGTGCGGATCAAGGCCGTTCCCAATGAGTCTCGAGAAGAAATGTGGCCAATGTGGTCGCCGCGCCGGCAGCAAGCCGTGCATGGCGAGGCTGCATGGCTTGCTTCTTCTGCGTTCTGCCGTGACCTGTGCCGTACAGGTTGCGCACTTCTGCTAGCGACTGCACTACCACACCCAAATTCGCCAGAAGTTTTCGTATTGACTCCACGCCTTTGACAGAATCGTGGACGTTGGCCGGGAGAAGCTCCAGACACTCACGCGTCTCCTTTCCCAGCCGAACCAAGTCCCATTCTGGATCGATAGTCACCCCACGCTCTTCCAGGACAGTCTTGCATGCACTCTCGACGAGCTCTTTTGCTGTGCCGACTGCGAGCGCCGGATCAGATTCGATCGCATCGTGGATGCGTACTATCTGACGTTGAAGTTCCGGCGCGTCGACCTTGGCCAAGGCGACGTTCACACTGTCGATCTGGAGGCGCGGTGAAGTGGCTCGTATGCGACTGTTCTCGTACCTGAAGCCGTCTCGCTCAATGCAACGCAAGAGTTTCCTACGTACGTCCTTGCCTGCATCCCAACTTGGTGTCTGAGCAATCGAGTCGTCGAGGTTGATCAGGATCGCCTCGAAGACATCTAGCACTCGCCGGACGACGGTGGCGTCGGACCAGTCGATCCGGACGTAGTACTGCTCGACGCGTGTGCGCCGCTGGCCGCCAATGTTCGGCGGATCATAGGCCCAATCCGGCGTCAAATCTCCGACTCCGAAGACCAGGTCGATCTCGCCGAGAGTATAGGAGACCAGATGCTCGCGGAACTGGTTTCGAGTATTGCGACTAACTAGGTCTGGCACAAAGCAAAGTCAGTGTTTGCCGTATAACGAAGGTGTAGAATAAGCCCGATTGCGCTGCGCGACTGAATGGAACTTCACTGGCAATGGGCCGTACGCCTCTCCAAGAATCTGCGCGCACGTTTGCCGCCCGTCGAGAGGCCATGGCCCGCTACAAATTCATCGACACCCAGCCGAAGTTCATCCCGGTCGACCTGGCGGCCCAGCTGCTGCCCGGCACGTTTGAGCATGCGCTCCACCATTTGCTCGATCACGCGATCGATCTCACGCCGTTCGATGCGCGGTATCGCAATGACGCGACCGGCGCGCCGGCCTATGCGCCGGCGATGCTGCTCCGCGTGGTGCTGTTTGCCTACGCGCGCGGGATCGTAAGCAGCCGGGCCATCGCCAAGGCCTGCGAAGACCACGTCACCTTTATCGCACTGAGCGGTGACTCCCGGCCGCACTTCACCACCATCGCGCATTTCGTAAGCACCCTGGGCGACCAGATCGCGCCGATCTTTGCGGCGGTGTTGGCCGTGTGTGATCGCCAGGGCCTCATTGGGCGCGAGATGTTTGCCATCGATGGCGTGAAGCTGCCGAGTAACGCGTCGAAGCATCGGAGTGGGAGCCGGGCCGACTTCGAGCGCCAGGCCACCAAGATGGAGCGCGCGGCCGAACAGATGCTGGCGCGACATCGGGCCGAGGATGCCCGAGACGTGGAGCCGGCGCTGTCCACGAAGGACCAGGCACGGCGGGAACGGCTCGTGCGCGATGCCGCGGAACTCCGCACGTGGCTCGCGCAGCATCCCCACGATCGACGCGGCGCGAAGGGGGCGGTGCGCAAGAGCAATCGCACGGATAACGACAGTGCGAAGATGGCGACCAGCAAGGGCGTCATTCAGGGGTACACGGGCGTGGCCACGGTCGATGCCGCACACCAGATCATCGTGGACGCACAGGCCCATGGCGTGGGCGCCGAGCAGGAACTGTTGGTGAAAGCCGTCTCCGCCACCGCCTCGCTGCGCACGTCCGATACGCTCATCACGGCCGACGCGGGCTACCATAGCGAAGCGAATCTGCGCGCGCTCGCGGAGGAACACGTGAACGCCCTGATCGCCGACAAGGACCTGCGGCGTCGCGACGCGCGCTTCGCCACGCAGGCGCGCTACACGACGCTCCCGCATCCCCTGCACGACAAGTCGAAACCGGCACGGAAGCCGCTCGTGGTGTTCGGCCCGGAAGACTTTCGTTACGATCCCGTCGCGCGGACGTGCGTGTGTCCCGCAGGGAAATCGCTCCAGCGACGGGGCGCTGCGCGCGTCACGCACGATCACATCGGCGCGCACTTCCAAGGCGCGAAGCGCGACTGTGGCCCCTGTGCATTGCGCGGCCAGTGCTTGCGCACACCCGACACGACGCCCGTGCGCAATGTGGCGTTCTTCCGGGGCCGCGTCAGCACCCAACGCGTGAATCACAGCGCGGTGATGCGCGAGCGCATCGACACGCCCGAGGGTCGTGCCCACTATGCGCAGCGCTTCGCGACGGTCGAACCGGTGTTTGCGAACCTCCGCGCCAACAAGCGGCTCGATCGTTTCACGCTGCGCGGGCGCGTGAAGGTCGATACGCAATGGAAGTTGTATTGCCTCGTGCACAACATCGAGAAACTGGCGCACGCGGGATACGCGGCGTAGACCGTCTGTAAGCGCCATGGATCGCGATTGATGGCGATCATCGCCATCACACACACAAAATCGCATCGGTCAACTGCGAAATCGCGTGCGGACGCGAACGCCGACTCAAACTGCGCTTGAAATCGACTTATCCTACAGCCTCAACGCCAGCGTTGTCCTGCGGCGGCTCTCAACGGACGCCGTGAACGAGTGAGCGGGAGCGAACGAGTTACACGGCGCTCCGCTGAGCCGCCGACAGGACCAACGCGAGGTTAGGTAGTCCGCAATCAGCAGCCGCACTGCTTCGCCGTCAACTCTCTATAGTAGCGTGCTTTCACAGTACCACCGCAGGAACACTGATACTGAAAGCAAGCACGGATCTGATCAATGTTGGCGAGCACTCCTAGCAGCATCGGCTGAGAGAAGCTCGCGAGTGCTCCCGTCTCAAAGTGACTACACCAGTTTCCGACAAGTGCTGGTACTAGGGTCCCGGTGAGACTGGCTAGCTGCGCCGGCTCCAAAATGAGGTCGCCGGCTCTCGCGTGCAGGTCGACAGAACTCTTGATCGCGTCTAGGCAATTGCTAACGAGCTTCCTGTCGCTGCGAATCGCGAAGTCGATTGGAACGGGAACTTTGACCTTCTGAATGATCTCCAAGAGAACATGTTCGAGGTACTGACGAAGGTACTGCGCTCCAACGTCCAATTCTCCAGCCAGAAGCGGAGTCTCCGCGGCTTGCCGAATCCGATTGCCAGAAAAGCCCTCGACGATGACTGGCCCTCGTGGAGGTGCACCCTTCAGTCTCTGGTGAAGCCAAGGGCGTCCATCACTCGAGACCGCATCGAAGTACTTCTGCAGTAGTCCGTCGTGACTCAGAATGATGATCTGGGGCCCGACCGGATTCGACGCGCGCGACACTTTGCCAAGCAGCACCTCCATGAGCTTGTACTGATGCCCGGCATCAAAGCTTGACGTCACGTCATCGAGCAAGATCAAGCCGATAGAGCCAGAACTATCTAGGGCTGCGGCCAAGAAGATCGAGACAGCAAGCGCATTCCGATAGCTTTCGGAGAGCAGTGCCGCGACGTGCAGATTTGTCTCTCCGAAGAAGCCTTCGAGGCGAAGGTAAAGTTCCTCTCCAGTGGGCGACTTTACCAGCTGAGGTAGCACCTGGTTGTGCCCAATGATCTCGAGATACAGTGGACGGTAGGTAGATTCCAACTCCATCACACGAGCCGTGGAGAGTTCGACCTCCGCTACCGCGAAGATCGACTTTGCGCGTGTGACGAAGCGCTCCCATCTCTCACGAGAAGCAAGCCTGTCCTGCGATCGTGAGAGCTCCACCTCGGCGTCGACAAGAGTGGAAATTTTTGAGGAGAGTATCGACGCGGACTCTACTGCGGTCGTAATGTCGACCAGCGATGGCGGCAGCTGAGCTAGAATTGAGGCGCGCTGCTCTTCGAGCTCTTTGATCCTCGTCGCAACCCGCAACAGAAGCTCTTTCGCGTATTCGACTAGGGATTCGACGTCCGACGTGGCAACGACTCGCGTCTCGACCTGCCTGTCAAGAGGTTGCACTCGTCGGAGAGCGGGAGCAATCGAACTAGCCCCCGACTCCTCTAGCGTCTGGGTGTTCGACCGAAGCGCGGAAGCTCGCCACACCATCGCGAGCTTCTCCGCTTGCTCCTCGACCTCGCGATACTGATCTGCAATTCGCGCGACGGTCTCTCGAATGGGACTTTCGGGAACCTCCAGACACGCTGGGCATTCCGTAGACTCGAGCCACTCGGGTTCCGACAGTAGGCGCGATAGCGACGCGTGGAGCTCCCCAAAGGACTTTCCTCTCGTCTTCGCGAGGGATGCCGCATAGGCATCAATCGCCTGCGTAATCGCGCTTGCGTCTGGCTCGGCTACGCTAGCACTGACTGATTGCAGGCGTGCGAGTTCGGTTCCAAGCGACACAAACCTCTCTTGCAGGTCGGAGCGCTCTGCGTTGCGGATCGCTTCCCGCAGTGCTGCGAAATCGGTCTCCTCAAGACGAACGGGTGGTACAATCGTCGAAATCGCCGGGAATCTTCGCAGGAAGATGCAGGCCTCTTGACTAGCCTGTTCGATGCCTGCTGCGGGATTGAGAGGTTGACCAGTTAGTCGTAGGAACGAGCTTTCGAGTTCATTGCGGCTCTTAGAGACTTTTCGCCGGTTGTCCACAGCGATCTGCCTGAGCGCCGGAAGTTGAAAGTCCGAATTGAGCGTGCGCGTGTTCGCCAGCGTTTCGAGTGCTCGCCTCATCCTAGACAGCGGCTCCAGGCCGACCAGGGCCGAGAAAGATCGGCCCCGGCTTAGCGGCGAATCGTCGACAAAGCTCTGGAAGTGGCGCTGGTCGAGCATCACTACCGAACGCGCGAGCTCGCGCAGGAGCTGCTCTGGAGCTGGGTGGCCGGTTGGGCTGCTGACGTTCTTGCCGCCGTTAGCGTCCCTCTCAACGAGGATTTCGATGTCAGTCCCACCGGATTCCGCCCGAAGACTCAGCAGAATCGTCGCGCGTTGGCTGCTGTGGAATCGATTGCAAAAGTAGTCATTGCCGTTTTCGCTATCGTGCAGGCCATCGAGGCGAGGAACTCCACCAGTGATGGCATAGCAGACAGCGTCATAAATGGAGGACTTTCCAGAGCCGTTCGGCGCGAAAACGGAGTTCACCTTCTCGGGCTGAAACTTCAAGACGAGAGGGTTACCTTCATTATTGATACCACGAAAGCCCTCTATGCTGATGCTGGTCAGGAAGTGTCTCACCGCTGCGCCTCAGCTTGGTCGAGCTCTCGTAGGATCGCGGCGTTGAGCCTTTGACGAACACGGTTCCGCTCAGCGTCCTCCATTGGCTGCGCTAGCTCAAAGGCGGCATCTCGAAGGAGATCCGCGAGTGCGGGCTCCGATTCTTCAAGGTGCCTGAAGAACGCCTCGATGTTTGCTTCCGTGGACAAGTGACCATCGAAGTGAAAGTCCGGAGACGGATCAATTGGCATTTTCTGAGGGAGCGAGTGTTGTTGCCTCAAGGACACTGGTGGACTACCTAACGCCATGCTCTACGGCGGGGCCTTACAACTATGCGGCAGGCGAGCGCAGCGAGCCAGCCGCGTACTTTATCCAGCCCCGTCCGTAGCAGCGATCGTTATGCGACTTCTTGCGTCATCGCCTTGCGTCGTTCAACGGCTGCTATCATGAGTTGGATGGCCAGCACGGTCGCGTTGACCGCGTGCTCTTCATCGTTTTCTCTACCGGCAATCACGAGAGTGCCGTCAGGATCAAGCGACGCCACCCGTTGTGAGGTTCGGGGCTTCGGATGTGCATGAAGAGAGAGGTGGCCATACACTACGTCGAGCATCTTGGCCATCTCGTCCTTCTCTTCCTTCGTGCCCGCCAAGCTGCGATAAAGCTCTATGCGATTGAGCCCGCTCCAGTGATCTCCTATGCCCGGCGGATGCTTACAGAAGTGCTCGAATGTCGAGAGCAGAAGCGCGCGAGCGCCCCTCGAATCTTGTTCCCAGAGCGCGGCGTCCGACTTGATTGCAGCTTCCATCGCCTCGCTGGCGCCGGGGAGTACCGTCTTCTCTAGATCGGCCCTCCGACTTAGTCGCTCCTGCTCGAACATCTCAACGACCCGAGCCCTTGCACCGCGAGCTCGGTACTCTGCCGGGTCGGCAACCAGATAGGATGCGTCGAGAGCTGACTCCATCGCGGCACGAGCATTCACGAAGGCCGCACGCGGTACACCCGCTTGAACAACGGCTTGGACCGCCCGCGACTGTTCCTGTACGTCAATGACGTAGTTGAATAGGACGACATCCGGAATCTTGTTCGTGCCGGAACCTTGAAAGATGCTGACGGTCGAGTCGAGTGCTGCAATAGCTTTCGCGAGGCTCATGATTGGGGGCTTTAGTCGCATAACGCCGTGTTCTGCTGCAAAGGCTCTCATAGATTGTCTGTGAACGGAGCAGCGCGGAGCGCTGCGCAGTTACACAGCGCACCGCCATGCCTTTGACTGCAGCAACGCTCGTTAGACTACGCACGGCACGGAGCTGCGAATCACGGAAACAGTTGAACCGCAGATCGTTTCGGAGATGATATGGCAACGTGTGCGGGCTTGACCGGCGCAAACCTAGTCTTGTCGATACTAGTAGTGACATCGGACCAAGTAACGAGATCTGCCGTGCTCGTCGCCTGCAGTTGCTGTACTCTCTCTTGTGTAATCGTCATGAGTTGAACGGGTAGAGCGACGGTCGGACCTCCGGCATTTTCAATAGCTCCTGACAATGCTTCCACCACATGCTTCGCGGCTGTTTCGATGGGCAGAAACGGGGTCGGCCAAACTAGCTTCTTGCCAAATTGACGCTCCCAAGCCAGTTCCATTTGTTCGCGGCCAGGTACTTCAGGCTCTGGATCTAGATCTGCACGAAAATGAACTTTGAACGAATCCAAGACTGCTCCGTCGCCAATGCCAATGATTCCTGTTCGAACGGCAGGAGCGTATTTCGGCGGCATGAGCTCGAGAACTTGAGGCGTCTGCTTCTGGCGCCAAACAACTGCGACTAATTCGGTGAATCCGCCATGAGCTGCGTGTGCGGCACGAAGGTTGTCTCCGATCCGTTTCACTGTCTTGCTGCCAATACTCTTGCTGATAGCTAAGCTCGTAGCTTCCGCGTGGCTGCTCGTGTAACAAACAACAATATTTCTCGCGATCATTGACTGCTTCGTGAGCCACCAGGGCCCAATTGTCTTTCCGTATGTCACTCGCGTATCCGAACATACGACAACACCCGGCGCCGAAATCCCCGCGCGATTCTTGACACAGTCCCACGGGAAAGCGGCGATGATGCAAACGCTCATCGGAGTTGAGAAAGGTGGTTGCGCAGTCTAACGCGTATTAGGCTGCAGGCGATCACTGCGAGCCCGACTTTATATTCGCGCCTTTTGCAGCATAGGCAATTCGACGGACGCGCCTGAAATCTTCCCCAAGTGGCTGCCCCGGCGACACTTGCCACGGTGCGAAGCGCCAAATGCACTCACCAATTAGGCTGCAGATAATGCAGTCTAAGGGTCGCCCGCGCAGAGAGCGCCGCGATCGACACCTCTAGCCCGCCGGAACGTCCAGCGGGCTCCGCACGCCACGTCCGCCCCGATTGAGCACATGGGTGTAGATCATCGTGGTGGAGACATCCCGGTGGCCCAGCAGCTCCTGAACCGTGCGGATGTCATAGCCGGCCTCCAGCAAGTGCGTGGCAAAAGAATGCCGGAAGGTGTGGCAGCCCACCCGCTGGCCAATGCCGGCACACCGGGCGGCCTCGGCCACCGCGCGCTGCAACACGGTCTGGTGCAGATGATGCGTACGCCGTTGCCCGGCAACACGGTCCCAGTACTCCCGCGCAGCCGGAAACACCCAGCACCATCCCCACTGGCGGCTCGCGCCGGGAGCCTTCCGGTCCATGGCACCCGGCAGCGTCACGTAGCCCCCGCCTGTAGAGGCCCGGCGCGCCATCAACACCTTCACCGCCCGCAGGTGCGCCCGCAGCGGCACCACCAGCGACTCGGGAACCATCGTGATGCGGTCACGCCCGCCTTTGCCGCCACGCACGCGCAATTCCCGACGATCGAGATCGAGATCCTTCACCCGCAACTGACAACACTCGCTCAACCGCAGACCGGTACCGTACAGCAATGCGGCCATCAGGTGCGGAGTGCCGTTCATCGCGTTCAACACCCGTCGCACGGCGTCCTGCGACAGCACATTCGGCAGACGGCGCGGCACCTTGGCCACCAGAAACCCCTGCACAGGACCAAGCGGCCGTTCCAGCACCTCCCCGTACAGAAACTGGAGCGCCGCCAGCGCCTGGTTCTGGGTGGACGCGGCCACCTTCCGCTCGCTCGCCAGATGCGTGAGAAACGTGCGAACCGCTGCGTCACCCAGCGCGGCCGGGTGCTGCAGGTGATGGAATCGCACAAACCGCACGATCCAACGGACATACACATCCACCGTCCGCGGACTGTACCGCCGCACGGCGGCGCGTTCGCGCACTCGGGTGAGCAGACGGCTGCCAGACATGCCCGAGCATACGTCGAACCGACCGCCGCACCGGCATCAATTTGCCGCGCGCATGTCCACGGCTACGCGCCGCCCTTCCCGCGTGTCGACCATCGGAAGGGGATGTACAATGGACACCACGACACCAGGCTGGTCACCAGAAACACCACGGCGATCGCACCAAGTACGAGCGCCACGGTGCCGCTGATGGCGCCAGTGAAGTACAACACGCCGACCACGACCGCGGCCAGCGTCCGGATCGTCCGGTCGAGCATGCCCATGTTCTTCTGCATCTGCGCTCCGTGAAGATGTCACCGGGAGTGCCCAGCGCATTGTTGTGCGGACGAACATCCGGCATCCCGAGCCGCGGCGCCATAGGGCGCCCCCTGACATTCCCGACGGACGGCACCCCACGCGCCGCGCCGAGGCACTTCCTTCCCCCGTGAGAGTAGGACATGGGTTGAGCCCGCCCTCACTACATTTCAGCAATGCCTCTCTCCTCGCGCATCCTCGTGGTGGCCGCCACGGCCCGCGAACTCGCGCCCCCCGATGACTGGCGGTCCCTCCAGTGCGGTGTGGGGCCGGTCGAGGCCGCGATCGCGACCACCCTGGCCATCGCCCACGAACGACCGGGGGCCATCCTGCACGTGGGCATCGCCGGCGCCCGACGCGCGGCCGGCATCGCCCCGGGCGCCCTCGTCATCGGCAGCGAGTCCCGCTACGTGGACCTCGGTGTGCCCGCCGAATGGGCGCCCAACACCATCCCGGCCTCGGTCCGACTCCTCGCCGGCGTGCATCGCCTCTTCCCCCACGCCCGCGTCACCGCCATCGGCACCAGTGGCCGGGTGGGCGGAACGCAGGGCACGGCCGGTGAACCCTGCGATGTGGAAGCCATGGAAGGCTTCGGCGTGGCCCGCGCCGCCCAGCAGGCCGGCGTGCCCATCATCGAGGTGCGCGCGGTGTGCAACGAGATCGAGGAACAGGACCGCGCCCGCTGGCACTTCGACCTCGCCTTCAAAGCCATCACCGACGCCACGCCGCTGCTCGTCGCGGCCGTCCGTGATGCCCTGAGACAACCGCTCGTCGGCTGCTGAAGTCTTTTGATCGTGCAACACATCCGGCCGACTTCCGTCACCCCATTCTTCGCATGAGTCATCACCACACCCGTGTCGTCATCACCGGCATGGGCCTCGTCTCGCCGCTCGGCGCTTCCGTCAACGCCGCCTGGACCAACCTGCTCGCGGCCCGCTCCGGTATTCGCGCGCTCGACGCCGATCTGATCGGCGATGTCACCAGCCGCATCGCCGGCGTGGTGCCCTCGGCGTCCGAACCCGATGGCTTCGATGAATCGCGCGTGATCACCAGCAAGGACGCGAAGAAGGTCGACCGCTTCATCACCCTGGCCCTCGCGGCCGCGGCCGAAGCCGTCGAACAGGCGCAGTGGAAGCCCGAGACCGAAGAACAGTGCGCCCGCACGGCCACGGTCATCGCGTCGAGCATGGGCGGCTTTCTCAACATCTCCGACGCCGTGCGCACCACGTACGACGCCGGCCCACGCCGACTGTCGCCGTTCACCGTGCCGTCGTTCCTGCCCAACATGGCCGCAGGCTGGGTGTCCATCCGTCACGGCTTCAAGGGCCCACTTGGTGCACCGGGCACGGCCTGCGCGGCCAGCCTGCAGGCCATCGGCGACGCGGCGCGCATCATTCGTGCGGGTGAAGCCGATGTGGCGGTGTGTGGTGGCACCGAAGCGGCACTCAACATGGTGGGCATCGGCGCGTTCGCCGCAGCCCGCGCCCTCTCCACCGCATTCAACGATCGCCCCACCGAGGCCTCACGTCCGTTCGATACCGAGCGCGATGGCTTCGTGATCGCCGAGGGCGCCGGCGTGCTGGTGATCGAATCGCTGGAACATGCGCTCGCGCGTGGTGCCACGCCGATCGCCGAGATCGTGGGCTCTGGTACGGCAGCCGATGCGTATCACATCACCGCCGGGCCGGAGACCGGTGACGGTGCGGCCCGCTCCATGCGCGCCGCGCTCTCGCAGGCGCAGCTCGCGCCCGAGCGTGTTGGTCATGTGAACGCACACGCCACGTCCACTCCGGTGGGCGACAAGGCGGAACTCGCGGCCATGCGCGCGGTCTTCGGCACCAACCCACACACAGCCATCAGCGCCACCAAGTCAGCCACCGGTCACACCCTCGGCGCCGCCGGTGGCGTGGAAGCCATCTTCACCGCGCTCGCACTGCGCGATCAGATGCTGCCGCCCACGCTCAATCTCACCACCCCCGATGCGGCCACCGAAGGCCTCACCGTGGTGGGCCCCGCCGCGCGCCCGTGGGAGTTCGAGTATGCGCTGTCGAACGGGTTTGGATTTGGGGGCGTGAACGCGAGCATCGTGCTGCGTCGGTGGACGGGCGCGTGACAAGCAACGCGAAGCCCGAACTCACGTTCGGTTACTCGCCCTGCCCCAATGATACGTTTGCGTTTCATGCGCTCACGCATGGCCTCATCGACGCGCCGTTCACCATCAAGCCGGTGCTGCTCGATATCGAGGAGCTCAACCGGCGTGCCCACGAAGGCGCGTTCGATCTCACCAAGCTGAGTGTGGGCGCGTTTGCCGCAGTGGGCGATCGCTATCGTCTGCTGCGCAGTGGTGCGGCACTGGGCAAGGGTGTGGGGCCGCTGGTGGTGGCGCGTGCGCCCATGTCTCTCGAAAAGGCCATTGCCGGTGGCACCATGGCCATCCCGGGGCGTGAGACCACGGCGTATCGCCTGCTGCGTCTCGCGGCGCCACAGCTCACCAACACAGTCGAGCTGCGCTACGATCGTGTGTTGCGGGCAGTGGCGGATGGCGATGTATACGCTGGCCTCATCATTCACGAAAGCCGCTTCACCTATGCCGATCACGGGCTGCACAAGTTGATCGACCTGGGCGACTGGTGGGAACACGAAACGCAGTTGCCCGTGCCACTGGCCGGTATCTGCGCGCGGGCCGATATGGACCCCGCTCTCGCCAGCGCCGCCGAGCAGGCCATTCGTGCCTCGGTGCAGTATGCATTCGATCATCCCGACGCGAGCCGCGAGTATGTGCGGGCGCATGCGCAGGAGATGTCACCCGAAGTGTGCGCGCAGCACATCGCACTGTATGTGAACGAACATTCGCTGGACATCGGCGCCGAAGGACTGGCCGCCATCGATCGGTTGGTGTCGGTGGACCGCCCAACGGCGACCGTCTAGCCCAACGCGCACGCTCATGGCCACCCAGGAGGACGTTCGTCGCATTGCATTGTCGCTTCCCGGCGCCGAGGAAGCCGATGATCGCTTTGCGTTTCACGTCGTGGTGAAGGACAAACTCAAGGACAAGCCGAAGGGCTTTGCCTGGGTGTGGCTGGAGCGGATCGACCCGAAGAAGGCGCGTATTCCCAATCCGCGATTTCTGGCGGTGCGCACCACCAGTGTGGCCGAGCGTGATCTGATGATTGCCGCCGAGCCCGGGATCTTCTTCACCGAGCCGCACTACAACGGCTATCCGGCCGTACTGGTGCGCCTGGAAGAGATCCCGCTGGCGCAGCTCGAGGTGATCATGCTGGAGGGGTGGCGTCACATTGCCCCAAGGGATCTCGCCGCGCTGGTGGACTGAACCGCCCCGGGAGCGCACCTTATGAAGATGCGCCGTTCCCTGAAGCGCCGCACGTTGCTGGCGTCCGTCCTCCTGGCCCTCGTGGCCGCGCCCATCGCCTGGTCGCAGCGCGGACGCATGTTCATCGAACCCAACGTGCCCTACGACGGACGGTTCACGTTCGTGCGCCTGCGCTACACGCAGGGCTATCGCATGGCGTGGAGCGCCGACTACCCCGCCATGGAGCGCAACTTCATGGCCATCCTCGGCGATCTCTCCACGCTCAAGCTGCACCGCAAGGGCAGCAACGTGCATACGCTCGACGACCCCGAACTCACGCGTTATCCCGTCGCGTATCTCACCGAGCCCGGTTACTGGTATCCCACCGACGCAGAAGCCGCCGCGCTGCGCAAGTGGATTCTCAAGGGCGGCTTTCTGATCGTCGATGATTTTTACTTCGATCGGCAATGGGAAGTATTCGAAGCTGGAATGAAGAAAGTGCTCCCTGAAGGGCGTATCGAACGTCTGGATGTTTCCCATCCGGTGTTCAATTCGTTCTTTCAGATACAAACCCTCGATGGCATGACGCATCCGGCCACACGCTCCGCCAAGGCCGTGTATCTGGGCATCCACGAGAACAATGACCCCCGCCAGCGTCTGCAGGTGGTCATCAATTTCAACAACGACATCGGCGACTACATGGAGTGGTCCGGCGAGGGTTGGTACCCCGTCAACCTTTCCAATGACGCCTACAAGTTCGCGACGAACTACGTCGTGTACGGGCTGACGCACTAGCGTCTCTCCCCTTCCTCCCAATAGAGACATTCCAGTGGCGATCATCACCTACGACATCTGGATGAAGGACACGGCCCGCATGGGTCGGGCACGCAGCGCTGAGCTCAAGGCCATCGACACCGCCTTCCTCGAACTGGAGAAGCTCGGTACCGGCCTCGCGAAGCAGAAGCTGGCGCAGGCCTTCGAAGCGTGGAAACGGAAGGAAGGCGTTGGTGATGCCTGGAAGAAGAGCGCCCGCAATCACCTGCGCGCCGTGGACAAGCTGGCCACACTGATCGCGGGCGGGGACGACGATGACGGGGCGTTCAGCAGTGGTCGCGTGCCGGACTTCATGCACGAAGACATGATCAACGCACGACTGGGTGTGCTCTATCTGTTCAGTCGCGTGAGTGTCGCGCCCGGCCTGTTCAAGCTGGTGCTCGAGGGCGGCTTCAGCATGGCCAGCCAGTCGATGGATATTGCGGGTTCGAGCGAATCCGATCAGAACATCGTCGGCAAAGTGGGCAAGGGCATGGGCCTGTTGGGCACGGTCGGCAACAAGATCGAGAACAAGCTCATTCCCCAGATCCAGCCGGGAAATCTTTCGCTGGCCAAGGACGCCAAGCCGAGCATCGTTGCGGGCGCCGGTGCCACCACGGTCACCTCGGAGCAGTTGCTGCGTGATGCGGAGCGCGCCGAGGCACTGGCCAAGCGGCCCAACATTCAGATCGTGAAGGACAAGCTGCAGGAGTGGTTCGACATGCTGGTGGCGAAGGTGAAAGAAATCGTGCGTCAGAAGTTCGGCACGGTGGAAGGCATCTCCGGCATGATCAAGACACTGGTGAAGGGCATCGTGTCGCTGTTGGCGGCGAAGGCCGCGCCGTTTGTCGGTGCGGGCATGGACATCGCCAAGGGCGTGGGCAAGTCCATCGACGCCGCCATCACACGCTTCAAGGCCTGGAAGGAAGGCAAGGATGTGGAGCTCGGACAGGGACACCCCACCGTGATCGTGCAGTCCATCACGCGTGCGATGACGCTCAGCCTGTTCGAGGGGCTCTATCAGACGATGAAGGGCGCGGGTGCACTCGCGATGGACGCCGTGGGCTTCGGCGCTGGCGCCATCGTGAACCTCGCCGTGTCCGCGACGGAGCTCGTCGTGAAGTTCATCTGGCGCTTGGTGGAGACAGTGCGCATCAACGCCTTCTGCGCGGAAGCGCGCGGTTACTGGGAAAACAGCCAGTCGCAGGACTCCCTGCACCGCCGTCCGTTTGCGTTCAGCGAATGGTATCGCGGCTACGCGCTCAACATCCCGCTCATCTCCGTGCTCACGCTCAATACCGGCATCTGCGGCGACAAGATGCGCTACCTGAGCATGTTCAAGTCGGGTGGTCAGGAAATCAGCAGCAACGATTTCCAGGCTGGCGTGCGCTTCCTCGACAATCTCAAGCCGTGGGGCGCCAACTACATCAAGGCGACCGGCTACACGCTGCGTTCCGCGGGTGACGTGCTGGTGGACAAGCTCATCAATCAGTTCGCCACCTCACACGAGAAAGAGAAGCAGGCGTACGATCGCATCCTGAGCGTGCTGACGTCCTGATTCGACTCACATCGGGAAGAAGAAGACGCGGTTGATCTGAGACTCCTTCAGCACCGCGCGACGCCCCGGTTCGGTGTGATCGACATGACGGATGGTGCCGTTGTGGTTCTGGGCATTGAACACATGACCACGCACATCCGTCATGCCGGGCACTGTCTCGGGGCGATACTCCACGAACACCAGCCCCTGTGAGCCGATGCCTTCGCGCTCCAGAAGTCTGTTGATGTCGGCCATCGATCCCATGGGCACCGGCTGACCGCGCCAGATCATCTCGAGTTGTTCAGGATTGAACGTGCCCGCCCGACGAGGAGCATAGCCGGTACCGCGCGGCTCCAGTCGTTCGAAGATCTTTTCCGGCGTGTGCGCCATGTCGTCACCAAAGCCACCGGGGCGGACGTCGGGGTACACGCCACGCACGCCGATGCCATCGCCCACCCCACCGCTGGCCTTGAACAGATCGGCTTCAGCCATCGCGCCAGGGAAACAGGCGTTGCTGGCAAAACATGGCTGCGGTGGCGTGCCGGCTCCGTACGCGCGATTCTGCCGCATCGTGCGCTCCATGGAACCCTTCGCCTGACGACGGGCCGTGGCCACGCGGCGCACACGCTCAGCGGCTTTCTCGACGGCATTGATCTGACGCAGCGCCCCAGCGCGATTGAGGCCACCCGTTGGGAGTGCGTTGGGCAGATTCTTGCCGATGAAGCGCGCCGGATTGGCCTGAAATTCCCTCAGCGCCTGCTCGGCCGATGCGCGCAGCTGCCGATGGTTGTCGGTGTTGTCGTTGGTGAGATAGTCCACCAGTGATTGCGCCATCTGCTGCAGCGGTACGCCGGGACGCTGCGACAGGAACTGCAGCGTTTCACCGGCCCAGTCGGCGAGGCCACCCAGGAATTCGGCACCTGGATTGCCGCTGGTCGTGGTCTGCAGTTCATCGGCGATGACATTCATCTCCGCGCCGAGCTTGAACACGCGCGCGCTTTCGTCGGTGGCGAGGATTGGCGATTCGGCTTCGGCCGGCGGTGTGGGCGTGCCGCGATCGGTGGTCTCGGGCGGACGCGGCACGGTGCGCGCGGTGCATGCCCCCCGGCCAATGTCGAGGTTCGCCTTGGCATGTCGCGCGTCCTCGTCCGTGCGATCATCGTTGATCGGCCGCATGGATGCGGCCCGCTTGTCGAGTGCGTCACGACGACACGACTGTATCTGCTGCGACGAGGGCCGACCAGCGGTGCAGGCCCGCTGATCCTTACTGTACCGGGCGTTCACATCGGCCACCCGTTTGTTGAGCGCCGCGAGGTTGTCCGCGTGCAGCGTGCGCTCTGCGGCCCGCGCGTCCTGACAGGCACGCGCATCGACTGTCTGGGCCACCAGGGGTTGGGCGATCAGGACCAGCAGCAGTGCCCGGGTGACAGGCGCAGGGCCAAGAACTGGCATCGGAGCTCCGAAAGGCGTCGCTCGAAATTGCCGTTCCCAGGCCGAATGACAAGGGGCGCGGCTGCCGACCGGCAACCACGCCCCTATCTGCTACAGGACACCGGGGAGGCCTATCGCCCGAGCCAGTAGCTCGCCTTGATCAGGAAGACGTTGTCGGGGCGGCGCGAGAAGATGTTGCCGTACCCCTCCGCAATGCCGCGGCGATCGAGATTGCCGTCGTTCACGTCGCGACCCTGCGTCCACACGAAGAACAGCACCGACCCCGGACGATACTCCCAGCGCACGACATTGTTGGTGCGCATCTGTCCCACACGGAACCCGGCCGGTGTGCCGCGCGCGGTGTACGGACGGAAGCGCTCGTCACGCTCCGGGGAGCGGCTGTTGGCCAGCGCACGCCAGTCGGTGTACTCGCCGGTGCTGATGAACGGCTGCAGATAGCTCTCGAAGCTCAGCGTGGGCGTGATGGTGTAGTTCATCCGCACCGTCACCGAGCTCGTGGACTGATACAGGCGCGCGAACGTGTACGACGTCACGCCATTGTCCACGTAATTGCCGTTCCACTGCTGGTCGTCGATGTTGCGCGTGTAGTTGTAGTTCACGCTGCCGTTGAACTGCGACCCCACGCGCACATTCGCACCACCGTGCACGTTCCAGTTGCTGCCCAGGCCGTCGAGCCGTTGGCCGATGTTGCCACCGATGTTGGGCGCGAAGTTCTGCCGGCTGTCGCCGTTGATATTGAACCAGGTGTTCATGCGCTTCGGCAGGAACAGCGCCGGGCCACCGCGTGCATCGCGATCGGAGTAGGCGGTGAGCAGGTTGTTGAAGCCAATACCGCCGTTGGCGCTCCAGAAGTTCTTGAACTCGCCCCAGCCGTTCACATTGCCGCCGTTGCCGAGGATCATGCCGTCGGTGTTGGCGAAGCCCCAGCCATTGAAGTTGAGGTTCGCGCGACGGAACATGCCCACCGGCGTCACCGGCCGCAGACCCACCCACATCGACGCACCCTGCTCGTCGCTGCGCGTGCGGAAGCCCACGTCATTGATTTCGAAACCGGGCGCCATGTACCACACGCTGGTGCTCATGCGCGTCATGCCACCGCCCTGCTTCTCGAGGGAGCTCTGCGCCATCCAGCCGGCGAGGCTGGTGCGCGTGCTGTCGAACTCGATGTGCTCGGCGTCGGGGCGCTGATACAGGTGCCCGTTGGAGCGCTGCGTCAGCGCAATCGCTTGGGCGGTGCCGGCCACATGCGACCCAGCCAACTGTCCACTCACCTGCCAGCGATTGCCGGCAAACCGATGACGACCATCGAGACCACCGGTCCAGGCATTGTTGCGCAGGAAGTTGCGCGTCCACTGGTCGGTCTGACGCGCGGTGTTGGTCACCATCAGGCCCACGCCGCTGTTGCCACCGCGCAGATCCTGCTGCAGACGCACCACGCCGTAGTTGGTCTGCGGCTCGATGGTGCGCATCTGCGTACCGATCTCGGACTGCGTGATAGCATCCAGCACACCGATGGACAGACCATTGCCCAACCGGCCCGTCACCTTGGCCGCACCAAGGATGCGTGACTGCAGCGGCGACGCGGCATCACCATAGGCACCACGCATCTGCGGCGAACGGCCGATGCGGCGCGAATAGAACAGACCCGTGCAGCTACCGTCGTTGCAATCGATGTCGTAGCGGAAGATGCCGCTGCCTTCGAGGAAGAACGGACGACGCTCGGCGAAGAACTGTTCGAACGCACCGAGGTTGAGCACACCCGGATCGGCTTCCACCTGGCCGAAGTCGGGGTTCACCGCGGCATCGAGCGTGATGTTGGACGTGAGCCCGAGCTTGACGTCGGCACCGATCTGTGAGGCGGCGGCATTGCGCGGCGTACCATCACCCTTGGGGCTCGCGCCGTAGTGACCCACCGTGTACGGCAGCAGCTCCATGCGACGCGGCGCCGAGAGCTCGGCGAATCCGGGCATCTCCTGCCACTGGCTCACCATGCCGGTGCGCGAACGACGGAACAGCGGCCACGACACCCGCTCACCACGGCGCGCGATGCGGCGCATCAGCAGCAGGCCAAAGGTGTTGTCACCACTGGGCACGTAGCGCAACTGGCTCAGGGGAATGCGGAATTCAGCGGTCCAGCCGAGCGAATCGATCTGCGCCGCGCCCTCCCACACTGCGTTCCAGCCCCAGTCTTCGTTGCCATCGTTGAAGACGTAGCCGTCGGACATGGTGCCGGCGGGGGTGAGGCGGAACATGTAACCGGTGCGCTTGTCGTTGTACGAATCGACGCCGAGGATGATGTCATCGGAGAGCGCCATACCGTCGCGGCGCTGCAATACCGACAACACACTGTCCGGGTGCGGATCGTAGTTGCGGACCATCACATACAGGTTGCGCGAGTCGTAGGCGACGCGGGCTTCCGTGCGGAAGGAGGGGTCGCCGTCTTCCGTGGGCTCGAACTGGCGGAACTCCGTGATGGAACGGGCGGTGCTCCAGATTTCATCGTCGGCGCGGCCATCGATGCGCGGCGCGCGGGCGGCGCGCTCGGGGATGTACCGCGGGGCGGGATCTCCGGCGCGCGAGGCGCTGGCACGGAGCACTGCAGTCGACGCGACCTGTGCGCTGGCCGGTGATTGGGCCAGGACGGACGTGGACGCGACGAACGGGAGGAGAAGAGCGACAAGCCGCATGGAGAGCTGCAGGCGGGGGCGAAGGGCGGGAAGGTGAGTGTCGGTTGGACGTCGGCAACCACGAAATGGTTGGAATCCGTCGCCTGATCAGAACTCACGCATGAAGCGGTTGGTCACCGATTCGATCGATGGTGCAGTGTTCGATCGAATCGACGACCCATGGCCCCCAACGTCTCCCCGATCAACAGGGTTTCATGCCGCTCTCATCACGCATGCATGCCCTGCGATGTATTCCCCGCATTCCACACGGCGACTGAACGGCCACTGACACGCAGCAGTGCGAGCCCCAGTGCCCACTGCCCTGCACCATTGTGCATGGCGAGTGTACCGGCGCGCGCTTCCGCATATACCTGTTCAAGCAGCGGTGCGTCACGCTCGGCGATGTCCATATCGCCACGATGTCCCAGGTGATGTGCGAGCTGCAGCAACATCGTGCCACTCAATGCGGCTGCGATGCGTTGCGACCAGGAAAAGCGCGGCGGCAGCGTCATGGCTTCGTGTGGTGTTGTGCTGCGCCCATCGTATGCGGCCAGCAATGCCGCGCTGGTGGCAGTATCCATGCGCAGGAACACGGACGCCGTCGCGAGATCGTAGTACGGATCGTTCATCGCCGCCGTCTGCCAGTCGAGCAATACGAGACGATCACCCACACAGGCGATGTTGGTGGGATTCACATCGTTGTGACTGAGCACGGGCGCGCGATCTGTTGCTGGTATCGCCTCTGCCCGTAGTGTGTGCACGTGTGCATCCACCCATGCCGGCAGCGCGCCGAGCTGCTGCGCCGTGTTGTGTGCACTCGTGAGCACGGCCAGCGAATCAGCCATTGGCATGGGCTCAAGATCGGGTGTGACCGGCAGATCGTGAATACGGCGCAGGGTGCGGGCGAGCTGCGACAATGCTTCTGACCGCGTTGCGGGATTGCCATAGCGCGCCGCAAACGGTACGTCGGCCGCGATGTATTCACTCAATACCGCCCGATGCTCGGCCACCTGGTGCACCACACGAGGTGCGGCCCCCGCTGCGGCCGCCGCCTGCTGCATGGCCACGCCGCGCTGCCATGATGCCAACGGTTCGTCGGGGGCAGTCAGCTTGAGCACATGCACCCCGGCCGGCGCGGTCACGCGGAACACCCGGGCGCCGGACTGGCCGCCGTGGAGGGCTTCGATGGCAATGGCGTCGGCCTGCGGACCGTTCACCCAATCAGGCGGCAGGCAGGTCTTGAGATTGATCGTCATGGGCTCAATATTACCCGGATATAATTGTCCGTCCATCCCCCGATCATGACCCAGCCTGGCTCCGATCATCTGCTGACACTTCATCCGCTGACGCTGTTCGCCGGCCTGTCCGTGCTGGCCCGGGGCTCACGCGCCGAGGTGGCTCAGGCGCTGGCGTCGGCTATCCGGGCGCGCCGGAACGAAGTGCTCCTGGCCTTCGATGACCACACCGGGCAGGTGGTGGATCTCGATTGGCGCGGCAGCGATGCGGAGATTGCCGCGCGATACACGCACTCGGCGCCGGATGACAGCCATACCGCGGCCACGCAGCTGCCCCGGGGCCCTGGTCGGCCACGACTGGGCGTGACCGCGCGCGAGGTGACGCTGCTGCCGGCTCATTGGGAGTGGCTGGCCACGCAGCGTGGTGGCGCGTCGGTGACGTTGCGCCGTCTGGTGGACGAAGCGCGCCGTGCCAGCGCGACGGCCGATCGTGCACGCGCATCCCGTGACGCGGCGTATCGATTCCTGCATGCCATTGCGGGAGACCTCCCCGGCTTCGAGGAAGTCTCCCGCGCACTGTTTGCCGACGACCGCGCACGCATGACGCAGCTCATGGCCGACTGGCCACGTGATGTGTGCGACTATGCGTGGCGACTACTCGATGCGTGACGCGTCATCCGTCACGAACATCGCAGGCGTTTACTGCACGCGCGGATAGTCGGTGTAGCCGCTGGGTCCCGGCGCATAGAAGGTGCCCGGATCGGCCGGCGACAACGGAAGCCCGCTGCGCAGTCTTTCCACCAGGTCCGGGTTGGAGATGAATGGCGCGCCGACGGCAACGAGATCGGCGGCACCACTGGCCAGCAGGTCCTGCATCTTGTCGAGCGTGCGAATGCCGCCGTTCACGATCAACGTGCCCGTGAAGAGCGCGCGCATGGTGTTGCGTGTGGCGAGGCCGTGTGCGCCATAGCCGGCCGGGTCGACCAGGTGCAGATAGGCGATGCCGAGCGCGTTGAGTTCACGCGCGAGCAACTCGTACGTCTCGTCGACGGAATCGAACGCGGGCATGTCGTTGTAGCGATTCCACGGTGACAGACGAATCGCGGTGCGATCGGCACCGATGGCGTCTGCGACGGCGCGTACTGTTTCCAGCACGAAGCGCGTGCGCCCTTCGGCAGAACCACCGTAGGCATCAGTGCGCTGGTTCGAACCCGGATTGAGGAACTGCTCGAGCAGATAGCCGTTGGCGCCATGCAGTTCGATGCCGTCGAAACCGGCGGCAATGGCATTCTTCGCACTATCGACAAACGCCTGTTGCACACGCTTCAGTCCCTCTTCATCGAGCGCGAGCGGAACACCGTGCGGTTGCATCTGCTGTTCGTCGGTCCACATCTCACCGGCGGCCAGCACGGCAGACGGCGCTACACCGGCCACACCACCGGGCAGGTTGAGCGCGTGAAAGACACGACCGGTGTGCATGATCTGCACGAAGATCCGGCCGCCTGCGGCGTGCACGGCATCGGTCACCTGCTTCCACCCCTCCACCTGCGCGGCGTTGTACAGGCCGGGAATGCGCGCGTAGCCTGAGCCGTCTGCAGACGGCGCCGTGCCTTCGGTGATGATGAGTCCTGCGCTCGCGCGCTGGCGGTAGTACTCGACCATCAAGTCGTTGGGCACATTGCCCAGCGCACGACTGCGCGTCATGGGTGCCATGACGATGCGATTCTGGAGATCGATGCCGCCGACAGTGGCGGTGGTGAGCGCGAGCGGCGTGTTGTTCGTTGCGGTGGTCATGGTGGTGTCCGGATCGGTGTGTGGTGCAGCGAGAATGTTTGTTGTTCTGGACATTGCAGTCCAAAATTGGGCGCAATAAATGGCCGATATGGCCTGGTGCTCAGCTCATCGTCGCGTGAGCTGTTCGAGCGTGAAGTCGATGGTTTGCTGCAACTGCGCGGCGGGCTGGCCGGTCTTGGCGCCGAGTACGAGGCCCATCCTGGTACAGAGCACCATGCGGGCCGCCTGTTCGACGTCGAGTGTGTCGGGGAGCGTGCCGTCGGTCTTGGCGTCGGTGAGCCGGCGGATCACGGCGTCCTGCAACACCGCCGCATCGGCCTGCAGAATGGCGCCGACTTCGGCATCGGTGGCGCCAAACTCCACGGCCGCATTCATGGCCAGACACCCCGCGCCCTGTCGTTCGGGCGTGCAGGTGACGGCCGACTGCAGCAGCAGACGCAGCGCGGCCAGCGGCGGCGATGTGCGGCAGAGCAGTGCGACCTGTTCGCCGATTTCGTGCCGGCTGTAGGCGCGCAGCGCGTCGAGAAAGCACTGCCGCTTGTCGCCGAAGGTGTCGTAAAAGCTCTGGCGACCGATACCCATGGCCCGCGTGAGGTCCTCCGTGGTGGTCGGGGCAAACCCCTTCCGCCAGAAAACCTCGAGCCCCGCACGCAGGGCGTCATCGCGTTCAAACTCCTTGGGCCGTGCCATATCCAGAAACTTGGCCGTTCTGGACAGCCGTGTCAATAATCAGATTTTGTGGCATTCGGAACAGCGAACAGCGGGGGGAACACAGATGACACAGATATCGCAGAACGGCACAGATACTGCCCCGGATCGAATGACATCATCAATAGACCTCATAGAGATGATGATGTTGGGTTTTGGGGCAGTTGGCTGTATCTGTGCGTTTGTCGTGCCCTCTGCGCAATCTGTGTTCCCCCCGCTGTTCAGGCCGTCGCCTCGAGCGCGCTGCGCACCTTGCCGACAAGCTGGTGGATCTGCTCTTCGTTGATGATCAGCGGCGGCGACAGCGCGACGATGTCACCCGTGACACGAATGAGCGCGTCCTGCTCGTGGAAGGCGTTGGTGAACACGTCGTAGCCACGCGCACCGGGCGTGCCATCACGCACCGACAGCTCAATGCCACCCACCAGGCCGATGTTGCGCACGTCGATCACATGCGGCGCATCGCGCAGGCCGTGCAGCGCCGCTTCCCAGATGGGGCCCATGGTTGCCGCGCGGGTGAGGAGTCCTTCGCTCTGATACAGATCGAGCGTGGCCAGCGCCGCCGCGGCTGACAACGGGTGACCGCTGTACGTGTAGCCGTGAAACAGCTCGATGCCACGCGGCGTGGACTGTACCACCGTGTCGTAGATCTTCGTGTGCACTGCCGTCGCGCCCATCGGCACGGCGGCGTTGGTGAGTCCCTTCGCCACCGTGAGAATGTCCGGCGTGACACCAAACGCCTGCGCCGCGAACGGCGCACCCACGCGGCCAAAGCCGGTGATCACTTCGTCGAATATCAGCAGGATGCCGTGCTTGGTGCACAGCTCGCGCAGACGCTGCAGATAACCCACGGGCGGAATGAGCACACCCGTCGAACCCGCCAGCGGCTCCACGATCACCGCCGCGATCTTCTCGGCGCCATGCTTCGCCACCATCTCTTCGAGCGCATCGGCGAGATGACCGCCCCACGCCGGCTGCCCCTTGGAGAACGCCTGCTTGGACAGATCGTGCGTGTGCGGCAGGTGATCGATGTGCGGCAGCAGCTGCTTCGCAAACGTCTTGCGATTCGTTTCGATGCCGCCCACCGAGATGCCGCCAAAACCCACACCGTGGTAACCACGCTGCCGTCCCACGAACAGACAGCGATCGGGCTCACCGCGTGCGATGTGATACGCCAGTGCGATCTTGAGCGCGCTGTCCACCGACTCACTGCCCGAACCGGAGAAGAACACCCGATCCATCCCCTCGGGCAGCACCTCCGCCATACGCTCGGCCAACGCGAACATGAGCGGGTGCCCCATCTGGAACGCCGGCGCGTAGTCGAGCGTGCTGGCGGCCTGCATCATCGCGTCGATGATGGGCTGGCGGCAGTGACCCGCGTTCACACACCACAAACCGGCGGTGCCGTCGAGAATCTCGCGGCCATCGTCGGAGCGATAGTGCATGTCCTTCGCGCTGACGAGCAGGCGCGGCTTGGCCTTGTACGCCTTGTTCGCCGTGAACGGCATCCAGAGCGCATCGAGCGACGGCGTGGCAGCAGTGCTGGGAGCAGTGCCTGAGACGGCGGTCATCGGAGAGTCCTGTGAAATGACGACGCGGATGGGCGCATTGCGTCGCCCATCCGCGCCACGTGTGAGGGGATCGGTTACCGGCCTGCTGCCTTGCGCTTCACGCAGGCGCTCGGATACGTCTCGCAGTATCCGACGCGGCTATTGCCCACCTGCTTGGAATCGAGCACGGCATGCACGACGGCGCGTCCGAGCACATCGGCGGCCGCATTGAAGATAGCCTGCAGGTCGCCGTTGCCGAGCTGCGTGGTGAACGGCGTGGTGGCAATGCCGAACACCGTATCACCGTCACCGATGTTGTGGATCGGGCGAATCGACCGGGCAAGACCGGCGTTGGCGATCTGCGCCATACGCTCGGCTTCGAGATCGATCAGCGGGGCGTCCGTGGCCACGAGCGCGATGGTGGTGTTGCGCGGCGCCGCGTCGGAGCCGTCGTTCGGACCGCCACGACCCGCCTGCGCCGCCTGACACTCCTCGGCCTTCGGCTGCACGATGTTGAACTCGTCGCCCAGCTCGAGGAAGTAGCCGTACGGCAGACAGGTGCGCGGATCCACCGGCGAACCGGCCGGGTTGAGTCCCACAATGGCCGCCACCGTGTAGCCGTTGGACAGCTTCACACTGGCCGTGCCCATGCCCCAGCCGGCACCCATGCCCATACCGACACGCCCGCTCTTCACCGGCTGCGTGGTGGCGGCCTGCGTGGCCTTGTACCCGAACTCGGCGTTGGGACGCTTCTTGAAGTCGCCGCCGCGGCCAAGGTCCATGAGAATGGCCGCCGGCACGATGGGCACCACACCACCGCCCACCGGCACGCCGAACTTGTTCTCTTCCATCCACTGCATCACGCCCGTGGCCGCGTCGAGACCGTACGCACTGCCGCCGCTGAGCACGATGGCCTGCACACCGCGCACCTG
The DNA here is from genome assembly GCF_036405635.1 of Gemmatimonas sp. Classification (GTDB taxonomy): domain Bacteria; phylum Gemmatimonadota; class Gemmatimonadetes; order Gemmatimonadales; family Gemmatimonadaceae; genus Gemmatimonas. The sequence goes on along the minus strand of NZ_DASWXE010000065.1, from coordinate 12,302 downwards.
TCCGCCCGGCTTGAGCAGGTCGGTTTCCTTGGTGCCCGGCGCGCCGCCCATCTGCGAGTAGCCCGCCGTGGCACCCGTCTCCGTGCGGATGACCGTGGTGCCCGAGCGATAGCCGCTGTCGGAGCGGGTGTACATACCCACCTTCACACCCGGCACGTCGGTGAGGGAGTTAGACGGGCCCGGTCCGACGACCGTGACACGCGCCATCGGCGGCCGTGCCGGCTGGCCGGCTGGCGGCTGCTGCGCCGACAGCACGACCGGCACAAGGGCAGCGACCGAGGCGGCGAGGGTCATGCCGGCGCGCCGTCCCGCGCGCCGGTTCACAACATGATGCTGGTCCATCGTGTGACTCCGATCAGTGAATCAGTGGAAGGGAAGTACGTCGGTCGACGCCTTGTTCGTCACCAGGATGCGGTTCATGTCGTTCCGCATCACGACGGTCCGCGCTGCCTGGTCGTACGTAAAGCCATCCATGCCGAGTGACTGCGGGATGAAGGACGGAATGATCGCCTTGGTATACGGCTCGCCGTCCCGGGTGTTCGAGTTCGCGATGATCTCCGTGCGCGCCACCGGCATGCGAATGCCGAGGTCGGCCATGCGGCGGCCTTCCGCGATGAAGATCTCCTGACGCATCAGATATACGACGTACAACCCGTCATCAACCGTTGTGATCGCGTCGATACGCGCCGTGGTCACCGACGTGCCGGACACCGTGAACGCCTTCACCGTGGGCTGCGAACGCGTGAGCACCAGACCGTCGACAAACGGCTCACCCGGCGCGAACGCCACGCGCGTGTCGGCGGTGTTGGGGTAGATGATCTTGCCACCCGCCCGACCACGCTGCTGGATGCGGCTGTCGATCTGCTCCGTGGGACGCGCGTTCACCAGCGTCAGCAACAGCTTGAGCCGGTCCTTGGCCCCCGTGATGTTGTTCTCCGCCAGCAACGCTTCGGCCAGGATGAGATGCGCTTCCTCGGCCTTGGCAAACGCGATCGGGCTCTGCGTGGTGGCACTGCGATTCGGGTACTTCGGATCGAGGAAGTCGAGACGCGGCAACGGCTGGAAGTTGTTGACGGAGCTCGTCAGCACACCCTGCATGGCGTTGTTCGGACCGTTGACCGGATCGAAGGTGGCGTTGCGCAGGAACTGCGGGCTGGCCGTGAGCAGTGCCGTGGCTTCTTCCACCGCCTTGGCCCGGTTCCCCAGCCGGTAGTACGCACGAGCCAGCTCCAGCGTGTAGCTGTTGCGCGCGGCGGCATCGGTGCTGAGGGTGCGGGCCTGCGTGAAGTCCGCGATGGCGTTGTTCAGGTGTGCCTGCCAGGTGATGACTTCACCGTTGGCCACACCGGGCAGGCCGACATAGGCCTCACCGGCGAACAGATTGGCCATACCGCGGTTGAAATACAGATCGGCCTTGTCGTTGGCCGTCACCTGCGGATCGCGCGGGAATACGCTGTCCAGTCCGAAGGTGGCCATGTAGCGCAGGCGCGCGATGGCATTCTGGATGGACGTGACCTCGGGATCGAGGTACGTGATGACCGGCTGGTCAAACTGCTGATTGTTGGTGGTGTAGTTGTTGAAATAGTTGTCGGAGATGATTTCGCCGTTCTGCACCACGGTGTTGAGCGTGAGCAGGAACTGGCGCTGCGTACCACGCAGCCACGACGCACCGGCAGCCGGTGTGGCGAGGAACTGTTCGTCCGTCAGGTTGGGATTGCGCACTTCGGTGGGCGAGAACGCATTGCAGGCACCTGCAGCGATCACGGCCAGCGTCGGCGCGAGCAGGCGCGTGGCCCGCATCAGAGTCGGTCGGCGCATGGTCAGAACCCGAAGCGAAGGGTGAGGAGGAAGCTGCGCGGGTTGCCGTCGGTGGCGTAGTTGAATCCACCCACTGCGGCCGCACCCTGCGACGTGGCCGACGACAGGTCGGTTTCCGGATCGAACGAGGACGACGCCCAGCGCCACGGATTCACGATGGAGAACGAGGCGCGCGCGTCCTTCGTGCCACGCGGCAGCAGGTTCGCGGGCAGACGGTAGTCCACCGACAGGGTGCGAATGGCCACGTAGTCGGTGTTCTCCACCCACAGGTTCATCGTGCGCTGCCAGATGGAGGCGCGATTGCCGTTGTACGGGGCCTGCGCCAGTGCAGCGGCCGGCACATAGCTCTCCGTGCCGTTCACGCCGTACAGGTAGCGGAACGCCTTGTCGAACGACTGCGCCTGCGCACCGAACTGGTAGTCGGCGCTGGCGCTGATGTTGAGGCGTGAACCGATACCGAGCTGCGCGCCAAAGCTGCCGAACGCGTCGGGCGTGGGCTTGCCGAGGTACGCGAGTTCCTGGATTTCCTTGATGGTGCCATCGGCATTGAAGATCGCCTTGGCACCCTGCAGGAAGCCCACCGGATAGCCTTCCTGCACCATGCCCTGCACCGTGCTGGCGCCGTAGCCGCTGATGGGGAACGGCGGGGTGCCGCCCAGGTTCTCCACCTTGTTGTTGAGCGTGTTGTAGGCGCCATTCAGCGTGAGGCGCCACATGGCGTTGCTCACCGGCGTCACCGTCGCACGGAGCTCCATGCCGCGATTGGAGATCTCGCCGACGTTGGCGATCTGGCTCACTTCGCCCGTGGACGGAGCGGGCGGCGCCGTGATGAGGGCGTCCACCGTGCGGGAGGTGTAGTAGCCAAGGCCCAACGTCGCGCGGCTCTGGAAGAACGCCAGGTCGGCGCCCATTTCGAGCGTGCCGGTGCGCTCCGGCTTGAGGAAGCGATTGCCCGGCTGACCGAACGTGGCTGCCTGCTGCCCGTTGAACGAGTTGATCGTGACGGTACGGTCGTTGGCAAACGGACGCGGGAACTGACCCGCCACGCCGTACGCGGCACGCAGACGGAAGTCGGAGAGCACGTCCTCCGAGATCAGGCTGCGCATCCACTCTTCGGCGCCGATGGCGTACACCAGGCCGACCTTTGGATAGACCTGTGCACCGGTGTTGGCACCGAACGCCGTGTTCTTGTCGGCGCGCACACCCAGTTCCATGGTGTAGCGCTCTTTGTAGCTGATGTTGCTCTGTCCGAAGAGGCCATAGTTGGCCACACGGAAGGCCACGTCCTGCGACTGCGTGACGCCGGCACCGGTCACCGTCTGGGCACCATCGCGCACATTGGTGGCGGTGTAGGCCACCTGCACGTCGTCGTTGCGGAAGAGCTGCGCACCGACTGAGGTGATCACCGACAGGTCACTGCCGATCGCCGCGCTGTGCTGACCACCCACATCGAACGTGAAGCCGGTGTAGTTGCGCTCGAAGTTGGAGATCGTGCCGCGGTCGACCGTACCAACCGGGAAGGCGCGCGTGGCGATCTGGAACTCGTTGGTGACGATCGCCCGCTCCTTGCTGAAGCGGTTGTTGAGACCAAACGTCGCGTGGGTCTTCACCGACTTGAACGGATCGAAGTCGATGCGATGCGACGTCTGGAAAGCGCGCGTGAACACGCGGTTGTCCTGCAGGCGTTCGCCATTGTTCACGAACGTCCGCAGACTGTCCGCGCCGGCCGGCGTGAGGTTGTCGATATTGTTGTTGAAGCCGAAGGCCGACGAGCGGCCCGCTTCGAGCACCCACAGCGATGTGTAGCCACCGGCGTTACCGTTGCGGAATCGCGGCGAGTCCGTCTCGTTGTACGACAGCGAGCCCTGGTACTTGCCCTTGGTGCCGATGTTCGCGCCCACCGCATTGCGGAAGCCGAAGGCACTGTTGTCGCCATACACGCGGTGACTCTGGCTGGCCCGCAGGTTGCCCGAGAGGCTGTACGTGATGGCATTGTTGCCGCCTTCGATGCCGGCCGAGTACTGCTGCGAGAAGCCGTTGCGATACAGCAGGTCCCGCGTGGCCTTGAAGAAATGGAACTGGGTCTGCGGGGTGTCGTAGCCCGAGCGCACTTCGAAGAAGCCCTTCGTGCCGCCCTGGCTGCCACGCTTGGTGAAGATCTGAATGACACCGTTGGCGGCATCCGATCCGTACAGCGTGGTGGCGGCACCGCCGGGGATGAACTCGATGCGCTCGATGTTGTCCATGGGCAGATCGGCAATGGCGCTGGTGGCCGCACCCTGCGCGCGGTTGCCGGACGTGTTCATGCCCAGCGCGGCCTGCGTGTTCAGGTTGTCCATACGCACGCCGTCCACATAGATGACGGGCGTGGAGTTGTTACTGACCGACGTGACACCGCGCGTGCGCATGATGGACGTCGTGCCGGGCTGACCCGACGTGAGACGGATCTGCGCGCTGGGCAGATTGGTCTGCAGCAGTTCGTCGAGACGCTTGGCCGGTGAGGCCTCGATCTTTTCGGCGCTGACGACGTCCACCGTGGTGGCGATACGGCGCTTGGAGATCTCACCGCCCTGACCCGTCACGACGACGGCGTCGAGATCGAGCGGCTGTACATCGAGTGCCACGTTGACCGTCGCGGTCTGACCGGCGGTGACCGTGATCGGGGCGCCCTTGTTGGCGTACCCGATCATGCGCACGCTGATGATGCGCTGTCCGGGCAGCACATCCGGCAGGCGATAACGACCTTCGTTGTCGGTGCGCACCACCCGGTCACGGTTGTTGTCTGCAAAAACCTGCGCGCCCGGCAACCCTACGCCGGATCGTCCATCGGTCACCCGGCCAGTGACGATGCCATTGGAACTGGCGGGGGCGTTGGCGGGAGCCTGGGCTCGAAGCGGAGTGGTCCCCAGCACGCACAACAGCGTGCCAAGGAGAACGCCGGACCATCGAGAACGTCGCGTCATCGAATGTTCCTCGGTGGAAACTGCGTACCACGGGACACACGTGTGGGGACGTGTGCCGATGGCGGTGGGCTGAACGCGCTGGGAGGGATGCACTACGGGTGACGGCGTTCACGTCACGGGTACGGCGACAACGGGCACGCACCTGAGGAGTGGGATCGACAAAACCCCCGCGCTCTTCGCGCGGGCTGTCCCTCAAGTCTTTAGACGACGATGGTTCCGGTCAGCTCGAGCAGCGACAGGGCGAGCACCTTGGTGGACTGCATCAGGTCCTCGATATCGCAGTACTCGTCAGGCTGGTGCGCCAGGTCGAGAATGCCCGGGCCATAGGCCACACAGTTGGGCACTCCCGCAATACGATCGACGTGCTTGTGATCGTACGTGCCGGGACTCGCCGCGAGCATGACCGGGCGGCCCAGCACCTGTTGCACCGAACGCTCGAGCGACGACACCACTGAGGCACCATCCGGCGTGCGCACCGGATGCACGATCATGAGGTCCCGCAACTCGAAGAGCAGCTCGGGGGTTTCCCGGGCGGCCGTTTCCAGCAGATCCACGATCTCGGCGCGTGTGGCATCGAAGCCTTCTTCCGCGAGGAAGCGGCGATCGAAAATGGCGCGGCAAATATCTGCCACACACGGCGTCTGTATCCCGTCGACCGGCTGTCCGCCGGCGATACCATTGATATTGAGCGTCGCGTGCCGAGCCCCATCGGGCTTCACCGGCACGGCGGTGGTGCGAGACTGCAGCGCAGGCATGAGCACGCGCCGGATGCGATCGAGAATTACGCCCATGTGCTCGATCGCGTTGGTGCCCAGGAACGGCATCGAGCCGTGGGCGATGCGACCGCGGGTAGTGACCTCGAACCAGTACACACCGCGATGCCCGATATAGAGGCGGTCGGTGTTGGTCGGCTCGGTGATGATCACGGCGTCGGTGCGGTCGGCGCTCACGCGCCCCTGCTGTGCGAGGTACGCCATACCGGCGAAACCACCGCTTTCTTCATCGACGGTGCCGCTGATTTCCACCGATCCATGAAGTGGAACTCCTGCACGACGAATGGCTTCCGCAGCGTAGATGGCGGCCGTGATGCCCGCCTTCATGTCGCAGGTGCCACGTCCATAGATACGACCGTTCTTTACTTCGCCACCGAACGGATCGACGGTCCATCCGCTGCCTGCCGGCACGACGTCGAAGTGTCCGTTGAGATGCACCAGGGGCCTATCCGTCCGACCGCGGCGCAATCCCACCACGTTCATGCGCGGATGCTCCGGTGTGTGCTCCGGGCGCCCCTCGGCGACGGGATAATCCACCGCGAAGTCGCATTCCGCCAGTCGCTTCCCGATGAACTCCGCGCACTCCACGTACGCATCGCCCGGTGGGTTCACCGTGGGGATGCGAATCATGTCCGACGTGAACGAGACCATCTCATCCTGAGCCGCATCAATGGCGGCGAACACCCGATCGATCATGTGCGGGTTCGACATGGGCGCGAACGTCGCGCGGAATATTTCACTTGTCAAGCATCTGTTTTGGGCGTATGTCAGGGTCCATGCACACACACCTTATCTGGCTCGTCGCGTATTCCATTGCGCAGCTTGCGCTGGGCGCGTGGATCTCCCGGCGGGTAAAGACATCCAGTGACTTTTTCGTGGCAGGCCGTGCGCTGGGTCCGGGCCTGCTATTCAGCACCATGCTGGCCGCCAACATCGGCGCCGGGTCCACCGTAGGGGCTACGGGGCTCGGCTACCGCGACGGCTTCTCGGCCATCTGGTGGGTGCTGTCGGCCGGTGTCGGGTCACTGTTGCTGGCCTTCTGGATCGGCCCCGCCATTCGGCGCGTGGCCGCCCAGCACGACCTGCGCACGGTGGGTGATTACCTCGAGTTCCGGTACGGCGTGGTGGTCCGCACGCTCATCTCGGCGCTGCTGTGGATCGGCTCCGTTTTCATTCTGGCCGGTCAGCTCATCGCCGTCTCGTGGATCCTCAACGTGATCGCGGGCGTGCCGAAGACGGTGGGCTGCATTCTCGCCGGCATGCTCATCACGGCGTACTTCGCATTCGGCGGACTGCTCACGTCGGCCTATGTGAACGTGGTGCAGTTGACGGTGAAGCTGGTGGGTTTTGCCATCGCCATTCCGTTTGCGCTCAGTGCATCGGGCGGATGGGATGCGTTGCGCGCGTTCTCTCCCACGGAGACATACTGGAATCCGTGGCAGGGTGGTGAATCGGGTCTCGTCTATCTGGCGATGCTCGGACCGGCGTTCGTCGTGTCACCCGGCCTGCTGCAGAAGGTGTATGGCGCGCGTGATGATCGCGCGGTGCGCATCGGCGTGGGATTCAACGCGCTGGCGCTGGTGTTGTATGCGGCGGTGCCGGTGTTGCTGGGCATGATGGCGCGCGCGCAGTTCCCCGACTTGCCGCAGTCTGAACTGGCGCTGCCCACACTGCTGGTGCAGGGTGTGCCGGCGGCGGTGGGTGCCCTGGGATTGGCCGCCGTGTTTTCGGCGGAGCTCAGCGCCGCCGACGCGGTGCTGTTCATTCTCACGACGTCGTTGTCGCAGGATTTTTACAAGCGCTTCCGCAATCCGGGTGCGAGTGATGCGGAACTGCTGCGGGTCACGCGTATCACCGCCGTCATTGCCGGCGCCGCCGGTGTGGGCATCGCCCTCGTGGCGGCCGGTGTGGTGAGTGCGCTGAGTATCTTCTATACCATCATGGGTGTGAGCCTCTTCGTGCCCATCCTGGCTGGCTTGTACAGCGCGCGGGCGACATCGGCCGACGCGCTGGCCGCCATCATCGCTGGCATCGCCGTGGTCGGCGGCTGGCGTCTGTTGCTCGACGGAAAGCCCATCAACGGCATCACACCGCCGATGGGTGGTCTGCTGGCTGCCATTCTCGCGTTCTTCATTGTCCACGCCATCGGTCGCGCCCGTGGTGGCGCATCCGGTGGTGGTGGACGTCCCCTTCACACCGAACGGAACTAGTCGTCCCATGTCCAAGTCCCACATGTTCGACCTCACGGGCAAGGTCGCCGCGGTCATCGGCGGCGCGTCCGGCATTGGCGAAGCCGTCACTCTGGGTGCCGTCAGCATGGGCGCCACCACCGTGTGTCTCGATGTGAAGGCCGAAGCCGCGGCGGCCACCGCCGCCAAGGCCGGCGGCACCACCGAGTCGGGCGCCATCGATATCACCGACGCCGCGTCGGTGAACAGCGCACTCGATGCCATCGTCGCCCGGCACGGCAAGCTCGATATCCTCATCTGCACGCCCAGCATCAACGTGCGCAAGAAGATCCTCGACTATCAGGACGAGGAGCTGCAGCGTGTGCTGAAGGTGAACATCACGGGCAACTTCAACGTGCTGCAGGCCGCTGGCCGCATCATGGTACCGCAGAAGAAGGGCAGCATCGTGCTCTTCTCGTCCATCCGCTCGCTGGTGGTGGAGCCGGGTCAGGCGCTGTACTCGGCGACCAAGGCCGGCATCCTGCAGCTGGCGCGTGGTGCGGCGTGTGAGTTCGGCCCGTCGGGTGTGCGCGTGAATTGCGTGGGCCCCGGTGTGGTGGAGACGCCGCTCACGGCGCCCATCAAGGCCAACCCGGAGTGGTACAACGCGTATGCATCGAAGAACGCGTTCAACCGCTGGGCGCAGCCCGAAGAAATGGTCGGCCCCACGCTGTTCCTCGCGTCAGATGCGGCGAGCTACGTGAACGGCACCATCATCTACGCCGACGGTGGCTGGCTGGCCCAGGACGGCCGCTTCACGCCGCCGGGCATGTGATCCGGCGTTGTCCGTGACCACACCCCGCACACTCCGCATTGCCGTCATCGCTGGTGACGGCATCGGCCCCGAAGTGATTCCCGCGGGCATCGACGTGATGCACCGCGCCGCCGCGATGGAGGGCTGCACCCTCGAGTTCACCGAATTCCCGTGGGGATGTGAGTACTACCAGCGCACCGGCACCATGATGAGTGCCGATGCGCTGGACATCCTCTCGGATTTCGATGCGATCTACCTCGGTGCCATCGGCGCGCCGGGCGTGCCCGATCACATCTCGGTGTGGGAACTCATTCTTCCCATCCGTCAGCGCTTCGATCAGTACGTGAACCTTCGCCCGATGCGCCTGCTGCAGGGCGTGCCGGGTCCGCTGGCCGGTCGCACACCGTCCGATATCGACATGGTGTGCATCCGCGAAAACTCCGAGGGTGAATACTCGGGGCTCGGCGGTCGCATGCATCGGGGCACGAAGCACGAAGTGGCGGAGCAGACGGGTTTGTTCACGTGGCGCGGCATCGATCGCATCACACGCTACGCCTTCGAGCTCGCGCAGAAGCGGCCGCGCAAACTGCTGGCCAGCGCCACCAAGTCCAACGCCTTGCAGCACTCCATGGTGCTGTGGGATGAAGTCGTGGAGTCGGTGGCCGCAGACTACACCGATGTCACCTGCCGTAAGTATCACGTGGATGCGCTGGCTGCCCGCATGGTCACGCACCCGCAGACCATCGATGTGATCGTGTCGTCCAACCTGTTCGGTGATATCCTCACCGATCTCGGGGCCGCGATTTCGGGCAGCCTGGGCGTGGCACCGGGGGCCAATATCAACCCCGAGCGCACCCACCCATCGATGTTCGAGCCCATTCATGGCTCGGCGCCCGATATCGCCGGCAAGGGGATCGCCAATCCCATCGCGTCCATCTGGGCAGGAGCCCTGCTCCTCGACCATCTTGGTATGACGGCGGCGCACGATCGCATGGTGCGCGCCATCGAGCGGGTGGTGGGCGACGGTGGCCCACGCACGCCCGACCTGGGCGGCACCGCCAACACCCGCGACGTCGCGGCCGCAGTGGCCGACGCGCTGTCCTGAGCATCACGCAGCACGATCACGCAGCACGATCACGCAGCACCTTCACAACACGTTTCCGGCGCGGGGTCTGCCCGCGCATCTCACTTTGCTTTCGCGGTCAAGCCAGTCATGAGCCAGCCACGCATTCCCCTGTTCTACGCGGGTGCTCGCCAGGATGCGCACAGCACACGCACGTCGTCCGTCTTTCACCCGGCCAGCGGTACCGTGGCGGCGCAGGTGCCACTCGGCGACGCCACCGATATCGAGGCAGTGATCGCCGATGCCGCGGCCGCAGCGACCGCATGGGGCGAACGGTCTCCGCTCGACCGCGCCCGCGTGATGTTCAAGTGGCGCGAGCTGTGCCTGGCTCAGGGCGATGAGCTCGCGCGTCTCATCAGCAGCGAGCACGGCAAGGTGGTATCAGACGCGCGCGGTGAACTGCAGCGCGGACTCGAGGTGGTGGAGTTTGCGGTGGGCATCCCGCATCTCATGAAGGGCGAGTTCAGCGACCAGGTCTCGCGCGGCATCGACATGCACTCGTTGCGCCAGCCGTTGGGTGTGGTGGCCGCCATCACGCCGTTCAACTTCCCGGCCATGGTGCCGCTGTGGATGCTGGGTCCCGCGCTGGCCTGCGGCAACGCGGTGGTGCTCAAGCCGTCGGAGCGCGACCCGTCCACGGGCGTGCGACTGGCCGAGCTGTTCGTGGAAGCCGGTGGTCCGCCGGGTGTGTTCAATGTGCTGCATGGCGACGCAGAAGCCGTGAACGCGCTGTGCACCGACCCGCGCATTCAGGCGGTGAGCTTCGTGGGTTCCACGCCCATCGCGCAGCATGTGTACGAGACCTCGGCCAAGCATGGCAAGCGCGTGCAGGCCATGGGTGGCGCGAAGAATCATCTCGTTGTGCTCCCCGACGCCGATCTCGACATGACGGTCGAAGGACTGATGGGCTCCGCGTACGGCAGCGCCGGTGAGCGGTGCATGGCCATCTCGGTGGCCGTGGTGGTGGGCAACGACACCGCCGACGCATTGGTGGCGCGACTGGCAGACCGCGTGAAGGCGCTCAAGGTGGGCGATTCGACTGACGCGGGTATGGACATGGGTCCACTGGTCACCGCCACGCATCGCGACAAGATCAAGGGCTACATCGACATCGGCGTGAAGGAAGGCGCTTCACTGGTGGTGGATGGCCGGGAGCATCCGGCGCAGGCCACAGGTGGCTTCTTCCTGGGCGGCTCGCTGTTCGACCATGTCACCAAGGACATGACGATCTACCGCGAGGAGATCTTTGGCCCGGTGCTGTGTGTGGTGCGCGTGGAGTCGGCCGCCGAAGCGATCGACCTGTGCAACAAGCACCAGTACGGGAATGGCGTGGCCATCTTCACGCGTAGCGGCAGCGCGGCGCGCGAGTTCGCGCACCAGGTGCAGTGCGGCATGGTGGGCATCAACGTGCCGATTCCCGTGCCGCTCGCGATGTATTCGTTTGGCGGCTGGAAGGGATCGGCGTTTGGCGATCACAACCAGCATGGCATGGACGGTGTGCGCTTCTACACGAAGCTCAAGACCGTCACCACGCGCTGGCCGCTGAGTGCGGATGCGGCGTCGTTCAATATGCCGGTGCTGCGATAGCAGTTGCTATCGCAGCACCGGGGCACGCAAGCGCATCATGAACGCTTGCGTGCCGCCATCAGGTCAGCAGCGGCATGCAGTCCACGAAAGCGAGCCACCTGTTCCGGCGTTCGCCCCTGTGCATCGCGCGCGGCGGTGTCTGCGCCATGCTGCAACAGCAGACGCACCACATCAACCGCGTCGCTGTCGTGCATGGGCAGACACAACAGCGGTGTTGGTTCGCTCGCACCATCGACACGCTGGTTGGCAAGACCGGGCTCGCTGGCAAGTACGACAGCCAGTCGCTCCACGCGTGATGAACGCGCCAACGCCCGCACGTCGCGCGTGATCGTGGCAAGGTGATCGGCGACTGCATGGCGACCCATCACACAGGCCCAGCCCATCGCGGTGCTCTGCCAGCGCCCGTCGCGCTGATCCACGTCCGCACCGGCCGCCAGCAACACCTTCACCGTGTCGACGGATCCTGAATAGGCCGCACGATGCAATGCCGTGGCGCCCTCGTGATCGTTCGCATGCACATCGGCACCGAGTTCGATCAGCAGCGCCGTGGCGGCGGCATCGCCCTGCACCGCCACCGCCGGTAGCAGCGCAGGGTCGGTCAGCAGTGCCGGATGTTCCGTGATCAACCCACGTACCGTGTCGATCTCACCGGCCATCAGGGCCGCCTGCAGCGCCTTCGCGCCATCAAGCGATGCCGGTACAGCCCCATGTTGCTCGAGCAGCTCGGTCATGTTGCGACGTCCGGCCAGCCGCGCCACGGTGTGAACCGGCTGCCCGGAGTAGCTGTGCACTGTAGATGCCTGCGCCCCGTGTTCCAGCAACCACCGCGCGCGTCGGAGATGATCGTTGGTGACCGCGTTGCCGAGCAGATAGTTGAGAGTACCGACTTTGACAGGACCGTTCAGTGATGGCGGATCGATGCGCGACCACATGGCGACACGCGTGGCCGGATCGCAGCGCCGCCAGAGCAGATCCGTCCACGACGGATCGTCGTGGACGATGGAAGAGTTGTAGAGCGCCTGGGTGTCGAACGGATCGGCGCCGGACGCGATGAAC
>NZ_DASWXE010000064.1:0-8843 GCF_036405635.1 Gemmatimonas sp. | reverse complement strand
GTTCATCACCAACCGTATCGGTGACGCCGGCTTTCTGCTCGGCATGTTCCTGCTGTACCGCGCGTTCGGCACGCTGGACATGGACACCATCAACGGTGCGCTGGCGGCGGGGCAGGGCGCGATGATTTCGGCTGGTCTCGTGGCACTGTTGCTGTTCGTCGGCGCCACGGGCAAGTCTGCGCAGATCCCGCTGTACGTATGGCTGCCCGATGCCATGGCCGGTCCGACGCCAGTGTCGGCGCTCATTCACGCCGCCACCATGGTCACGGCGGGTGTGTATCTCGTGGCGCGCATGTCGGGGGTGTATGTACTGGCCCCCGATGCGTCACAGGTGATGGCCGTGATCGGCGTGCTGACAGCGTTCTTTGCCGCGACTATCGCACTCGTGCAGACCGACATCAAGAAGGTGCTGGCCTACTCCACCGTGTCGCAGCTCGGGTTCATGTTCCTGGCGCTCGGCGTGGGTGCGTATGGCGTAGCCATCTTCCATGTGATGACGCATGCCTTCTTCAAGGCGTGTCTGTTCCTTGGCGCGGGCAGCGTGATCCATGCGCTTGGCGGCGAGCAGGACATCCGGAAGATGGGCGGGCTGCGCACCCGCATTCCGGTGACGTTCTGGACGTTTGCCATTGCCACAGCCGCCATTGCCGGTATTCCCGGGCTGGCTGGTTTCTTCTCGAAGGACGAGATCCTCTGGTACGCCTTCTCCAGCGCCTCAGGTGGCGCGGCGTGGATGTGGGGGCTCGCCGCGCTGACCGCGTTGATGACGGCGTTCTACATGACGCGACTGTTGTGGCTCACGTTCTTTGGCGCCTCGCGCATGAGCCACGAAGTGGAGCACCATGTGCACGAGTCGCCGCTGTCGATGACGGGCGTGCTGGGCGTGCTCGCGCTGCTGTCCATCGTTGGTGGCTACATCGGGGTGCCGCACTTCCTCGAGCCACAACTGCCACTGCCACAGGTGGTGCCGGCGCTGGAGCACTATGAACACACGCTGCTGTACGTCTCCATTGCACTGGCGTTTGGCGGGGTGGGGCTGGCGGTGTTCCTCTACAGCGGACCAGCGTCCAGACCTCAGGCGCTCGCTCGCACCTTTGCTCCGCTGCATGCCTTGCTGAGTGGCAAGTACTTCGTGGACGAGCTCTATGATCGGGTGCTGGGGCGTCCGCTGGTGTGGATCTCGGAGAATGTGCTGCTCAAGGGCGGTGACCGGATGCTGTTGGACGGCACGCTGAACCGCCTGGGGGCTGCCGCCCATCGCATGGCCGCGCTGTTCGCTCGCGTGCAGACGGGAAGCCTGCACGTGTATGGCCTGATGGTGGTGGCGGGTCTTGTGGGCGTCGTGCTCTGGAGCTGGCGCCATGTCTGATGCCATGCTGCTGAACTGGGTGTTGTTCCTGCCGCTGCTTGGCGCGGCCGGTCTGCTGGCGTTGCCGCGCGGCAATGGGGCGGCGGTACGCATGGTCACCGTGGGTGTGATGACCGCGCAGTTCCTCATGACCGTGATGCTGTACGCGCACTTCGACGCCACGGTGAGCGGACTGCAGTTCGCCACGTCGGTGCCGTGGATCGCGGAGTGGGGCGTGTCCTATGCGATCGGCATGGACGGCGTCAACGTGTTGCTGGTGCTGCTGACGGGCTTTCTCGGTCCGCTGGTGGTGCTTGGCGCGTGGACGGCCATCGAGCGGGACGTGACGCTATTCCATGTCATGGTATTGCTCCTGCAGTTCGCCATGATGGGTGCGTTTCTCGCCCAGGATCTGTTCCTGTTCTATGTGTTCTGGGAAGCGATGCTGATCCCGATGTTCCTGATCATTGGCATCTGGGGCGGCGCGCGACGCAGCTACGCGACGATCAAGTTCGTGCTGTACACGGCGTTCGGCAGCATCCTCATGCTGGCGGCGCTGATCTACCTGGTGCAGTCGCTGCAGAACGCGGGTGGCGTGGCCTCGTTTGCCTTTGCAGATCTCATGCAGGCCCAGCTCCCGCTGGATGTGCAGGTGACACTGCTGGCGGCCTTTGCTCTGTCGTTCGCGATCAAAGTGCCGATGGTTCCGCTGCACACCTGGCTGCCTGACGCTCACGTGGAGGCGCCGACACCCGGCTCGGTGATTCTGGCCGGGGTGCTGCTCAAGATGGGCACCTACGGCTTCATCAAGCTGGGCTTCCCGCTGTTCCCGGATGCCACGCGTGTGTTCACGCCCGTGCTCATGACGTTGTCGGTGGTGAGCATTGTGTATGGGGCCTGCCTCGCGCTGGTGCAGAACGACATCAAGAAGATCATCGCCTACTCGTCGATCAGTCATCTTGGGTACGTGATGCTCGGTCTGCTCAGTCTCGATCTGGCGGGCATCCAGGGCGCGATCATCCAGATGGTGAGTCACGGCCTCGTGGCCGCGGGTCTGTTCCTGCTCGTGGGCATGGTGTACGAGCGCTGCCACACACGCGAGCTGTCGGCCTACGGCGGGCTGGCGCGCCAGATCCCCGTGTATGGTGTGTTCTTCATCATCTTCACGCTGGCGTCGGTGGGCTTGCCCACGACCAGTGGCTTCACCGGCGAGTTCATGGTGCTGCTGGGCGCCTTCAATGCGGCCTGGCCCCAGCATCTCGATGGCAACCAGTTGCCACTCGTGCTGGCGGTGGTGGCTGTGACCGGCGTGGTGCTGGGCGCCCTCTACATGCTGCGCTTTGCGCTGACCTTCCTGTTTGGACCGGTCAAGGCTCCGCACACCCCGTTGCATGATCTCTCGCTGCGCGAACGCAGCATTCTGGGCATTCTGGTGATCTCCATCTTCGCCCTTGGTCTGTTTCCGGATGGCGCGTTGCGGAAGACTGAACTCGCGGCCAAGGCATTCCAGACTCGCCTGACCGCGACGCAGGTGGGAGGTGGCCATGCCAACTAACGACGCGTTGCTGGGCATGTTGCCCGAGCACCTGCTGCTCGGTGGCATCGTGGCCGCCATCATCACGGTGCTGCTGCGCCAGGGACGCACACTCGTGTTGCCGGTTGCCGTGTTGTCGGTGTTGGCCGCTGCGGGGGCCGCCTTCTGGCTTGGCGGAGCAGGAACCACAGTGGAGCCCTTCCCGGGGCAGTTCGTGGTGACGCCGCCAGTACTCATGACCAAGGGCATGCTGCTCTTGCTCGCGGTGCCCGTGCTGCTCATGTCACGCACCGAATTCGAGGATGGTGAGTTTTCCATCCTGCTGTTGTCGTCACTCTATGGCATGAGCCTGTTGCCGTCGGCGGCGAGTGCGCTGGTGTTGTTCCTCGGTCTCGAGTTGATGTCGATTCCGGTGTACGCGCTGATCGTGCTCGCCTTCCGCCGGCCAGCGTCTGCGGAATCCGCGCTCAAGTACATCGTCCTGAGTGGCGCCGCCTCGGCGATGTTCCTCATGGGTCTCTCGCTGATCTACGGCGAGACTGGATCGCTTTCGGTCGCGGCGTTCGCGCAGTCGGTGTCGGCCACCGACCCGCTGACGCGCACTGCGCTCGTGCTGGTGGTGTCGGCACTGTTCCTCAAGGGCGCGGTGGTGCCGTTCCACGCGTGGGCACCGGATACGTACGAGGGCGCGAGCATCCCTGTCACCGCTTTCATGGCCACGCTGTCCAAGGGCGGCGTGATGCTGGTGGCCTGGCGCCTGTTCGACGGCGCCGAGCTTACCGGGCCGTTGGTGGGCATCGTCGCCGCATTACCGCTGGTGTCGATCGTGTGGGGCAACATCGCCGCGATCCGGCAGCAGAGTCTCCGGCGGATGATCGCGTACTCGTCGATCGCGCATGCCGGCTATTTGTTCTACGCGTTGCTGGGCTCGTCGTCCGGACGCCTCGAAGCGATCACGTTTTACGTGGTCGTTTACGCGGCGGCCAACCTGCTGGCATTCGCTGTGGTCCCCACGGCCGCCACCGACGAAGAGCGCGACAGACTCGACCGTCTGGATGGCCTGTTTCACCGGGATCCGCTGGCCGCTTCTCTCATTGCTGTGGCAATGTTGTCGCTGGCTGGCCTGCCTCCCCTTCCCGGATTCACGGCCAAGTTCCTTATCTTTCGATCGGTGGTTGCCGCGGGATACAGCGCCTACGCTGTGCTCGGTCTGATCGGCAGCTTCCTCGGACTGTATTTCTATCTGCGCGTCATCCAGCGGATGTTCATGAGCGCCGGCGAAGGGGCTCGGACAACTGGCAACGGACAGGCACTGGCCCGCGTGGCGGGTGTGCTCTGTCTGCTGGCCACGGCTGTGTTGACCATCGCGCCTGGGTGGGCCCTGGCGCGGCTCTGAGACACCTGGAGAAGTCGTGACTGCACCACTACAACCGAAACGCGGCGCCACGCTGCTGAATGACCCCGTCCTCAACAAGGGGACGGCGTTCTCGGCCGCCGAGCGTGACGCCTTCGGCTTGCGCGGCCTGCTGCCGCCGCGCGTGATGACGCAGGAGGAGCAGCTCGATCGCATCCTGCCCGGCGTCCGAGCTCGGCCCACGCCCATCGATCAGTACGCGTATCTGGTCGCCCTGCACGATCGCAATGTGACGCTGTTCTACCGCCTCGTGATGGACAATCTCGAGGAGTTTCTCCCGGTGTTGTACACGCCGACGGTGGGACAGGCCTGTGAAGAGTTCGGCCGGATCTTCCGCCGGAGCCGCGGCTTGTATGTCACGTCGGAAGATCGCGGTCGTGTGCGTGATGTGCTGGCCAACTGGCCGCACGATGATGTGCGCATGATCGTGGTCACCGACGGCGAACGCATCCTCGGCCTTGGCGACCTCGGCGCCAACGGCATGGGCATCCCCATCGGCAAGCTGACGCTGTACACGGCGTGCGCCGGTGTGTCGCCGCATCAGTGCCTGCCCATCACCATCGATGTGGGCACGGACAACACGGCACTGCGTGAAAGTGCGGCCTACATGGGCGTGCGCGATCCGCGCCTGCGCGGCGAAGCTTACGACGAGTTGCTCGACGAGTTCGTTGAGGCGGTGAAGGAGCGTTTCCCGCTCGCCTGCCTGCAGTTCGAGGATTTCGGCAACCACAACGCATTCACGCTGCTCGAGAAGTGGCGTGACCGTACCTGCACGTTCAACGACGACATTCAGGGTACGGCCTCGGTGACGCTGGGCGGACTGCTTTCGGCGGCCAAGCTCACGGGCATCCCGCTGCGCGAGATGCGCCTGATGTTCCTCGGCGCCGGCGAGGCTGGCATTGGTATCGGCGATCTCGTGGTGCAGGAGATGATGGCCGAAGGGCTCACCGAGCTCGAGGCACGGCAGCGCTGCTGGTTCATGGATTCGCGTGGGCTCGTGGTGGATTCACGCACGGACCTGCAGGATCACAAGCGACGGTTCGCCCACGAGCATGCCCCGGTGGCGTCGCTGCAGCAGGCGGTGGAACAGCTCAAGCCGCATGCCCTGATCGGTGTGTCGGGTCAGCCGAGCACGTTCACGCCCGGTGTACTGGCCGCGATGGCCGCGAATCATCCGCGTCCGATCATCATGGCGCTGTCCAACCCGACATCGAAGGCGGAGTGCACGGCGCGTGAGGCCTACGTGGCCACCGATGGACGGGCGGTGTTTGCCAGCGGCAGCCCGTTCGCGCCCGTGACGCACAAGGAACGCACACATGTGCCGGGGCAGGGGAACAATGCCTACATCTTCCCTGGTGTGGGCCTTGGTGTGATCATCAGCGAATCCACCCGCGTAACCGACGAGATGTTCGCGATCGCTGCGCGCACACTGGCCAATCTGGTGTCGCCTGAGGATCTGGCGATGGGCCGGATCTATCCGAGCCTCACACGCATCCGTGAGGTGTCGCGTGCCATCGCCATCGAGGTGGCAAAGATCGCGTTCGACCGTGGCCTGGCTCGTGCGACGCGCCCGGATGACCTGGCGGCGGCGGTGTCGGCCGCGATGTACGAACCGGTATATCAGTCGTTGATCTGATCTGATCGATTGACCGCGATCGAGTGAAGCCGCTTCGGGATGGTGCCGGAGCGGCTTCGCTATTTTTGATTGGCGCGTGCCAGGATCTCCGCTGCTTGCAGCTCTGGCAGTGCGTTGATGTTGAGAAAGCTGTCGGCGATGTCGGCGAGCGAAACACGACAGGCCTGTGCGGATTCCGCGAACCCGTGTGCCGACCGTCTTCCACCCGCGAGGTAGGCATTGAGCTTGCCACCGATATCGACGCGGCCGAGCAGGAAGAGATGCTGGTCGCGCAGGCCATCGTGCGGGAAGGCCATCGTGCAGCCATCGTTTTCAGCCACAGCGCCCAAACGCTCAACGACCTGGCGGTCGAGGAAGGGCGCGTCTCCTGGACAGCAGAAGAACCACGGAGTGTGCACGGCCTGCAAGGCCGCCTGGAGGCCACCCAGGGGACCGATACCGGTGGTGATATCCTGCACGACAGGCACACCCAGTGCCTGATACGCCTCGCGTTCCCGATTGGCGCTCACGATCACCGCGCTCACCTGCGGCGTCAGTCGCTCCAGGACATGTGCAACGAGAGCGCGGCTGTTCATCGTTTGCAGCGCTTTCTCTACGCCACCCATGCGGGTGGCACGACCACCGCAGAGGACGATGCCCGTGATGTCGTTCCGCGTCACGTGGTGGCTATGCGGGTGGTGCGACGCTCAGGCGCTGCGCGGCCAGCAACGCCAATGGATGCAGCTCGGCCGGAGGTCCTGGGGAACGCTGGATGACCGAGGCGAGTTCGCGGCGCATGGCCGGTGGCCAGAACTTCATCATGTGATCGTGGATACCGTCGATCGCGTCTGATTCGGGGTACGGCGCGAAGAACAGCGCGATCTGGTTGACCATGCGGATCACGTCGCTCTCAGACATGATCAGCCACCGTGGCCTCGTGCGGGAACCGTACGATCTCGAGTGCGTCTCCGCGGCCCATGGTGGAGACCAGCGGCACGCCAAGCTCATGTGCCCAGGTGAGTGCCATGGTCGTGGGAGCACTGATGGTGGCCAGCAATTGGGCCTCGAGTGCGGCGGCTTTGTATACCAACTCGTAGCTGCATCGGCTGCTCATGAGCACGAAGCCGGGGGCTTGCGCCGAAGCGGCTCGCAGGACGGCACCCACCAGCTTGTCCAGGGCATTGTGACGGCCCACATCCTCGCGCACGAGTACAATCTCCCCCTCCATGGTGCACCATGCCGCTACATGCACCGAATGTGTCTCGGCGTTGAGTGGCTGGTGCGCCGCCAGCTCGCGCAGGGCCCGGTGAATGGCAGGATCTTCCACCACCTTCACGCTCAACGATTCGGTCCGGCGTGCATGCAGCGCGGCGAGAGATTCGATGCCGCACAGACCGCAGCCGGTGTTGCCAAGCAACGACCGGGCGCGCAGGGCGTTTGTGTCGAGTCGCGTGGCGTCGACCGTCAACTGCACCGTGTATTCGCCGAGCGCCTCCGAGAGCTGTATTCCCACGATCGCCGCGACATGGGGCACGATGCGTTCGGTGATTGCGAGCCCGATGGCGAGGTCCTCGAGATCGGCCGGCGTGGCCAGCATGACGGTCCACGGTGTCTCGTTGATCGTGATGGCCACGGGCGCTTCCACCGCGATTCCCCACGTATCGGCGTGCACCGTGCCTGCCGGAGCATGGCGAGCGATCGCACGGGTCTGAACACCGGCCGTCGCGGAGCCGGTGTCAGTCAACAGGACGCACCTCGACCGCTGTGACCTTGTACTCGGGGCAGTTCGTCGCCCAGTCGGAGAACTCGGTGGTGACGACGTTGGCGGCCGCTTCGGGGTGATGGAACGTGGTGTACACGATGCCTTCCGGCACCCGATCGGTCACACGCGCATGCAGCGTGATGGCGCCCTTGCGACTGGAGAGCAGCACACCGTCGCCCGAGGACACGCCGCGCACTTCCGCGTCGTGCGGGTGGATCTCCAGCACGTCCTCGTCGTGCCATACCGTATTGGCGGTGCGACGGGTGGCCGTGCCGACGTTGTACTGCGTGAGCACTCGGCCCGTGGTGAGCAGCAATGGAAACTTGCGGGTGGAGCGCTCGTCGGTGGGTACGTACTGCGTGACCAGGAAGCGTCCCTTGCCACGCACGAAGCCCTCCTCGTGCATGACTCGCGTGCCCAGCGGCTTGGCCGTGGTGCAGGGCCACTGCACGCTGCCCACGCGGTCGAGATGAGCAAACGACACGCCGGCAAACGTGGGGGTGAGTGCGGCGATTTCGTCCATGATCTGCGAGGCGTTGTCGTAGGCCATGGGGTAACCCATGGCGGTGGACAGCCGGCACACCACTTCCCATTCGGCCATGCCAGTGCGGGGTTGTGTCACCGGCCGCACGCGATTGATACGACGTTCGGCGTTGGTGAAGGTGCCGTCTTTCTCGAGGAACGCCGTGCCAGGCAGAAACACGTGGGCGTACTTCGCTGTCTCGTTGAGGAACAGGTCCTGCACCACCACACAGTCCATCGCGCGCAGGGCGTCGGTGACATGAATGGTGTTGGGATCGGATTGCGCGATGTCTTCGCCCTGCACGAACAGGCCGCGGAACGAACCTGCCACCGCCGACGAGAGCATGTTGGGAATGCGCATGCCCGGCTCGTGATCGAGCGAGGTGTTCCATGCCTGTTCGAACTGTGCACGCACCGCCTGATCGGATATGTGGCGGTAGCCGGGCAGCTCATGCGGGAACGATCCCATGTCGCAGGATCCCTGCACATTGTTCTGACCGCGCAGCGGGTTCACGCCCGTGCCGTCCCGGCCGATCTGTCCGGCGGCCATGGCCAGGTTGGCGATGCCGAGCACCATGGTGCTGCCCTGGCTGTGCTCCGTGACACCGAGGCCGTAGTAGATGGCGGCATTGCCCGCACCAGCGTACA
>NZ_DASWXE010000063.1:0-44115 GCF_036405635.1 Gemmatimonas sp. | reverse complement strand
TCGCTCCCTGGCTGGTGAAGTACTGACGCGCGAAGAAGCGCATGCAGTGCTCAACGCCTCCGACGATGTGCTGCTCGATCAGTTGGCTGCTGCGTATCGCGTGCGCCGTGCGACGTGGGGCAACCGCGTGCGCCTGCACTTCCTCCTGAATGCACAGAGCGGTCTGTGCCCCGAGGACTGCGGTTACTGCTCGCAGTCGAAGATCTCCACCGCCGAGATCGAGAAGTACCCGATGCTCGCGCAGGACCGGATCATGGAAGCGGCCGACCGCGCCGCGGCGCTCAAGGCCGGTACGCTGTGCATGGTGATCTCGGGCCGTACGCCCGGTGAGCGCGTGTTTGGCAAGGTGCTCGATGCCGTGCGCGCCGTGCGCGAGAAGCACGACCTCAAGATCTGCGCCTGCCTGGGCCTGCTGAACGAGGAACAGGTGCTGCGTCTCAAGGACGCGGGCGTGGAGACGGTCAATCACAATCTCAACACGTCGGCCAACTACACGCCCGAAGTGGTGGGCACGCACACGTTCGAAGACCGCGTGAACACGGTGCAGGCCGTGAAGGCGGCCGGCATGAAGACGTGCAGCGGCGGCATTCTGGGCATGGGCGAAAGCGATGACGACGTGATCGATCTCGCGCTGTCGCTGCGTGAACTCGACGTGAAGAGCGTGCCGGTCAACTTCCTGATCCCGGTGCCGGGCACGAGCTTCGCCGGTATTCGGGAACTCGATCCGCGTCGCTGCCTGCGCATCCTGTCGCTGTACCGTTTCCTGCTGCCCACGCAGGAAATCCGCATCAGCGGCGGCCGCGAAGTGCACCTGCGCAGCATGCAGGTGATGGGCCTGTATCCCGCCAACTCGATCTTCGTGGGCGACTACCTCACCACGCAGGGTCAGACGGCGCGCGACGACATGCGCATGATCGAAGACGCGGGCTTCGTGCTCGAGACGCCCGATGGCGAGCCGCTGGTCGGCGACCCGTTCGAAGGCGTGCCGGAAGAGTATCCGCGGGCGCCGCTGCCGCTGGTCGAGGTCTGATCAGCAGCGGCGAATGCGAGAAGGGCCCCACGGTATCGACCGTGGGGCCCTTTCTTCTATTCGCTCGCGACCTGCGTCAGTGCTTGCACGAACACCTCTTCGGGCTGCGCCCCGCTGATGCCATAGCGGCTGTCGAGCACCACGAAAGGCACGCCCTGAATGCCGAGACGACCCGCTTCGCGCTGGCTCTGTTGTACGTCGAGATTGTAGCGGCCTTCGTCGATGATGGCCGTGAGATCGGCCTCGCTGAAGCCCGCGCTGCGTCCGAGTTCACGCAGGGTCGCCGCGTCACCGAGATCGGCGCCTTCCGTGAAGTGCCTGGCGTAGATGGCTTCGACCAGCGTCCACGGATTCACCTCGGTCTGCTGCGCGTGCAAAATCAGCCCGTGGGCCCGGGCCGTGTTGGCCATGCGCGTGATGCGATCGAAGTGAAATTCGCAGCCATCGGGTGCGCCGGCTTCGGCGACGCGAGGGAACATCGGCTCGGCGCGCGCACGTCCACCGAACTTGTTCTCGATCACCTCTTCCCAGTCGCGTCCTTCCGGCGGCAAGGACGGGTCGAGTTGGAAGGGGCGCCACGCCACGTCAAAACCGACTTCGGGGTGGGCTTCCTGTACGGCGGCGAGGGCTCGCCACAGGCGGCGGTCGCCGATCCAGCACCAGGGGCAGACGAGGTCGGCGTAGAGCTCGACGCTCACCAGTTTCGTGAAGGCCATGGCATGGAGTGTACGTTTGGGGACGTCCGAACTGCAGCCCTACGGCAGTGCCCTGTCGTGGGTGCGCCCCTTCGCTCCATCGTGTCATGTCCATCGCCGATATCCGTACCGACTACCGCCAGCGCTCCCTGTCCGAACAGGATGTGAACGCCGATCCCATCGCGCAGTTCCTGGCCTGGTTCGACGAAGCCTTGGCCGCCCAGGTGCTCGAGCCGAATGCGATGTGCCTGGCCACGGCCACACCGGATGCGTATCCATCGGCGCGCATGGTGCTGCTCAAGGGAGCGGACGCGCGCGGTTTTGTCTTCTACACCGACTATCGCAGCCGAAAGGGTCAGGAGCTGGCCGACAACCCCTGCGCCTCCCTGTGCTTCTTCTGGGGCGAACTGGAGCGGCAGGTGCGCATCAATGGCGCGGTGCAGCGTGTGAGCCGCACCGAGTCGGACGAATACTTTCAGTCGCGTCCGTTGCCCAGCCGCATTGGCGCCTGGACATCCACGCAGAGCAGCGTGCTGGCATCGCGCGATGTGCTGGAGAAGGAGCTGGCCGCCAACACGCAGCGGTTCGAGGGGAACTCCGTGCCGTTGCCCGAGCACTGGGGCGGTTTCCGGGTGGTGCCGGAAGAGATCGAATTCTGGCAGGGGCGGTCGAGCCGCTTGCACGATCGCATTCAGTATCGTCGCGAAGCCGGACGCTGGGTGACGCGGCGCCTGTCTCCCTGAGTATGGCCCGGACCAGCGCGGCGGAGCACCGCCGCTGGCCGGTCCGCCGCACGGAGCCCGTTGTAACCTGTTCTGCACGACTCCCGTAGGTGTGGCACCGAGTCCGGTCGTGGCGCCCAATGTCGGCGACGCACCGGTGTCCTCTCCGCTGTCATACTTCAGGAGTTCCAATGTTTTCGCATCGTGCATTCGGCATGCGCGCGGCCTCATCGGCCCATGCGCAGCCTTCGCAGTTCCCCGCGCCCTCGATGATCATGGCGCGCCTGTTTCTTCCGCTCGTGCTGTTTGGCTTTACGCCATCCGGCGCGCAGGCACAGTTCGGCAAGCTCAAGGACATGGGTGCGCGTGCCGCCAAGGAAGCTGCCGCGCGCAAGGTGATTGAAGCCGCCGGCGGTGAAGCGGCGTCCGCCGGCAGCAGCGGCAGCAACAGTTCGTCGGGTCGTGTGTCCTATGACATCACGGCCGAGCGTCTCGACGCCGTGCTGGCCGCGATCACGCCGTTCGTGGAAGAGGCGAAGCAGCGCGAAGCCAACAAGCGTCAGGTGGCAGCGTTTGAAGCCAAGCGCAAGACGTATGAAGACTGCGCCAACGCCGCTGCCAAGCGCACCATGGCGGTGACGCCGGACAACATCGCGAAGTCGAGCGAGTTCACCGCGAAGACGGTGCCGATGATCGAGCGCTACACAGCGATCTCGCAGGATCCCTCGAAGAAGCGCGAGACGTTGATGTTGCAGGACTCGATGCAGGTGCTGGCGGTGGAAGCGCAGCTGATCATGGTGGGCGGCAAGTGTGGCACGCCGGTGTATCGCACAGTGGCCGTCGTGGACGCGGAACTGGCCGAGATGGAGCCCTCGGGCGACGGACAGATCCAGGTGCCGGCCGCGCAGCGTGCGGGCATGACAACCTCGCAGTTTGGCCGCATCCGTGAGCGCATCGCGCTGTGGGCGCTCATCCAGGAAGGGCATGCCAAGCCCACCGAGGGACGCTTCACCGATGCCGAATCACAGGCACTGCAGGTGAAGGCCAGCGAACTCAAGTCACTCGCACCATTCTTCCGTGATGGCTCGCTGTCGTGGACGAACTGGGGTGACCTCAAGGGCTGGTGAGGCCTGCGTGATGCGCGGGCTCATGCCGCTGATGCAGATCGTGCGCCGGCGTGCGGTGGTGACATGCGGATGGTTGTTGTTCTGCGCGGTGAGTGTGCCGATGGCCCTCACCGCGCAGCGTGCACCGGCCAGTCGCATTGCCGCGCTGCCGTGCAGCACGTCCACCACTTCCACAGCAGCAACCCGGGCGTCGCGCCTGTCCGCACTTCGCTGGAAAGGACGCGATGTGCGCTGGGCCGAATGGCCCGTGCAGCTGGGCGCCCGCGGCGTATCCGCCACCGTGATCGTGGTGGACATCGACCCGGCCCGCATCGCGCTGGCACTCGAGATTGCGCGTGATGGCGATGCGCTGGCCCCGTGGTCGCTCGACGACGCTCCGAAGGACGCGGTGATCGCGCTCAATGCGGGTCAGTTCACCGACGATGGTCCATGGGGTTGGGTGGTCCATCGTCGACGTGAGTGGCAAGCGCCCGGGGTGGGCCCGCTGTCGGCCGCGTTCGTGATCGATACGTCAGGACGGGCGTCCATCCTCCAGGCTGACGAGATCGGCGATGCACGACGTCGCGGAGGATGGGAAGAAGCACTGCAGTCCTTCCCCCTGATCCTGAAAGACGGCGCCATGCCGGTGGGCCTGTGCACACCCGGCGCGGTGGACCTCGAGCATCGTGACATACGTCTCACACTGGGCACGCTGCCCAACGGCCACGTACTTCTGGCGCTGACGCGGTACGCCGGTGTGGGCAGTGCGGGCAATCGTTTGCCCATCGGACCGACGACCGGTGAAATGGCGACCATCATGCGTGAACTGGGCGTGGTCCGCGCCGTGATGCTGGACGGGGGACTGTCGGCACAAATGCTGGTGCGTGACGGTTCTGTCACAACGCAATGGAGTGGGCTGCGGCGCGTACCCCTCGCCCTGGTGGGCCGCCGGAAAGCCGAGCTTGCGCCCGCCCAAATGAATCGTTGATTTCGCATGTTGCCCTCTTCGACGGAGAAGATTCATGCGATTCACCACGCTGGCCGGCGCCGTTGGCGCGACCCTGGCGCTGCTTTCATCGGCTGCACCAGCACATGCCCAACTGGGCAAGCTCAAAAAGATCGGCGCTGAAGCCGCGAAGAAGGCGGCCGACGAAAAGCTGACCGGCAAGAAGGAAAGCGCGTCACCTGCAGGTGGCAGCGCATCAGAGAGCAGTGCCGCCGCTGCTGCGCCGGAAGCTGCCAAGGCACCCACGATCAGCTACGCGCTCACCGAGGATCACGTGGGCATGGTGCTCGCGGCGCTCACACCACGTCTCGAGGCCGCGCGCAATCGACAGGCGCTGGTGAAGGCGCGTCGTGAGTACGCGGTGAAGGACAGTGCCAACAAGGCGTGCTTCGACAAGCTCAGCTCCGGTGGCGTAGACCCGATGGCGATGATGGCGGCTTCGAAGAAGAACGCCGTCGCCATCGAGAAGCTCGACACGCAGTTGAGTGGTGTACAGAAGCGGCTCAGCGCGGCGTCCAGTGCGCAGGATCGCCGCGGCATGCACTATCTACAGGACAGCCTGAACACCATCCAGATGCGTTCCGCCGCGCTCAAGATGGGGTCGTCCTGCACCGCTGATTTCCGTCCCGCCGTACTCATCGAAGCTGACATCGCCGCCAACGGCATGTCCGGTGACTACGATCCGGATCGGGGTCAGTTCGATCCGACTGGCAGCGTGAAGGAGAAGCTCACCACCGCGCAGTTCGGCCGCATCCGTGAGCGCATGGCGCTATGGGCCCTGCTGCAGCAAACGCCCGGTCTCAAGGTCGGCAAGGACGGTGTGTTCACCGACGAGGAGAAGACCGTGCTCGCCGCACACGCCGCCGAGATCAAGGCACTCACGCCCTACTTTCGCGACAACTCGATGCGCTGGAAAGACTGGGGTGACGTGAAGAACTGGAAGTAGCCGCTGCCGCCGTGCGGGTTGTTCAGCGCGGCGGTGCGGTATCCAGCAGCAGGGCCGCCTTGGCGTCGACCGTCCCAAAGAGCACGTGGGGGAAGGTCGGCGCCGTTGGTTTTTGTGCGTTGGGTTCGTCGGTGACGAACAGCTGTGTCACACCGGTCGTGGAGGTCGGCATCTCGATGCCAGGCACGAGCACGGCGCCCGCCTCGTTCGGGGTGATCTCGATAACGGGCGTGGCAACACCATCTCGCAGCATCCACAGCTGATAGCGGTGACCAGCTGACAGTGGCGGCAGGCCAAACACATTCAGGATGGCTCGCCCCTCTCGTGCATTCCAGAAGAACTGTGCCGCTGCACTGGTCGTGGCATTGCGAAGGTTCACCAGCACGACCGACGCACGCCCACCGAGCAGGGTGGCCATCAGCCGCTCCCGTTCGGCGAGACGCGCCTCACTGCGGGAGATCAGCACCCGATTCTCGCGCAGACGCCCGTCGAGTTCCGCGTGCGCGCGCCGTGTGGTGGCTGCGTAGTAACCCAACCCCACCAGCATCAGAAAGAAGGCGCCCGCCACCCACCACCCCACCAACGGCACAGCACTTGGACGCGCGTCCACGGCGTTCGTCGACAGCGGCGTGACCGCTCGTGTGGCACGACTGGTGCGCGACATACGCACGACCCGGACCGGGGTCGGGTGCACCGCGACGGAGTCGTCGTGACGACGTCCTTCGTGGCGGCGGTCTTCCTGACGACGCTCTTCGGCAGGACGATCCTCGGGATCGTCGACACGTCGATCGTCACCACGCCGGCGATCGGCAGCCCGGCGATCGATCGCAGGGGCCGTGGTCTCGAGCGGTGGCGCTGCTGCGGCTTCCGCCTGCGCGATCACGGCGTGCACTTGCGTGATCACCCGATCGAACAGCCCCGCCGGCGGTTCCACGGGCTGCGCACTGGCCAGCGCGTTCACCGTCGCCTGACAGGCCTCGAACTCTCCCCGCATCACCGACGCATTCTCAGGTGTGCGCAGGGCCCGCTCATAGATCGCGCGCTCGTCGGCCGTGAGTGCCCCCAGCACATAGGCCGGCATGGTGGCGCGCAGCAACTCGAGCGAGGTGTACTCGCTGGGCGATGCGGACGGGTACTCGCCTTTGTACTCGCTCACGGCGCCTCCCGCTTCACGCGCAGCGCGCGCATGCCCATTTCCACATGACGGCGTACCGTGCCCGTGGGGATCCGCAAACGGTCGGCCACTTCATACTGCGTGAGCCCACCGAAGAAAATCAGCGTGATGGCCTGCTGGGTTTCCTCGGGCAGTGCCACGACGAGTGGTGACGTGCCGTCGCTCAACACATCGTGACGCGCATCGTGATCGGCACGCGCCATCTCGAGCGCGCGCAGCCGTGCAATCGTGGTCACCCACCCCAGCACACTGCCGCGCACACCGCGATAGCGTCCCGCGTCCCGCCAGGTCTGCTTGAAGGTGTCAGCCGTGGCCTGGGCGGCTTTCTCGGGATCACCGAGGATGCGCAGCACCAGCCCGTACACGGTGGCCCCGTGGCGGTCGTAGAGACGCCGCAAGGCATGCTCGTCACCGCCAGCGATGGCTTGCAGGCACGCGATGTCCGATTCAGTGTCCGACGGCGTCGTCGGTGCGGGATCTGAGGTCACCGCGGAAAGCTATCGCCGACGACGCACGGTGTGGGCTGAATTTGCGAACCCACCGCCCCGAGCCGCAGGGCGAGTCAGCCCTTTCCGGTGAGTTCGTCCCGCAGCTTCACATAGCTCTCGTATCGGCCGGACGATACGTCCCCGGCCTCGACCGCTTCACGGACGGCACACCCCGGTTCGACGGTATGGATGCAGTCGGCGAACCGGCATGCCTCCAGCAGCGGACGGAATTCGGGAAAACACGACGCCACCTGGCCGGCCTCGATGCCCCAGAGCCCCACTTCGCGCAGACCGGGCGTGTCGGCGATGAACCCGCCATGTGGCAGCGGATGCAGCATCGCCCCCACGGTCGTATGGCGTCCCTTGTTGACGCTCTCACTCACGGCGCCGGTGCGCAGATCGAGCCCGGGAAACAGCGCGTTCATGAGCGACGACTTGCCCACGCCCGACGGGCCAGAGAGCGCCGAACTGCGATGCTCCACCTCGTCGCGCAACGCATCCATGCCCTCACCGGTGCGGATGCTGGTGTGATGCACCGGGTATCCGGCTGCGGCCTGGTCGGCAAAAACCGCCGCGGATACTTCAGGCGCCACCAGATCGGCCTTGTTGATCACGATGCGCGCCGAGAGACCGTTGGCTTCGGCAATCACGAGGAAACGATCGAGCATCCGCGGGTGTGGCTCGGGGCGCGCCGCGGCGAACACCACCAGCACCTGATCGAGATTGGCCACCACGACCCGCTCACCATAGCGCCCACCAGGCATGCGGCGCGCCAGCTTGCTGGTGCGCGGATGGATGTCGGTGATGGCCCACGTTTCCGCATGCTGCGCGTCGCGCGCGAGGGTCACCCGATCACCCACGGCCAGCTTGAGCGCTCCATGCGCCTCGTGCTTGAGGCGCCCGCGCATGGACGCCGAAACGCGGTCGCCCTGCTCCGTGTAGACCTCCCACACACCACCCGTGCCCTGCACCACCACACCCGTCGTCGATGCGGTCACGCGCTCCGTCCGCGAATCAGGGCGTCGAGCGTGGCCTTCACCGACGACAACGGCATGGCGCCCAGTTGATGACGCACCATGCCCTCTGTGGGTCCGGTGACGATGAAGCCGGTTTCGAGATGCCCCTGCACCTCTGGCTCGCCACGTCCCCATCGCACGAAGAACAGGTAGCCGCCCCACGGCGCTGCCCGGTCCCCCGTGGTGTCGGTGAGGATGTCGGCGGAATAGGACTGCCCATCGACGCCTTCGAATGCGGCCGGCCGGCGGTGCACGGCCATGTAGCCGCCCAGGGTGTTCTCATCTCCCGCATCATGATCGGGCGGGATGTGATGCCCATGATGATCGCTCACGATGACTTCAGCGACGGAAGCTCTCTTTCACAATGTTGCCAGCCATGAACGCGATGTTGGCCGGGCGCTCCGCCAGACGTCGCATGAGATACGGATACCACTGGCTGCCGAACGGCACGTAGACGCGCATACGATAACCCTCGCGCACAACCTGTTCCTGCAGGTCGCGGCGCACACCGTACAACATCTGAAACTCGAAACGATCCGGTGCGATGTTCCGCTCCTTCGCGAATCGCTTTGCCTCGGCGATAATCTTTTCGTCGTGTGTGGCGATGCCCGGATACCTGCCGTGCTCCATCAGGCGATGCATGGCCGCCACGTAGTTGCGATCGACGTCCGCCTTGTCGGGGAACGCCACTTCAGGCGGCTCGAGATAGGCGCCCTTGCAGATGCGCACCCGGCACGGCAGCGCATTGGCACGCGCCACATCATCGAGTGTGCGCCGCAGGGCACTCTGCAGCACGATGCCCACGGTGTCCGGAAAGTCCGGAAACAACCTCTGCTCGAACGTATCGAGTGTGCGATCGGTGTACGCGCTCGACTCCATGTCGAGTCGCACGAAGCTGCCGTACTGCTTCGCGCGGGCGAGCACTTCGCGCACGACTTCGACACCCAGTTCATCCGAGATATCCTGGCCGAGTGCGGTGAGCTTCACCGACACGTTCGCATCGAGCTTCCGGTCGGCGATGCGGTCGAGCAGTTCGAGATACTGCCGGCCCGTCTCGCGCGCTTCGGCTTCATTGTGCACGCTCTCGCCAAGGAGATCGAGGGATGCCGTGATCCCCTTGGCGTTGAGCTGCGCCACCGCGTCGAGCGCGGTGGCGATGGTTTCACCGGCCACGAAGCGCGATGCCATCTTGCGCGCGAAGCCGACATTCTTGATCAGATTGAAAATGCGCTGTTGGCGCGAGAGGTACAGCAGTCCCGTCCGAAGCATGCAGTCAAATCAGCGAAGAGGCGTTTTGAGGCGGGCCACGGGTGCATCCTTGCCCTTGGCCAGCGCGGCATCGAAGTGGTTCCAGGTGACCAGACCGTCGTCACTTTCCGGCTCGAGCAGCAACATCGCGACGAGATCGCGCGGCGTGCCGGAGCGCACCACGAACGTCCCGGCCGGCAATGTGCGCGATTCGGTGCGCCAGGCGCCCGTGAGGCTGACTTCCTGGTGTCCCTGGAACGGGCGACCGGACTTGGCCACCGAGTCCACCTGGAAGACTTCCACTGACACCTGCTGCGGTGCGCTCAGTGTGGTCACGGCGATGCCATGCAGCTTGAGCAGGTCGGCCACCCCCGTGTACGACGCATCGAACACGTAGCCACCGCTGGTCGGCGTGCGCGTGAGCGCAGACTCGAACCGATCGACCACCGGCATGCGCTGCGGAGCAATCGCTCCCGTGCGGCGCACACCAAGCGGGACGCCGGGCTCGGTGCGCTGCGTGGAATCGGCGATGCGATCAAGGCGCTCCACCAGTACGGGCTGCGTATCCGGGCGGCTGAAGAAACGACCGCGCACCGGCACGCCCTTGGCCGCAGCCGGGGTGCGTGCCGCAAACGTGCTCGCGGCGGTGCCGGCCTTCACACGGGCCAGAATCTGCGGACGACGCTCCGACACATACGAAAGAATCTCCTGCACAAATGCACGCGTGCTGGCCACGCGGCGCTCGAACGGATCGTGCGAATACGCTTCACTCAGAATGCTGATGCCGCCGCGCAGGCCGTAGTAGTTGGTACCGAAGCGCTGCTTGTGCTCATAGGTCACCCACGCCGACTTGGTCGGCGCAGTGATCGACTCGCGGCCGTCCGCCGAGGAGAAGTTGCCGTACGGGAACACCTCGAAGCTGTGGCGCGCCTTCATGCGGCGACGGATCTCCGGGAGCAGCGTATCGATGGTGAACGGCGCCAGCGGCGCCGCCGGATGCAACGACTGCGAGTACGTGAGCGCGTAGCCGTGGTAGCTGCCGTTCGTGGTGTGCAGATCCATGAACAGATCCGGATTCCACGCATTGAACGCCGCCAGCGCGCCGCGCGTTTCCGGTGCTTCTGCCTTCACGTAGTCACGATTCAGGTCGAGCCCCATGCCGTTCGGGCGCTCACCGATCATGGCCGGGCCGAGCTGCGACCCACGATTGCGGGCCTGGTCGGCCAGCTTCTCGTTGCCGTCGGCGTTGTAGATGGGGATCACCACCACGACGAGCGAATCGAGCACATTGGGCGTCTTGCCGAACGACCACTCCCGCAGCAGCGCGAGCACGGCTTCCTTGCCCTCCACTTCACCCGCGTGGATGTTCGCCTGCAGGTACACGATCGGACGATTGAGACGACGCGCCTCGGCCGGCGTGGACACCTTGGGGCGCGACGCCACCACGAGCGGCAACGAACGGCCATCGGGCGACTTGGCGAGCTCGCTCACCGTGATCGGCGCGCCCATGGCCTTGAGTGAATCGACGAAGCCGATGACATCGGCGTACGTGGACGTCTCGAGGTAGTTCGTGCGTTCGGCGCGCGTGAGTGGTCCGCGGGTGGCCACCGCGCTCTGGGCATCGACCGTGGACGTGAGGCCGAGGGCGGCGCCGAGCAGGCCGAAGGAGAGTGCGCGCACGGAGACGTGGCGCCGGGGGTGCATTTCCTTCACGGACATCAGGACGACAGGCTGGAGGAGACGGCCGCGATCTGCGGCAGATGGCGGCGCTGATGTTGCGCAGTGACGAGCGCCCACTGATAGCCGGTGAGCGTTCCCAATGCAGGATGCGGATAGTTGACGGTGCCCAGCGCACAGCCGGAGGCCGCGATGAGCGCCTCGATCACACGGGCGCGCGCCGTCGACTGGCGGGTGAGGGCTTCGTCGAACGAGATCTGGCCCTTGGGCGACACGAACTCCGGTGCCACACGGCCTCGCGACGGGTCCCAGACCTGAAAGCGTTCGATGGTGGGGGCGATCGCATCGATTTCCGTCTCGGGGATATCCCTGACCTGCTTGATGAAGTTGCCGAGCAGACGGCCAGCCCCATCCTCGACCATGGCGAGATGTTCGATCACCTGCGCGATGGACCACGCGCCTTCGGCAGCGGGCGCGTCGCGATGCGACGCGGGAATGGTCGCCAGCAAGTCATTCATTTCCTGCTGGGCCGCCTGCAGCGCCTGCACCACTTCAGCAGTGCGCGGGTGCAGGGCGGGGGAATTCGCGTTGAGGGTCGTCATCAGTTCAGTGGTGCATGGACATCAAGGGGCGCTTCACCGGGGGCTTCACGGGTGAAACGGCTGCTGGCGGTCTGCGCGGGCCCTGAGCAATTTGGCCGCCTCGAACCGCCCCGGGAAACGTGCGTGCAGGGCATCGAGCTGGGCAACGACATTTTCCAATCCCATCGTGTCCAGGAGGCGGAACGGACCGCCGCGGAAAGGCGGAAAGCCGATACCGAAGACCGCCCCGATGTCGCCATCGCGCGGGGAGCGAATGATGCCCTCGTCGAGGCAGCGCACGGCTTCGTTGAGCATGGGAAGCACCGCCCGCTGCTGGATTTCCTCCACCGACAGGGGCCGTCGCCGCGCGCCCGAGGGCGTCATGGCGTAGATCGACTCATCCACCCCCTGTCTCGTACCGTCAGCGTCGTAGCGGTAGAAGCCTTTGCGGGTCTTGCGGCCCAAACGGCCGCTCGCGATCACCGCCCGCAGCGTGGCCGACGGCTGCATACGGGGGCCGAACGCCGCCTCCATGATCGGCCCCGACTTGCCAGCGATATCGAGTCCCACTTCGTCGAGCAGGGTGAACGGACCCACCGGGAAGCCAAACTGCACGAGCGCCTTGTCCACCTCGTCGATGGACGCGCCTTCATCCACCATGCGCCCGCACTCGTTGAGATACGGCGCGAGGATACGGTTCACATAGAAGCCCGCCCCGTCCTGCACCACGATCACCGTCTTGCCGAGCTGCTTGCCGTAGGCGACGGCGGTGGCCGTGGTCTCAGCGCTCGTCTCAGGCGTGACAATGATCTCGAGCAGCGGCATGCGATGCACCGGCGAGAAGAAGTGCATGCCCAGCACGTTCTCAGGTCGCCGCGCCGCACGCGCGATATCACGAATGGGGATGGTGCTGGTGTTGGATGCGAAGATGGCCGACGGCGCAGCCTCCTCCACCTCACGCAGCACCTGGTGCTTCACATCGATGTCCTCGAACACCGCTTCGATGACCAGATCGACGTTAGCGAAGCCACGGTAGTCCACCGTGCCGCCTACGAGCGACATCGTGTCGTCGAACTGCACGCGCGTGATCTGCCGCTTCTTGAGCCGCTCACGCACCACATCACGCACCGCCTTCACACCGGCCGCGAGACGTTCGATGGTGCCGTCCTTGAGGCGCACGACGGTGCCAGCCTGCACCGCCACGGTGGTGATGCCCGCGCCCATGAATCCCGCACCGAGCACCCCGAGCTTGCGCACAGGATGCTGCGTCACGCTCATGCCGGCCGGCAGACCGGTGTCCTTCTTCAGCGAGGTCGTGGCAAAGAACAGGTACGCGAGCTGACGGCATTCGGGCGACACGGCGAGCTCACCAAAACGCTTCGCTTCTTCCAGCAGGCCAGCCGCGAACGATTCCTGATAGCCACGCTCGATCACCTCGAGGGCGGCGAGCGGCGCGGGGTAGTGCCCGCGCGTCTTCTTCAGCACACTTTCTCGTGCCTTGCGGAAGATGATTGCGCGGCCCACCGAGTTCTCTTCGAGCAGCCGTTCGGCCAGGCCATGGTCGCGCTCACGCACCGCCGAACGGTCGCCGTGCGCCAGTTGCCGTGCGCGGTGCATCGCCACATCGAGCAGGATGGCGGGATGCACGAGCTCGTGGGCGAGCCCCATCTGCAACGCCTTGCGGGCGCGCACATTCTTGCCAGTCAGAATGAGGTCGAGTGCGACCTGCAACCCCACCGTGCGTGGCAACCGTTGCGTGCCGCCGGCACCAGGGATGAGTCCCAGCTGCACTTCGGGCAGCGCCAGTACCGTCTTGGCGTGATCGGTGATGATGCGATGGTGACAAGCCAATGCCACCTCGAGACCACCCCCGAGCGCTGCGCCATGAATGGCCGCAATGACCGGCTTCTTGAGTGCCGCGAGACGGTCGAGCAGCAACTGTCCGCCACGCGAAAGTCGCTCACCATCCACCGGTGCCGTGAGGCGCTGCAGCTCTTCGATATCCGCGCCCGCGATCCAGCTGTCCACCTTCGTGCTGACCAGCACCGCGGCCACGATGGCCGCATCCTGTTCGATGCGCAGGAAGAACTGCTCGAACACCGGCGCCACGCGACTGTTCAGCGTGTTGACCGGCGATCCTGGCTGATCATACGCGATGATCGCGATGCCTTCATGCACGCGCAGTGACAGACCCGTGGTGCTGTCTTCGAGCAGCAGTGAACCTGGCAGCGCAGCGGCTGAAATGCCCGCGCCGGATGATGCTCGGCTCATGTGCGCTCCACGATCATCGCGTGGCCCAGTCCACCGGCGGCGCATACGGTGAGCATGCCGAACTGCGCATCGCGTCGCTGCAGCTCGTTGCACAGCGTGGTCACGATGCGTGCGCCTGTGGCGCCAAACGGATGTCCAATGGAGATGGAACCACCCATGACGTTGAGTCGCTCGGGATCGACTTCGCCGAGCGGCGCACTGAAACCACCTCGCTCGGCCCACGACTGCGACGTGAAACCCTGCAGGTTGCTGAGTACCTGTGCGGCAAATGCTTCGTGCATCTCGATCAGATCGATGTCATGCAGGGCCAGCCCCGCGCGCTGCAGGGCCAGCGGTGCGGCCAGCACGGGCGCCTGCAACAACTGCTCTCCCGGATCGACCGCGGCATAGGCATACGAGCGGATGTATGCGAGCGGTGTGTACCCCAGCGACTTCGCGCGGTCTTCGCTCATGAGCAGCACCGCTGCGCCACCGTCGGTGAGCGGCGAGGCATTGCCGGCCGTGACCGTACCGTACAGCCGATCGAACACCGGCTTGAGCCCCGCCAGTTGTTCGTAGGTGGAGTCGCGTCGCACCCCGTTGTCGGTGGCGAGCATGCTTTCATGCTTGGGCGGCACGGTCACCGGTGCGATCTCCGCCGTCAGCCGTCCGTCGTCGAGCCCCTTGGCCGCCATCTGATGCGAGCGCAGCGCAAAACGGTCCTGCGCTTCCCGTGCGATACCGTTGATCTTGGCCATCTTGTCGGCGCTCTGCCCCATCGTCTCTCCCGTACTCGGTTCGGCGATGGCCGGCGTGATGGGCACGAGATCGCGGGGGCGCAGACGGGCCAGAATCGACACCCGCTGCGAGAGGCTGCGCGCCTTCGAGGCCGCAACCAGAATGTCGCTCATGCCCCGCGAGTGCAGGATCGGCACCTGGGAGAGTGATTCGCTGCCACCGGCGATGGCCACGTCGGCATGGCCGAGCGCGATCTGGTCGGCGGCGTCGGTGATGGCCTGGTTAGCGGACGCACAGGCACGGCCCACCGTGTAGGCCTGGAGCGTCTTGGGGAAGTGCGGCAGCAGCGAGACTTCGCGCGCGAGGTTGGGCGCGGTCACCGAAGGGATGACGGTGCCGAATACCAGCAGGTCGGTCAGAGCCGCGTCGAGTGCGGTCCGCTGCACCAACTCGGCCACAGCCAGTCGACCGAGGTCGATTGCCGTGTAGTCCTTGAGCAGTGTCCCTGAACGCGCAAATGGGGTGCGCACACCGGCGACGATGGCAACGCGCCGGCCGTTTCCAAAAGTGGCCATTCCAGCAAGCTAACGTTCGCCGGGCTGAGTCGCCCACCAGTCACACGATTGTGGTGACCGCTGGCACCACGACCATTTGGCCATGCCACAGGACTGGCCAAGAGACTGTTCGCGGGCGCAATGTGCGATCATGGAACCGACCCAGGGGTGGCGCCCCACCGCGATGGCCGCACTGTCCAGCGAGCCGTTCGACATCCTGATCATCGGTGGCGGTATCACTGGCGCAGGTACCGCACGCGAGGCGGCACTGGCGGGGTACCGGGTGGCCCTGCTGGAGCGGGACGATTTCGGGGCCGGCACCTCATCGCGCTCATCCCGCTTGGTGCATGGCGGGGTGCGCTATCTCGAACACGGGCATCTCGGGCTGGTGTTCGAGTCGAGCCGCGAGCGGCGTTTGTTGCTGTCGCTGGCGCCCCATCTCGTGCGGCCGTTGGCCTTCACCTGGCCTGTGTATCGCGGGGCCCGGGTGCCGCGCTGGAAGGTGCGGGCGGGTCTGGCGCTGTACGATGCGCTCTCGCTCTTCCGGAACGTGCATCGTCACCAGGGGCTCGACCGCGACGGCGTGCTGGCCCAGGAGCCCGCATTGGGCGGTGATGACCTGGTGGGAGGCGCACGCTACTGGGACGCCGCCACTGACGACTCCCGGCTGACACTCGCCAATGCCCAGGCCGCTGCGGATGCCGGTGCTGTGGTGCTCAATCACTGCGCCGCTGCGGCAGGCATTCATGACGGCAGCCGGCTGGTGGGTGTGGTGGCCGAGGATCGGCTCACCGGTGACCGGTTCGAGGTGCGCGCCCGTATCGTCATCAATGCCACCGGGCCGTGGAGCGATGCCACGTCGGCACTGACCGGCGCGGCGCAGGGATCGCAGGTGCTGGGATCGGCGGGGGCGCATGTGGCGGTGCCGCGGCAGCGCATCGGCAATCAGGACGCACTCACCATCGTATCCCCGCTGGATGGACGCGTCATGTTCGTGCTGCCGGCCGGTGCGCACGCCATCATCGGCACCACCGAACAACCCGCACGCCGTGGGCCCGATGACATCCGTGCCACGATCGCCGACGTCACCTATCTGCTGCAGTCGGTGAATCGCGTGTTTCCCTTTGCGCGATTGTCATTGGACGATGTGATCACGGCGTGGTGCGGCATCCGTCCACTCGCTGTGGCGCGGGCGGGTGAACACAACGCCAACTCGGCGTCACGCGAACACGCCATTGCCCGGCGCGCCGATGGGCAACTCAGCGTCACGGGCGGCAAGCTCACGACGTATCGCGCCATGTCGGCCGACATTCTGCATCATGCGCTGCGGGAACTGGGCGAGCGCATGCCCTCACCGGCGACGAGCCGCGAGACGCCGTTGCCGGGTGGTGATGTGAGTTCGCGCGAAGCGGTGATCACCGAAGCCAGTGCCACCACGCACGATGTGGCCGTTGGTGAACGGCTGGCGCAGGCCTATGGCAGCCGCTGGCGCAATGTGTGGAGCTATGTGCAGCGCGATCCTGCTCTGGGCGGGCGCATGTCGGACGACCTGCCCTATCTCGCCGCCGAGGTGGCGCATGCGGTGGAGCGGGAGTGGAGCTGCACCTTTTCGGACGTGCTGATTCGGCGCACGCACCTGGCCTTTGAAACACGCGACCATGGTGTGGCCGCCGCACGTCGTATCGCGCCACTGATGCAAGCCCGGCTTGGCTGGAGCGACGCCGAACGCAACCGCCACCTGGCGGACTACGAAGCGGACGTGGCGCGCCTGTTCACGATCGACGATCTGGCCTGACGCGACGTCAGCGAACGAGCAGCACCTTGCCTGTGCGTGCACTTTGCGCGGCCATCGTGACCGCGTCATGCAGCTGCGTGAGCGGGAAGGTGGCCTGAATGCGCGCGGCCAACTCACCGCGGCGAATCATGCCAGCGAGGGCATCGTACAGCACCTGCTGCTCGGCGACAGGTGTGCGACGGAACCAGTGCACCAGCCAGAACCCCCGCACCGTGATGTCGCGAAAGATCAGGGTCCGCGGGGTGATACGGCTCGACTCACCGCCCGACGCGCCGTAGTTCACCACCGTACCCGTAGGCGCCAACGCGGAAGCGATGCGTTCCGTGGCGCTGCCTCCAACCGCATCGAGCCCAAGCCGGATCTTCGCACGCTGCGTGGCGTCCACCACGCGCTCCGGCAGGTCGGGACCATCGAGCAGCACGATATCGGCGCCCATCTGCTGCAGCGGGGCGATGAGTTCTTCACGACGCACCACGTTGACCGTGCGCAGCCCACGACGCCTGGCGAGCTGAATGACGTACTCACCCACGCCGCTGTTGGCGGCGTTCTGGATGATCCACTCATCTCGCTCCAGCGGCACGAAGTCACGCAGCAGCAGTTCGGCCGTGGGAGGATTCACCCGCACCATGGACAGCTGCAGCGGATCGGCATCCGTGGGCACCGCCCACAGACGATCGGCGGGGACCAGCATGTGCGAGGCCCACGTGCCGTAGCCCGGCGGCATGACGACGCGCTCACCGATACGCGAAGCATTCACGCCTTCACCTACGGCCACCACTTCTCCCACCGCTTCGTTTCCGGCCACGGCGGGCAGCGGTGGCAACAATCCGTACTGCCCCGTGATCGTCAGCAGGTCGGATGGGTTGATGGGTGCGGCAAGCATCTCCACCAACGCTTCGCCTGGTCCAGGGACGGGCGTTTCGCGCTCGACCAGGTGCAGCAGGGCATGCAGCGCCGGACCGCGCTCGGTGTATTCAGCGCGGATCATCGGACGCGCCGCATCACACGACTTCTTCGGCGTTGCGATCGTGAATGGTGTGCAGTTCCACGATCTGCAGCTTGCGAATGCGCGTGGGCAGCTTGAGGATGGCTTCTTCACCCACGGCCTTCCCCTGCAGCGCACGGCCGATGGGCGAACCCATGGTCACGTGTCCGTCGTGCAATTCCCCCGCATCACCGAACACGAGTTCGTACGTCTCGCGGGACTTGGACTGCGCATCCTCCACCACGACTTTCGAACCCAGACCGACGCGATCGCCCGGAATCTGCGTGATGTCGATGTTGGCGAGCTTGGTGACGCGCTGCGTGAGCTGGCCCAGGCGCGCCTGCACAAACTGCTGGCGCTCGAGCGCAGCCTTGTACTCGCTGTTCTCCTTCAGGTCGCCCAGTTCGACGGCTTTCCGGATTTCGTTGGGCAGCGTGACGTTGAGCTCGAACTGGAGCTTTTCAACTTCACGCGCCATCTGGGCGATGAGTTCCTGGAACATGCGCTTTCAGCTCACGGACGGGTAATAAAGGCGAGCGCCCGACCGTTCCCGGCCGGGCGCGTTTCCTCAGGGGCAATATGCCACTTCTCCTGATGACTTCAAGCCATCGAGGGGCTGGGCGGTGCCAAACACGTGGCACCCCGGAGCCGTGTGAAGGTTCCCCGAGTGACGTCCTGCGTTCACACGTCGACGCGCGCGGCGATTTCGTTGGCCTGCGCGGCGTGCGCATCGATCACGGCCTGCGCCGCTTCTGCCGGATCGTCAGTGAGCGTGAGCAAATCGAGATCACCCGGTGACACCTTGCCCTCTGCCGCGACACGCGACGTGATCCAGCGGACCAGCCCCGCCCAGTAGTGACGGCCGAAGAGAATGATGGGGAACTGGTAGATCTTGCCCGTCTGTACCAGCGTGAGCGCCTCGAAGAGTTCATCGAGCGTGCCGAAGCCGCCGGGAAAGATGATGAACGCATTCGAATACTTGATGAACATCGTCTTCCGCACGAAGAAGTAGCGGAAGTTGACGAGTGTATCCACGTACGGATTGGCGCCCTGCTCGAACGGCAACTCGATGTTGCATCCCACCGAATGTCCCTTGCCTTCGCGCGCGCCCTTGTTGGCGGCCTCCATGATTCCGGGGCCTGCGCCAGTAATGATGGAGAACCCCTGTTCGGCGAGCAGTCGGGCCGTTTCGCGCGCCGCCTGGTACTGCGGATCGTCGGGGCCCGTGCGCGCTGAGCCAAAGATCGTGACGCCCTTCTGCACATCGGCCAGCGCGTCGAATCCTTCGACAAACTCGGACGTGATGCGCTGCACGCGCCACGGATCGCTCAGCGTGAACGACGCCGTGGCTTCACTCGGCGCCTGCAACAGCTTTTCGTCTTCCGTGAGCATCGGCCGATCACGGATAGCCTGGTCCACCAGGCGCGGGTCCATGCGCCGCACCGCCCGTGCACCACTCGACACCAGCGTGCGTGTGCCCGCGGGTTCACGTCCGGCCTTCCGGTGCCCTTCCTCCGTGCGCTCCTTCAGCCCCTCGAGCGACGCATGCTCGGCGCGGGCGCGGGTGCTGGGTGACGCGGTCTTGCCACCGGCGGTCTTGGGCACGTGCTTTGCGCTCTTTTCAGTGGGCCTGCCGGCGGTCTTGGCCGACACTTTCGTGGACGTTTTTGCGGGCGCCTTTGCTACGGCTCGGGTCGTCTTGGCGAGAGTGCGGGACGACGTCTTTTCAGGCGTCTTTCCAGCAGCGGAACGACGGGGCTTGGCCATGAGGAATTCGGTGGGAGATGCGGGGGCACCGATAGCGCGGTCCATCCGCTACGATGTGAACGCATGATGCATGATATCACCCCGCCCAGGCACCTGCTGCTGGTCGTGGCGGACGGGCTTCGACCGGATGTGCTGTCGGAGTGCATGGACCGTGGCGACGTGCCCACATTGGCCGCGTTGCGCACTCGTGGCAGTTACCACGAAGTCAGCGCGTCGTTCCCTTCGGTCACGGGGCCAGCGTACGTGCCGTTTCTCATGGGACGCCATCCGGCGCGTGTGGGACTGCCCGGGTTGCGCTGGTACGACCGCGCCCGTTCCCTCAAGTGGGCTCCTGCACAGGCACGGAGTTATGCCGGCATCGACATCTGGCATGTCGATCATGATGTGGACCGAACGGCTCCCACACTCTTTGAATTGGCACGCCCTTCGCTGAGCGCCATGAGCATGCTTGGGCGTGGCGCATCGCAGGGACGCATCGGGCGTTCCATTGCGTGGATGTGGCGCGTCGCAGCAGCCCATTTCCGTGGTGATCTCGAGACATGGCGTCGCGTGGAACAGATGGCGACCCAGCAATTTCTCGATCGGTTTGCGCAGGTACGCCCGCGCTTCTCGGTGCTGGCGGTGACGGGTCCTGACAAGTTCGCCCATCAGCGCGGGCCGTTTTCCGAGATCGTGCGGCGTTCCGTGCTGGACATCGAACAGGCGGTCACCATGGCCAAGGCGCATGCCGATCGCGATGGCTGGGGCGATCGATTGCATGTGTGGCTGGTGGGCGACCACGGTCACGCGCCGGTGAAGCAGCACGACGACCTGCATGGCTGGCTGGAGAGTGAGTCGCTGCGCGTGCTCGCACATCCGGGGCTTTTCACGCGCCGACCCGACGTGGCGCTGATGGTCGGGGGCAATGCGATGGCACACATCTATCTCGAGCCACAACACCGCACACGGCGCTGGTGGGGTGAACAACCCGCGCGCTGGCATCGCCTGCACGATCGCCTGCTGACCCGTCCCTCGGTGGACCTCTTGGTGGTGGCCGAATCGGAAACGATCACCCGCGTGGAGCATGCGTCGCGTGGTGCTGCACAAATCGTGCACACACCAGCCGATCAATTCAGCCGGGAACGATGGTCCTACCGGTCGGTGAACGGTGGCGATCCGCTGCAATTGGGCGGCACGCTCGAACAACTCGATGCCTTCGACGCG
Source organism: Gemmatimonas sp. (assembly GCF_036405635.1). GTDB lineage: Bacteria > Gemmatimonadota > Gemmatimonadetes > Gemmatimonadales > Gemmatimonadaceae > Gemmatimonas. The sequence continues at coordinate 23,134 of NZ_DASWXE010000063.1, read as the reverse complement.
TGGACGGCATCGGTGGACACCGACTACCCCGACGCGCTGGTGCAGCTGGCCCTGCTCGCCCCATCCGCCCGCGCTGGTGACATCATCATCTCGGCCAGTCGCGAATGGGATCTGCGCGCCCGATACGAGCCGGTGACCCATGTATCCACGCACGGCGCGCTGCTGCGTGACCAGATGTCCACACCGTTGCTGCTCGACCTGGCGCCGGCGCGCGCGCCGCAGCGCACGGCCGACGTCGTACCGAGCGCGCTCGACCTGTTGGGACTGCCGCCACTGGAGCAGGCCGAGGCGCGATCATTTCTTCGGGCAGGGTGAACCGCTGAGAAACCGCGCGCAGTCGTTCTACTCCGTGCGGTTGCGGCTGCGCTCGGGATCGAAACCTTCCGGATAGCGCTTGCGCAGCTTGTCGATGTTGCGCTGTGCGATGTCGTCGAGCGACATGTCCAGCACGGTGGCGAAAGCACCAATGTACCAGAGACAGTCTCCCAACTCCTTCGCCAGTGCATCGCGATCGAGCGGGGTGGCATGGAACAGGTGCTTCTTGATCACTTCCGCCACTTCCCCGGCTTCACCGGTGAGGCCGAGGGCGGCGTTGGCCAGTTGCTGTTCGTGTGTGCGATCGCGCCCAAGGGTGCGCGCCGCCAGTTGCTGATACTCGTCGAGGGTCATGCCCCCAAAGATATTCAGCGGAATATCAGGCGGCGAGCAGTGTGGTTGCGTGCGGCAGCTCGGTTTCCAGTTCGTCCAGCAGCGACTCGAGTTCGATGCTGTCGATGCCCAGCACACTGAGCGCGCCGGGGTGCGGCGAGCTGCTCTCCACAGTGTGCACGTAGCCGATCCCCAACTGGGCTGCCAGTACATCCGCGAGGTGAATCAGCGCCGCCCATCGTTGCTCATCGCCCGACAGACCGGAGAAGTCGTGGTGATAGCGGCAGGCGAGGCCGAGCGACGGCGGGAAGTTCCACGCATCGCACAACGCCCCGCCGAACTGCTCGTGCGTGGCGCCGATCTGCTCGAGCTCGAGCTCCCGGAATGTGGGTGCGCCAGGCGTGCCGGCCCGCTGCATGATGAGCGTGAACTCAGGGAGCCAGGCCTGCATCGCGACAATGATGCCGATGTCGTGCAGCAGGCCGGCCAGCATGGCCTCCTCTGGCAGGCCGATGCCTGTGCGCAAGGACACCGCACGCGCCGCCGTGCCCACCGCGACGCTGTGCGCCCACAGGTCGGCCGGGTCGAAACCGACAATGCTGCGCCGACCGCGGAACAGCCGATGCAGGCTGGCCGCCAGTGCGATGCTGCGAATGGCCTCCACCCCGAGCAGCCGAATCGCCGCACGCGGCGTGGACACTTCACGCTGCCGTCGGTAGAAGGCCGAGTTCACCACCTTGAGCACTCGGGCCGCGAGTGACGGATCGGAGATGAGGATGTCGTGCACCATCTCCTCGGTGGCCGCGGGATTCTCGGCCACCCGCATGATGCGCAGCGCGACATCGGGGAGCGTGGCCAGAGCGCCCACGCGGCTCAATGTCGCGCGGATGATGAAATCCTTCACGCAGCCTCCTGCGCATTCGGGCTGATGCCCAGCTTGTTGCCGGCGACGGCGTTCGACCGCCACCAGTCCTCGAGCGCATCCGCGGTGAGCGGACGCGCCAGCAGAAATCCCTGTCCATACGTGTAACCCAACGCCTGCAGTAGCACGAGCTGATCCACACGCTCGATTCCCTCCGCGATCACCTCGAGTCCGAGGTTCTCGGCCAGCGACATCACGGCGTGCAACAGTGCCGAGTAGCCCCGTCCGCGACTGATGTTTTCCGTGAGGGCGCGATCCACCTTGAGGGTGTCGAACGGGAACTCCTGCAGACACGACAGCGACGAGTAGCCGGTGCCAAAGTCGTCCATGGCCAGACGTACGCCATGGCTCTTGAATTCGGCCATGAGATCGGCAGCCAGCGATCGCTGCTGCATGATGTGCGATTCGGTGACTTCGAGCTGCAGACACTCGGGCGGCATCCCGAGCTCGTCGAGAATAGCCATGGTACGCTTGGCCAACTGCGGGTCGGTGAGCTGTACGCGCGAGAGATTCACGCTGATGTAGCGCGGCGCCCAATCAGGCGTTTCGCTGCGCCAGCGCAGAAACTGCCGGCAGGCTTCGCGCAACACGATTTCCGACAATGGCAGGATCAGACGCGTTTCTTCGGCGATCGGGATGAACTGCGCGGGTGAGATACTCCCCAGCTCCGGATGCCGCCAGCGCAACAGCACCTCCACGCTCTCGAGGCGTCGGTCTTCGAGCGACAGGATGGGCTGATAGGCGAGGTACATCTGCTCGGTGCCAATGGCCTCCCGCAGCGCGTTTTCGAGCTGCATGCGGTAGCGCACCGCTTCGCGCATGTCGCTCGTGAACAGGGCATGACAGCCCTTGCCGCGTGCCTTGGCCTCGTACATGGCGATATCCGCATCGCGCAGCATATCGGCCGCTTCCGTGTATCCTTCGCTGCTGTGCACGATACCGATGCTGGCGCTCGACCGCACGATATGCTGCTCGAGATGATACGGCAGCTCGATGATCTCGATCAGGCGGTCGGCCACCGCTTCAGCGGCAGCGGCATCATGCGTGCCCTCGAGGATGACGATGAACTCGTCACCGCCCAGTCGGGCGACCGTGGAGCCGCCCACATCGCGGGCCACGCTGTCATGCACGCGCAGGTTGGTGCGCAAGCGCTGGGCGAGCTCGGTGAGCAACATGTCACCGAACGCGTGGCCAAGGCTGTCGTTGATCAGCTTGAAGCGATCGAAATCGATGAACATCAGCGAGAACGACTCTTCGGCATTGAGCCGCACCCGGTCGATGGCGTGCTGCAGGCGCCACTGCAAGAGGGCGCGGTTGGGCAGGCCGGTGAGCGGGTCGATGTGCGCCGCACGACCGAGGTCGTCCAGCATGCGCCGCCGTTCGATGAGCGACTGCACGCGGGCGCGCAGCTCAGCGCCGAAGAACGGCTTGCGGATGTAGTCCGAGGCGCCGGCTTCATAACACGCGGTGAGCACATCGCGCTGTTCGCTGGCGGTGATGACCACCACCGGCACATCGCCGAGTGACGGGTGCTGGCGGAGCTGCGGCAGCGTTTCCACGCCGGTCGCGTCCGGAAGCTCCTGATCGAGCAGGATGAGATCCGGACGCATCGCGATGGCCTGCGCCACCCCGCCGCGCGCATCGTGGGCACTGGCGAACTGCACGTTGAGTGGGCGCAGCATTGCCTCGACGAGCGCATGAATGTCCGCGTCGTCATCGATGAGCAACACTTTGGCCGGCGGCTGGGCCAGGCGGCGCCAGTCTTCCCGTCGTCGATCAGTCATCACATACACTCCAGAGTCATATCCTGCGCCCCGCGCTGTGCCGCGCGGGCAAGTTGCTGCAATCGATCCATCGTCGTGCCGCACGCGGCGGCGCCGTCCCGCACCATCTGCTGCTCCAGCTCACGCGCCAGATCACTCACGGCCGGATAACCGTAGCTGCCCGCCGCTCCCTTGAGCTGGTGGGCAAACTGAGCGGCGCGGTCGAGCTTTCCATCCCGTAGGGCTTCGGCAATCGTGCCCACCCGGTCGGGTAGTGCTTCGGCAAACTTTGCCACGAGCACGGTCAATTCCGGTTCGCCTGCCATCTCACTGCGCAGGATGTCCGGAAAAATGTCGGCGTCCGTGCGCAGCCAGTGCGCGCAGGTCGCAATGAGTGCCGCGCGATCAATCGGCTTGCTGGCGTAGTCGTCACACCCAACCTGCAGGCAACGCGCGCGGTCTTCGGCCATGGCGTGCGCCGTGAGCGCGATGATGGGCATGGTCTCGCCGCGTGCGCGCAACGTAGCCGTCAGCGTATAGCCGTCCATCTCCGGCATTTGCATGTCGGTGACAAGCAGATCGAACGGCGCCCCTGCTGCAGATGCCCACTCCAGTGCCTCCAGCGCCTGACAGCCGTTGGGGGCTACCGTGACGTCGGCTCCCGCGGCGCGCAGCAACAACGCGATGAGACGCTGATTGTCTTCACCATCTTCCGCCAGCAGGATGCGTCCGCGCAGCGAGAGTACGGCCGGACGCTGCACGACAGCGGCCACGGTATCGGCATGTTCGAGCCGCGCGCTGTCCAACTGGTCGACAAATGGTGATGCCGCGATGACTTGCAACGGCAACCGCAGTTCGAAGTGCGAGCCCCGTCCCGGCGCTGTATGCAGCAGACGCACGTCACCGCCCATAAGCGTGGCCAGACGTCGGCAGATGGTGAGCCCGAGCCCTGTGCCACCGTGGCGCCGGGTAACCGAGCCGTCGGCCTGCGTGAAGGGCTGGAAGAGCCCCGTCGCCTGCTGGTCCGACATGCCCGGACCGGTGTCATCGACGGTGATGGCGAGCCAGTCCTGTCCTTCCACCAACTCGGCGCCCGCCTCGATGGTGACACGACCGTGTTCGGTGAACTTCACCGCATTGCCGACGAGGTTCATGAGGATCTGCCGCACGCGCGTCGGATCGGCAGTCACCCGCGACGGCACGGCATTGCGCAAACGTGTCTCGAGCGTGAGTCCTTTGCCGGCCGCACGGGCGCGCATGAGGCTTTCCACCTCGAGCAGCAGTGCGGGCAGATCACATGCGACGGGTTCGATCTCCAGTCGACCAGCCTCGATGCGCGAGATGTCGAGGATGTCATTGAGCACGGCGAGCAAATGTTCACCCGCGCGCTGAATGGTCTCCAGTGCCTGCAGCTGATCCCGCGGCGCGGCGCTGCGCACCGCCTCCTCACGCAACAGGTCGGTGTGACCCAGGATTGCCGTGAGCGGCGTGCGGATTTCGTGGCTCATGTTGGCGAGGAACTCGCTCTTGCTGCGATTCGCCGCCTCGGCGTACTGCTGAGCGTGCCGCAGGGCGTCTTCGCGCTCGATGGCCTCGGTGACATCCATGACGGTGCCAATGAGTCCCACGCGCGTGCCATCGGCACGACGCTGCACACGTCCTTCCCCACGCACCCAACGTACCGATGGATTGCGACCGGAAGTGCGTAGCAACACAGAGTACGGCTCACCGCTGTCGAAGGTGCGCTGAATGGCGGCGCGCAGCACCGGCACATCTTCCGGATGGTAGTGCTCATCGGCCACTTCTTCCGGCGTCGGCGCCCCCTGGGCACGATCGCGCCCGAACAGCGCGAACAGCTCATCGGACCACTGCAACTGGCGTGTTGCGGTGTCGAAAGACCAGCTGCCGAGGTGTGCCATGGACTGGGCATCGGCAAGCTGTTGGGCCGTGCGTTGTGCGACCTGTGCGAGACGCTCGAATTCCACACTGCGGGTGGCCACGGCCACATGTTGCCGGCGCAGCAATCGCACAGCGGGTTCGACCACCACCAGTGCGATGCCCAGCAGCAGTGCAAAGAGCAACGCGGCCATCACCCAGGCCGCACGAATACCACGCTGCACCGACTCGGCCTGATGACGTTGCAGCAGATCGAGCACCACCTCGGTGTGCGCCCGCAGGGCCTCGGCGCGAAGCTGAATCATCGCGACTGCAGTGGACCGCTCAACCGGCGTGTGCAGCGGCGTCAGCGCCTCGACGCTGGTGTGCAACGCCTCGCGATCGGCGCGGTTGCGAACCAGCACCCCCCAGGCGGAGTGCGCCGTGGGCGTGTCGCCATTTCTGAGGCGTGCGGTCAGTTGATCAATGCGTCGCGCTTCATCGAGCAACGACGCGAGTTCGTTCGTGAGATGCCGGACTTCGGTGGGCTCGGAGTCGGCAGCACCGGCAAAGCGCATGATGCGTTCGCTGTGCAGGCGCTGGCGGCTCACCAGCGTGGACAGTTCCCCTTCCGCACGCCGATTGTCTTCGGCCTTGAGGTGTCCCCACAGTGCACCGCCCACGAGGGCGGCGAACACCAGTAGCGAGGCATGCACGGCAATGCGGACGCGGCGGTGCGGGCTGCCCGGCACGCGAAACGTGCCCGTTTGCACCTGGCTCAGGCGGGCATCGACATGGCGGCGGTAGAGCGTCCAGCCGACCAGGGGCCCCACCACCACGGCGAGACCGAGTGCGTTCAGCAGACCACGCACACCATCGCTGACATCGATGGGTGCCAGCACCACCGCTTCGTACAGCGCGATCTCGACCAGCATGGTCAGCGCCACGAACTGCAACACATCCGTCCACCAGGCTCGCAGGCGGCGACGGGGACGTGAGATTGAGGGCGGCTGAACAGGCATCGGGCGACGACGGTGCGGAAATTCCCGGTGACGGCCACGCCTGGATCAATCGATCCGGGTGCCCGTCGCGGGAGACGGAAGCAGCAGCGGCACCAGCGTCGGCGTCCGCTGTCGAGTATCGGCGGCGCGCAACAGGCGCTTGATGGTGTTCAGAGGGAGAAACCACCAAACCGGTGCGAAATCCGGGATGATTCGTACAAGTGGTCCCAGCTTTCTCCGGGCACCGTCACACCACTGGCACGACCGTTTCAGGCTTCCATGCCCAGCGCTGTTTATATTGCCCGGATGGCGTGGATTTCCCTGACGACGACCCTGGCACTGCGAGCGCTGCTGAACCCGGCGCTGGCCGTCGACCTGTTGCGGGTCGCGTGGCGCTTCCGCCATCGGCACTGGTACCGTCGCCTGCCATTCCTGCCACTGCCCGCGATGACATACGTGCGTTGGCGCATGTACACGGCGTATGGCGACGAACACGCCGTGCCGCCGGCCGGTGATGTGATCGCCTTTGCGCGCTGGCTCGGACGCCAGCCCTGAACCACCGCGGCGCTCGCGTGATCACTCCGGTCGTGCCTCCCGCCAGCTCCTCGCCCACGTCGTCGCTCAGCCAGCGACTGATTGCCCAAGCCTACGGGCTGGGGTTCGATGCGGCCGGCATCGCCGAACTGGGTGAACCTGTGACACGCGCAGAATTCGATGCCTGGCTGGCGGCCGGGCATCACGGCAACATGGGATATCTCGATGGCCCCGGCGCCGAGCTGCGGCATGACAGCCGGCGTCCACACCCCGGGGCCACGCATGCTCTGGTGCTGGCCGCGTCATACGGCGGACGGGAGCCATCGGGCCCCGTCGCGCGATACGCCCGCGGTGATGACTACCACGAAGTGCTGCGAGAGCGGGTGCGTGAATTGCACCGCTGGTTGGAGCAGGAAGTGGGCACGTCCATCGACGCCCGTCCGTACGTGGACAGCGCGCCCATCCTCGAGCGCGATCTCGCGCAGCGTGCAGGGCTCGGCTGGTTCGGCAAAAACGCCATGCTGATCTCGCCACAGGCGGGGTCGTTCGTGTTTCTCGCCTCCTTGTTCATCGCGCATCCGCTCGAGGCCAGCGCGCCATTCGAAGCCGATCGCTGCGGGTCGTGCACACGCTGCCTGGACGCGTGTCCCACCGAAGCGATCACTGCCCCCCGCACTGTGGATGCGCGGCGGTGCATCAGCTACCTCACCATCGAACTGCGTGAGGGCATCCCCGAAGCGCTGCGCCCGGCCATCGGGTCCTGGATGTATGGCTGCGACATCTGCCAGGACGTGTGTCCATGGAACCGGCGGTTTTCGCAGCCCATCCGGTTCGAGGAGTTCCAGGCACGATCGTTCTTCGAGGAGGACGATCCACGAGCCATGGCGCGCTCGGTGCTGATGATGGATGCAGCGGACTATCGCGAGACGTTTCGCGGTTCGGCGATGAAACGCGCCAAGCTGTGGATGCTGCAGCGCAACGCCGCCGTGGTGCTGGGCAATGTGGGCACGGCAGACGATCTGCCAGTGCTGGAAGCGGCGGCCGAGTTGCACGAAGAGCCGCTGGTGCGCGAGCACGCCACGTGGGCGATCACGCGCGTCCTGGAGCGCCAAGCGAATTGAGGATGCGGCACTCGGACATCGCGTGTCCGCTGTCGCAGCACTGGGTGAGCTTGGAGAGTGCATCACGCAGCGTGAGCAGTTGCTCGAGCTTGCGATCCACTGCCACGAGCTGCTCACGCGCCAGTCGATCCACTTCATCGCACGGATGATCGGGCTGCTCGGAGAGGTGCAGCAGATTGCGCACCACATCGAGCGAGAATCCAAGGTCCCGGGCGCGCCGAATGAACGTCAGGCGCTGCACATCGGTGGCGCCGTAGCGGCGATAGCGCCCGTTGCCCTTCCGGTCGGCCGCTGGCAGTACCCCCACCCGCTCGTAGTACCGAATCGTCTCGGGCGTGGTGCCGGTGTGCTCGGCCAGCTCGCTGATGATCAGGCCTGCATCGGTGCTCGTCATACGTCTTGCGGTGAAGGGAAGCCGTTGACCTTGTAGTCACTACAAAGAATAGCTTGTGGGCATGACGGTCTCATCCCGCCCCACTTTGTCTGCCCTGAAACTGGCCTGTCTGGCCGGCCTCGCCATCGCTGGCACCACGCTCGCGCCTCTGGACGCCGCAGCCCAGGACGCCCCGCCGGCCGCCGGCCCACGCGCCACGGCCCGCATCACCGTGCAACACGACGGCGCCCCGGTACCGGGTGTGCGCGTGCGCGCGTTGATCGACCCCACGGCCGCGACACCCGACACCGTGAGCGCCCTGACCGACGCCCGCGGCACAGCCACGCTGCAAGTGACGCCCGGCGCTCGTGCCTTCCTCTCCACTCGCGTGGGCTTCCGGCCGGACACGCTGCGCGCGCAATTGGTGGCCAATCAGGACACGAGTTTCGTGGTCACCATCGAGGCGCTGCACACCGAGCTCACGGGCATGGTCGTGTCGGCCACCCGCTCGGAGCGGCGCGTGGAAGACACGCCATTGCGCGTGGAGGTGATCGACGAGGAGGAAATCGCCGAGAAGGTGGCGATGACCCCCGGCGACATCGCCATGATGCTGAACGAGACCAGCGGCCTGCGTGTGCAGACCACCAATCCGTCACTTGGCGGTGCCAACGTACGCGTGCAGGGCCTGCGCGGACGCTACACGCTCATTCTGGCCGATGGCTTGCCGCTCTATGGCGGACAGGCCGGTGGCCTCGGGTTGCTGCAGATCCCGCCGGTGGATCTGGGCCGCGTGGAAGTCATCAAGGGCACGGCGTCGGCGCTGTATGGCAGTTCGGCGCTGGGCGGCGTGATCAATCTCGTGAGCCGCCGCCCGGCCGATGACCCGGAACGCACCATCCTGCTCAACCAGACTTCGCGCGGCGGATCGGACGCGGTGTACTTCGGATCGGGGCGTCCGGCGGATGGTGTGGGATACACGCTGCTCGCTGGTGCCCATCGGCAGAGTCGTCGCGATCTCGACACCGATGGCTGGACCGACCTGCCGGGGTATGAGCGATTTGTGGTGCGTCCGCGGCTCTATCTCGACAACGGCCGCGGTCGGTCGGCGTTCCTCACCACCGGCGTGACCGTGGAAGATCGCACGGGAGGCACAGTGCCCGGCGCGACGGTTCCTGGTGGTGGGTCATTCGGAGAATCCTTGCGCACGCGGCGCGGGGATGTGGGCGGATTGCTGCGATGGACCCTGGGCGACGGAACTGGTGAGGACACCGATTCCGACGCCCGTCCGGCCGTGTTGTCGCTGCGCGCATCGGCCATGCAGCAGCGACACGATCACGTGATGGGTGCACAGTCGGAGAAGGACAACCACGGCACCTGGTTCGCAGAAGCGACCATTGCCAAGCCGACCAACCGCGCTGTGTACGTGGCCGGTGTGGCCGCGCAGCAGGATCGCTATCGCAACACCACGTTCGGTGCATTCGACTACACGTTCACCGCACCTGCCGCGTTCCTGCAGGCCGATGTGGACGCCACGCGGTGGTTGTCGCTCTCGACGACCGCGCGCGTGGACTTTCACAGTCACTATGGCACGGTGTTCAATCCGCGCGTGTCGATGCTCCTGCGCGCTCCGGATGTGCCCACGCTCGACGGCTGGACCGCGCGCTTCTCGGCTGGCACCGGTGCGTTTGCGCCCACGCCGTTCACGGAAGAAACCGAAGCGACCGGGCTCGCACCACTGCGGCCACTGGGCCCACTCAGCGCCGAGCGCGCGGGTGGTGGATCGATCGACATTGGCGGCCCGGTGCGCACGGGATGGGGGCAACTGGATCTCAATGCGACGGCCTTTGGCTCGCGCGTGACATCGGCCCTGCAGGTGCGTGATGCCGGCGGCACGACACCCAATGGTGCGACGCGCATCGAGTTGATCAACAGTGCGGCACCCACGCGCACCTGGGGCGGTGAGTTGCTGGCGCGTTTCACGCGGCCGCTCGGTGGCGAAGGCGATGCTCACGACGACGACGCACCAACCGCCAATGCCAACAGTCATGAAAACGCGCGCAAGGACACACCGCGTGAGGTGCATGACGATGAACACGGCGAAGGCGCCGTATGGCGCACCACGGCGAGTGTGACGGTGCTGCGGGCCACCGAGTGCGCGCCCGAGCAGTCACTGGGGCGCTGCGTGCGACGCGATGTGCCACTCACGCCGCGGGCGAGTGCCGGACTTGTGAGCGCGGTGGAGTGGGAAGGCGTGCAGCGAGTGGGACTCGAGGTGTACTACACGGGCCAGCAGTCCCTCGAGGAGAATCCCTATCGGCAGACGAGCCGGCCCTATGTGATCGTGGGCCTGCTCGGCGAACGGGTCTTCAAGACGCCCATGGGCGCGATGCGGGTCTTCGTGAATCTCGAGAACATCACCAATGTGCGGCAGACGCGATTCGATCCATTGCGACTGCCCACACGTGGCATGGGTGGCCGTTGGGCCACCGACGCCTGGACCGACCTGGTGGGCTTCACCACCAACGCCGGCATCCGCCTGTCACTCTGACCAGGCGGCAGCGCGCTCGGCGATCCCGTCGATGGAGTCATCGACCGACTCATGCTCCGGCGGGCTGAACCACTCCCAGCGCATGCGGCCCACCGTCGTGGCCCCGTCGAAGTTGTTGCTCACCGGCCAGCCGATGCTGCGCAGAAACGCGCGGCTGTAACACGCCGGAGCACGTTCTCGCGGCAACGAATGAAACACCGGTAGTTCGTCGCGAGCGAGTGCGTCGCTCACCACGGCCGCCACCAGCATGCTCACGGCGGCCTCACGTTCCGGCTGGCTCACCAGCGGCATCTGCGCGGCGAGGCGATTCACATACGCCCGCACGATGCTGGCACTGGCCGACAGCACGGTTCCCGCATCGTCCGCGTGATGGCGGCGCGGCCCCGATTCAGCCATGCACTGCCGCCAGAAGTCGGACGAGCGCGAGAGGCGGGCCACTTCCTCGGCGCACCATTCCGTGAGTTCCTGCTCCGGATCGATGGGCGTGTTGGGCAGACGCACGGGGTGTTCTCCGTGCGCACAGGCCTGCAATGCCGCATCGAGCAACGCGTCCTTCGATCCAAAGATACGAAACAGCGTCACTTCATTGACGCCCGCCACTTCCGCGATGCGCTTGGTGGTGGCGCCGGCCGACCCGTGTCGGGCAAACACGCGGGCCGCGGCTTCGAGGAGGCGCGCACGCGCCTCCCCGGTGAGCCCGGCCGCGCGCGACGTATCGGTATGCACCGATGCGACGTTCGCAGTCATCTCAGTCTCCCCACGTTGGACCAGTGGTCATGCCGGCCGCTTCACGTTCTGCGTCGATCTCCTTTTCACGCTCCGGCGACACGATGCGACGCTTGATCCAGGCGCCGATGTCATCGAGGTAGCTGTACGCCACGGGCACCACGATCAGCGTGAGCATCGTGGAGGTGATGAGACCACCGATCACGGCGCGGGCCATCGGTGAGCGGAATCCACCACCTTCGCCCAGTCCAAGTGCCACGGGGATCATGCCGACCACCATGGCCAGCGTGGTCATCGTGATGGGGCGCAGTCGCACCGCGCCGGCTTCCACGAGCGCGGTGAACCGATCAGCGCCGCCCGCACGCCGCTCGTTGGCGTTGTCCACCAACAGAATGGCGTTCTTCACCACGAGACCCATGAGCATGATCACACCGATCATGGACATCATGTTCAGCGTGGAGCCCGTCAGGATGAGCGCAAGCAACACGCCCACCAGCGACAGCGGCAGCGACAGCATGATGGCGATCGGCTGCGTGAAGGATTCGAACTGCGAAGCCAGGATCAGGAAGATCAGGATGATGGCCAGCAGGAGCGTTTCCACCACGTAACCGCCCGTTTCGGCGAGCTGCTCGGTTTCACCACCCAGGGAGATGGTGTAGCCGGCCGGCAGCGCCAGCTTGGACACGCGCTCGGTGATCTGCGTGGAGGCGTCGGACAGCGAAATCTCCGGCGCGGTGTTGGCAGCGATAGTCACGATGCGCGAGAGACTCTTGCGATCGATCTGCGCCGGCGCGGTGCCCTGCTCCACGCGTGCCACATCACGCAGCGGCACGGTGGCGACGCGACCAGCGGTGCGTGTTGCCGTCGGCACCGGAATGGCACCCACGTCGTCCACCGAGCGGCGGAACTCCGGCGCCACCTGCACCACCACATCGCGCTCTTCACCCGACGGATCTTCCCAGCGCGTGGCCGTTTCACCAGCCATCAGCGGGCGGATCGTGGCCGCGGCCATACCAATGTCGAGACCGACACGGTTCGCCACTTCGCGATCGAGCACGATGCGATACTCGGGCTTGGGATCGCCCAGCGACGACTTGATGTCCACCACACCCGGGATCTGCTTCATCTCGGCCATGGCGAGCTGCGAGATGCGCTGCAGCTCGTTCACGTCGGGGCCACGGATTTCCACGGCGATCGGTGCAACAGAGCCGCCGAGACCACCGGCCACCAGTACGCTGGAGCGCATGCCATGCAGCGTGGCCAGTCGCTCACGCGCCGCGACCATCACCTCGGCCTGCGAACGCGAACGATCGGCGGCGGGGCTCAGCTTCACATAGATCTCACCCTTGGTGACTGTACCCGTCGCACCCGAGCCCACGGTGGTATAGGTGTACGCCACTTCCGGCATGCCCCGCAGTGACTCGATGGCGCGCTGTGCCTTCTCCTGCGTGTAAGCGAGACTCTGGCCTTCCGGTGTCTCGATCTGCACGACGAACTCGGAGTTGTCGGTGTCCGGCATGAAGCCACCACCGATGAACGGCACGAGCGCAAACGCACCCACCAGGCTCAGCACCGCGATGCCCATGGTGGACTTCCGGTGATTGAGCGCCCACGTGATGATCGAGCGATACTTGGCGGCCTGACGATCGAACCAGATGTTGAACCCGCCGATCTTGCGCGTCAGCCAGTTGCCACCATGTGCACCGGCCACGTGGGGGTTCACGCCCCACCAGGCGCTCAGCATCGGCGTCAGCGTGAACGACACGAACAGCGACACGAGCACGGCCCATGCGACCGTGAGACCGAACTGATAGAAGAACCGGCCGATGATGCCCTGCATGAACGCCACGGGCACGAACACGGCCACGATGGCCAGCGTGGTGGCGAGCACGGCGAGCACGATTTCGGCCGTACCGGTGCGCGCGGCGGTGAAGTGATCGCGTCCCATCTCTCGATGGCGAACGATGTTTTCCACCACCACGATGGCGTCGTCGATGAGAATGCCGATGGACAGCGATAGCGCCATCAGCGTGATCATGTTGAGCGTGAAGCCCAGGATGCTCATGAGCACGAATGACGAGATCACCGACACCGGGAGGGCGAGCGACGTGATGGCGGTGGCCTTCCAGTCGTTCAGGAAGAGCATCACGATCACGATGGTCAGCAGGGCGCCGATGAGCAGCTCCTTGATGACGTCGTCCACCGAGTGGCGGATATTCACCGAGTTGTCGCGGATGACCTGCAGCTCCACGCCGGCCGGCAGTGTGGTGCGCAACTTGGTCAGCGCCGCCTGCACACCGTCGGCCACGGCCACGGTGTTGGCACCCGACACCTTCACCACGTCGATGGACACGGCCCGTTCGCCGTTCACAAGCGCCAGCGAACGCTCTTCCTCCGTACCGATTTCCACGCGGGCCACATCGCGCACACGCACCGGCTGACCGTTGCGCAGGGCCACGATCACGTCCTCGAACTGCTTCGCGTCGGTGATACGGCCCGTCACGCGCACGATGCGCTCGTTGGCGCCCTGCTCCACACGACCAGCCGGCACTTCGAGATTCTGCGCCTGCAACGCGCCCATCACTTCGGGCACCGTGACACCACGCGCCTCGAGTTCGGCCGGCAGCAAGTTCACACGGATTTCGCGGGCCAGACCACCGGCCAGACGCACTTCACCCACGCCCGACACCGATTCGAGCTGACGGCGCAGGTCTTCGTCGGCAAACGTGGTGAGCTGCACCAGCGGCATCGTCTTGCTGGCGAGAGCCAGCGAGAGAATGGGCTGGGCCTGCGGATCGAGCTTCTGCACCACAGGCGGATCGATGTCCTCCGGCAGGTCACGACGGATGGTTTCGATTTTGGTGCGGATATCCTGCGCGGCCACGTCCACGTCGCGGCCGAGGTCGAATTCCACCACGACCTGCGACACGCCTTCGAGCGACACGGAGGTGATGCGATCGACACCCTGTACGGGGTTGAACGCTTCTTCCATGCGGCGCGACACTTCACGTTCGATGACTTCGGCGCTGGCACCCGGATAGATGGTCTGCACCGTCACCACCGGGATATCGACGTCGGGGAATTCGTCGATGGCCAGGCGATTGTAGCCGAAGATGCCGAGTACGATGAGGCCGACCATGAGCATGGTCGTGAAGACCGGGCGCCGAATGGCGACGCCACTCAGTCCTCCGCCGCCTCCAGCGCCCTGACCTGAAGATTGATTGGACATGGTGATTATTCCTTGGCCTTGGCGGGCGTGGTATCAGCTGCCGCGGGGGTCGTCGCCGGCGTGGCCGGAGCCGCACCGTCCGACGGAAGCACCTTCACCGTGCTGCCTTCGCGCAGCGTGCCGTTGGGCGTGCGCACGACCTGTTCGCCGGCGGCCACACCACTCTTCACGGCCACCACGCCGGCCGCGTCATCGCGCGCACCGATCACGACATCGCGCTTCACCAGCTTGTCGCCGGTGATCACGAACACGCGGCCACCGGTGCCATCGGCGGCGGCATCGAGCACCGCCGTGATGGGCACCACCACCGACTTGCTCGATCCCATGTCGATCTTGCCGCGCGCAAACTGACCACCCACGATGCGTCCGTTGGCGTTGGGCAGCTCCACGTACACACCCACCTGACGCGTGCCGGCATCGGCCACCGGGTCGACGCGTGCGACACGGCCGCGGAAGTTTTCACCGGCCATGGCGTCGAGCGAGAACTGCACCGTCTGGCCCGGCTTCACTCGACCGGCATCGGCCACACCGATCTGCCCCGACAGCTCCAGCACGCGGCTATCGACGATGGTGAGGATCTCGTCGTTCACACCCACCGCTTCGCCATTCTGACGGCTGCGCGCGCTCACCACGCCGGAGAAGGGCGCGGTCACCGTGGCGAAGCCCGCCGCTTCGTTGGCACTCGTGGCCTGCGCGCGGGCCGCAGCGGCCTGCGCCTGCGCAGCTTCGAACTGGGCTTCCGCCGTTTCCTTCTCGATAGCCGAGATGGCGCCCGCCGCAAAGAGCGCGCGCGAGGCTTCGGCCTGCTTGCGCGCCACGGCGAGGTTGGCGTCGGCCGCGGCCACCTGGGCCTTGGCACCAGCCGCCTGACTCACCACACCCGCCGCGCGAATGGCGAGCAAGCGCTGGCCGGCCTGCACCCGCGCGCCACGATCGACGCGCAGATCGGTGATGGTACCCGGTACCTGTGCACGCAGCACGACAATGTCCTTGGGCTGCAGCGCACCACTCAGCAGAATGGCACTGCCGATATCCGACTCGGTGGCGATCGCCACGTCTTCGGATCCCAGCATGAGGGCGCCGGCATCGGCCGTCGCCGTATCGGCGGCCTTGTCACCCGAGCCGCCGCATGCGGCCAGCGTCAGCGTGAACAGCGCCGTGGAAAACAATGAGATGGTCCGCAATGACGTGGTCCGCATGGTTCGGCGCGCGACGGGGTGTGGAGGAATCGATCCGGAAGCCGGCATGGCAAGCGAGCGAAGAAGAGAACGGGATGTACGGCGAGGATGCTGTTCGGACATGACTCAGTTCCTCGAGCCGAAGATGGAGTAACTGGGCGCGCGACCCAGTGCGCGCTCGACGTTGGCATCGGCGATATGGAAGTCGGCGATGGCCTGCGCGACGTTGGTGCGCGCCTGCAGGAGCGCGAGCCGGGCGTCGGACACTTCGAGCTGCGTCGACAAGCCGCGCTCGAATCGGAGCACAGTGAGATCGTGCACACGCTGTGCCTGATCCACCGTACGCTGGCGCGCCGCGATGGTGCTCAGCGCACGCTGCCGTTCACCGCGGGCCTGCTGGTACTGCAACTGCACACTTTCCTTGAGCTGCCCGAGCTGCAGACGCGCCTTGGTGAGCTCGATCTGCGCCTGCTGCGATTCCGCGCCGCGCCGGAAACCCGTGAACAACGGCAACGAGACACCGATGCCCGCCGACACGTCCTTGTTCCACGGGTTGTTCGTGAAACCGAAGGTGGTGTTGGGCAGGTTCTGCGCACCGTAGTTCACACGCAGGTCCACCTGCGGCAGATACGAGCCTCGGGCGATGCTGACCTGCTGCTGACGAATGGCCACCTGACGTTCCGCCACCGCGACGGCGGCACGCTGGGCAGCCACACGCGTCGGATCGGGCTCGCTGAGTGTGTCGGCTTGCAGCGCTGCGGGAGCGTCGAGCGCCGTGGTCAGACGCAATGGCTGCGTGAGCGGCATGTCGATGAGGCGCTTGAGATCGAGCGCGGCCACTTCGGCCGCATTGCGCGATTCCACCAGTTGCGGCCGCAGGTTTTCGGCCGACACTTCGGCGCGCAGCAAGTCGAGTTCCGAAGCCGTGCCGGCATCGAGTCGCAGCTTCTGCTGCGCCTGAAACGCCAGCGCCTGATCGAGTGCCGACTGGGCAATCGCTTCGAGCTGCTGGGCCAGCGCGGCCCGCACATATGACGTGCGCACCTGCATGGCGATCTGGCTCACCTGCTCGGTGAACTCGGACTGCGCTGCACGCTTGTAGTCGGACGCGATGCGCAGCGCGGCGCCGGTGCGCCCACCGGAGTACAGCACCTGGGTGCCAGTGATGGCCGCGACGTACGTGTTGGGCCGGCCCAGTGGCAGGTTGCCGAAGAGACCACCCAGGCCGCTCAGCGCGGCCTTGCCGGCGTTCTGTTCGATGTAGCGCAACCGCTCGAGAATGGAGGCCATCGAGTCCGGCAGGAACCTCATCGAGTCCGGCGTCGGCGCGGCGCGGACATTGAAGGGGGTGTAATAGGTGCGTGTGTAGTTGAGCGACGCATTCAGCTGCGGCAGCACCTGAGCGCGCGTCGCCGTGACATCGGCACCGGCGAGTTCGACGGCAGCCCGTGCGAGCTGCACTTCCTGGCTTTTGCCGAGGGCACGGCGGAGCGCGTCCTCGAGCGACATCTGGGCGCTGTCGGTGGGGCTGTCAGCACGCACTTGCGTGCAATTCGTACCCGACGCGCACGTCGCACGGTCCTGTGCGGCCGCAGCCGTGGTGGACGCAGCGAGGAGCAAGGCGACGCCGGCGACGCGACCGAGAGGCCGACGATAAGTGGAGTTGGCGCTGGACATGTGTGGAATGGGGTGTTTGTTCGCCTTGAATGATTAGAATCATCGTTCTAGAATGTCAATACTAGAAACTTGCGTCTATAATTTTGGTGACTTGGGAGGTACCATCCGCACCATGGATTCCAGCGATCAGAGCAATACCGGCAGTCACCGCGCGGTCGACCCATCCGCCCCTGGGGCCAAACGGGAACCGAGGCAGGAGCGGGGCCAGCGTCGCGTCGAGGAGATCCTGGACGCTGCCGAAGCATTGGTGCAGGAAGTGGGGGCAGCCGCCACCTCTGTACAGGAAATCGCCAAGCGGTCCGGCGCCTCGGTGGGGTCCATCTACCATTTCTTCCCCACCAAGGAGGCCATCTTCGATGCCCTCCGGGAGCGACATCGGGTGGAGGCTCGGCTGGTGGCCGAGGGGATCCGGCAAAACGCCCCGCAGTGGGCGACCCAGGACTTGGCCACGTTCGTGCGGGGGCTGGTTGGGCCGTTCACCGAACTGCTGAGTCGGATGCCGGCGTACCCCGAGCTGGCGGTGAACGCGGCGGGGCACCGCCTGCCGCGTGACGAGACCACAGACGCGAGCGTACGAGAGGCGATCCTGGTGGCGTTCACTCTCCGCTGGCCGCATACGACGCCGGAAGAACGTGCGATTCGTGCCGATGTGATGGACGCCATCGGTGAAGGGCTGGGCTCCCTGCTCTGCCAGACGCCGCATGCGCAGCAGCGGGCTGTGATGGACGAGTTCGGACGCGCCATCTATGGCTATCTGTGGACCCATGAGCCGCAGCCCTGAGCCCGTCGTGGGCAACCACTTGCCCGCGCGCTAGTTTCCGGAAATGCCGTCCATGCAGCGCGCGACGCGGCACTTGCCGCTCGTGCTCGTCCTTTGGCTGGCCCTGCTGCACGTGGTGCAGCCTTCGCCAGCAGTCCCGGTGTCGCTTCGCAGTGCGGAGCGCATGGGGATGGCGAGCGGCACCTGGACGTTCCAGAACACGCAACAGACCATCGCATCGGGTCCGCGAGTGGTGCTGCCGCGGTCGGGTGGCCCCCGCATGGCGCGCATCTCCACGCCGCCGGCCAGTGCGCTGCTGCACGCCACCCGTGTGGCTGGTGTCACGGCCATCGTGCGCGATCACGCGCCGACGGCTTCCGGGTCACCGTCGACCTCTCCGGCCTGGTTGCCCCAGCGTGACCCGGGCCTGCTGGCCTCTGCCGCGCGTCGCACGCTCGCGCAGCATCAGACCACGACACATCGGCTGGCGGCCCATGGCGGCGCGCTGCCCTACTTCCCGACCGCTCCACCGTTTCCGGGCTGACCCCACGGCGCTGCGCCTGACGCGCGCCTGCTGTGATTCCCGCGTGCATCGACCACCTGATGCGCGACCCGCTGACTGATCACGATGTCATCTCCGTGATCGCGCGTTTTCGTCAGAGTGCCCGGCTGGACATCCTCAGGGTGCCAGCAGGGATGCCAATAGAAGGCCCCGCTCGGATGGCACCGACGGATTCTGCGTGCATCGGAGCAGACATCGACACCTGGAGTATTCGATGTCATCTGTTGTTCCGTGGTATCGCCGTGAGACCGGTCTGGTCGTCACGATGGCCGGTTTCGTTCCTGCGCTGCTCGCGATCGTTGTGCCGATCACGCTGCGCCTGCCCCTGCTGGGGCTTGCCGGTGTGCTGCTCGCCGTCGGTCTCGTGATGATCATCCAGCGCGAGATGCGCCGGCCAAGCGAGCCCAAGTCGTAGTTGTTGGAGTTGTCCTGATTCATCGCGTCGAGGTCCCGGTGCGCCGGGGCCTCGATCCGCCTTCAATCGCCTGTTGCTTCTTGCCGTGACCTGATGCCCCACGATACCGCCCTCATCGCCACCATCGCCGCCGGCCTCGGTCTGGCGTTCATCTTCGGCCTGCTGGCCACGCGTTTCCGCCTCCCCCCGATTCTCGGCTATCTGCTCGCCGGTGTCGCGGTGGGCCCATTCACGCCGGGATTCGTCGCAGACCAAGCCCTCGCGTCACAGCTCGCCGAGCTCGGCGTGATTCTGCTGATGTTCGGCGTGGGCCTGCACTTCTCGATCGCCGACCTCATGTCGGTGCGTCGCATCGCGATCCCGGGCGCGCTCGCCCAGATCGCCGTGGCGACCGGTCTTGGTGCCGTGGTGTCGCACTGGTGGGGATGGTCGTGGGGCAGCGGTATCGTTTTCGGTCTCGCGCTGTCGGTGGCCAGTACCGTGGTGCTGCTCAAGGCGCTCGAGGAACGCGGCATTCTCGATTCCGCCGATGGCCGCATCGCCGTGGGCTGGCTGATCGTGGAAGATCTCATCACGGTGCTCGCGCTCGTGTTGCTGCCCGCGCTCGCGCCGATGCTCGGTGCTTCCCCGGAGACGGTGGCTGCCGCCGGAGACGTGGGCGGACACGCGCCGGCCGCCGGTGGAAGCCTGATGGGGACACTGGTCGTCACGCTGGCCAAGGTCGCAGCGTTTGTGGCTGTCATGCTCATTGTCGGGCGTCGCCTCATTCCGTGGCTGCTGACGCGTGTGATGAACACCGGTTCGCGGGAACTGTTCACGTTGGCCGTGCTGGCTGTCGCACTGGGTATCGCGTTTGGTGCCGCAGCGCTGTTCGGTGTGTCCTTTGCACTGGGGGCGTTCTTCGCCGGCGTGATCGTCAGCGAGTCCGACTTCAGTCACGAAGCAGCGACCAACGCCCTGCCACTGCAGGACGCCTTCGCCGTGCTGTTCTTCGTGTCGGTGGGCATGCTGTTCGATCCCACGATCCTGCTGCGCGAACCGGTGCACGTGCTGGCCGTGGTGTTCATCATCATGATCGGCAAGGCCATCGCGTCACTCGGTATCGTGCTGCTGTTCCGCTATTCGCTGCACACGGCGCTCACCATTTCGGCCAGTCTCGCTCAGATCGGTGAATTTTCGTTCATCCTGGCGGCACTGGGTGTGTCACTCGGCCTGCTGCCGAACGAAGCCACAGGACTCATCGTGGCGGGCGCACTGCTGTCCATCACACTCAATCCGTTCGTGTTCAAGACGGTTGAACCAATCGCGGCGTGGTTGCGCAGTCATCCGCGTCTGGCCGACCTGTTCGAGCGGGAAGTGGGGGAAATCGCGGAACTGCCGCCTTTCGTGAACGAAGACTCACTGCGCGATCATGCGGTGCTGATTGGCTACGGCCGTGTGGGTGCCCCGATCGGCGCCGAGCTGGCGCTGCACAAGGTGCCGTATGTGGTCATTGAAGCCAGCCGCGAGCGCACCGAGGTACTGCGTGAGCGGGACCTGCCGGTGATCTACGGTGATGCCACGCGCCCCGACATTCTCGAGGATGCCCACCTCGAGCGCGCGCGCCTGCTGGTGGTGGCCGCGCCTGATGCCGTACAGACGCGTGCCATCGTGGCGCTGGCCCGTCAGCTCAACCCCAACATCACCGTGCTGGTACGTACGCACAGCGACGAGGAGCGCACGTTCCTCGAGGGGCATGGCGCCAAGCAGGCGTTGGTGGGAGAACGGGAGCTGGCCGTGAGCCTCACCCGTCATGCCCTGCGTGAGTATGGGGTGGCCCATGACATGGAAGCGGTGGCCGCGCGGATGATCGGGCATCCCGCCTGACGTCACGCTGAGAGCACCGGCGTTAGCTTGAGTCGGGGGGCATACGCCCCCTCAAGCTACCAATCTCTCGAGGATGGTCATGCCGTTGGTCTCAGTCAATCGCCCACTGCGAAGGCTCGCCAAGTATTGGCTGGCGAGCCTTGCATTCGTGGGCGCTTGCGCGGGTGAGCGGACGGCAGGACAGAAAGCGGCGGAAGACACGGGTGTGGTGCTCACCGCCTTCGCCGCCGCCGACCTGCGCTTCGCCCTCGTCGATATCGCGAAGCTGTATCGGGAACAGGGCGGCGACAGCCTGGTGCTGGTGTTCGGGTCCACGGGCGACCTCACCACGCAGATCGTCAACGGCGCACCGGCCGATGTGTTCTTCGCCGCGAATGCGCAGGCCATCGACACACTGGCCGCGCGGCAGATGATCGTCGACAGCACCCGACGCGTCTACGCACTGGGCCGCCTGGCGCTCATTGCCCGCTGCCCCACGGTGCGTCTGGTGTCGCAGTCCACGGCGGCGCCCTGCCCGGCCCCGGCCCGTCTGCAGGACATCGCCGAGTCCACGGTGAAGTCCATTGCCATCGCCGACCCCGCGCACGCGCCCTACGGTCTGGCCGCGAAACAGGCCCTCGAGCGCGCCGGCCTCTGGAAAGCGGTGGAGCAGCGCATCGTGATGGGCGCCAATGTTGCACAGGCCTATCAGTTCGTGAGCACCGGCAACGCCGACGTGGGGCTGGTCGCGTTGTCGCTGGTGGCGCGTGAATCGCTGCTGGGGCACACGCTTGTAGACGCCACATTGCACGACCCGCTGCGGCAAACCGTGGCCGTACTGTCGGCCAGCACACAGCAGCCGGCGGCCGTGAAGTTCCTGGCCTTCCTGCAGAGCAAAGCCGCACAGGACGCCATGCACGGCTTTGGGTTCGCCAGCGATGGCGACACCAACAGCGACAGCAGCAACAAGTAGGCACACGCCGCCGTCGCATGTCGCTCCCCGCACTCGGTACCTGGCCCCTCGCGCTGTCGCTGTTCGTGGCGACACTGGCCACCGTGTGCGCGCTGCTCGTGGGTCTGCCACTCGCCTGGCTGCTGGCGCGTCGCCGTTTCCGTGGACGTGGTCTGCTGGAAGTACTGGTGCTGCTCCCCATGGTGCTGCCCCCCACCGTCATCGGGTACTACCTGCTGCTCGGGGTGGGCCGTCGCAGTCTGATCGGTCAGTGGTATGAATCGCTGATGGGCGCGCCGCTCGTGTTCACTCCAGGCGCCGCGGTGCTCGCCACGTTTGTGGCCGCGGCTCCGTTTCTCGTGCGCGCGGCGCAGGGCGGCTTCGAACAGGTCGACGCCAGCTACGAAGACGCGGCCCGCACACTGGGTCGCTCGGAGTGGTCCATCTTTCTCACCGTCACCACACCGCTCGCCTGGCGCGGCATTCTGGCCGGTACCGCGCTGTGTTTCGCACGGGCCATGGGCGAGTTTGGCGCCACGCTCATGCTGGCCGGCAACATTCCAGGACGCACACAGACGGCCAGCCTGGCCGTGTACGACGCCGTGCAGGCCGGTGACTTTGCGCGGGCTTCACGCCTCGCCGTGCTGCTCTCGCTCATGACCGGCGCGGCCTTGTGGGCACTCACGCGCGCAGGGCGTGCACCAGCCGATCCGTCTCGCGAGCTGCCGCGATGACCTCCGCCCCGACGATCAGCGGATTGCCCGATGCGGCGGCCGATCTGCCGGTGCTCGATGTGACCATTCGGCGCCAGCTGCCGGCGTTTGCGCTCGATGTCGCATTCACCATCCACAGTGGCATCGCCGCTTTGGTGGGCCCCTCCGGCTCGGGCAAGACACTCACCCTGCGTGCCATCGCGGGACTGCTGCACGTCACCGGCCGCATCGTACTCGACGCGCGCGTTCTGCTCGATATCAACGCCGCCCGCGCCCGGGTGGAACTGCCGGC
>NZ_DASWXE010000062.1:0-3670 GCF_036405635.1 Gemmatimonas sp. | reverse complement strand
GGGCCACCACTTCGCGCGCTGCGGTGATCGTGCCCGGCATGTCGTTCGCGGCGTAGCGCAGCTGCGCGAGCATCGAGGTGGAGCGCAGCGTCTCGTAGTGATTGGGCCCGGCCGCACCGCGCAGCACCTGAATGGACTTGTGAATGAGCGTGTCAGCACGCGCCTTCTGCCCCATCTCATCCACCAGCGAAGCGTACGCGCGCAGCAGGTTGCCCATGTTGAACGAGCCGGGGCCATGTACCCGCGACTCCACATCCATCGCTTCCACCAACAACGTCTCGGCCTTCGCGAACTCACCCTTGTACGTGTACGACACCGCCACGTTGTTGAGCGTGTACGGCAGCGCGGCCAGACTGTTGGAATCGTCCTTGATCGTGCGGCGCAGGGCGATGGCTTCGAGCTTCACCGCCAACGCATCGTCGAGACGCCCCTGCTGTTCGATCGTGCGCGCGAGATTGTCGAGCCCCGTGGCCAGCTCCGTCGCGTTGTACTGCGCGCGCGGCATGCGCTGTTGCCGGCTCACCAGATCGCGGGCCAGCGACTCCGCCTGCACGAACTCTCCGCGTGCTTCCGCCAGGGCCACCACGTACGAAAGACTCATCGAGGTGCGCTGGTCGAGATCGCCGAACTCCTTGCGGCGCAGGTCCCACGCCCGACGGGCGTGTGTCTCGGCCGAGTCGTAGATGCTCAGACCGTAGTAGGTCTGTCCGAGCGTGTGGCGGATCTGCGCTTCCACTTCCGGTTCGAGCTTCGCGTCCTCGATGCCTTTCGCGGCCTGCGACAGCACCTGCGCGACGGTCACATTGGGGCCGCCCAGTTCGGGATCGACGGCGCTCAGCATGTTGGAGAGGAAGCTGTTCACCTGCTCCATCTTGCTGCGCTCGAGCTCCGCGCGTCGTGCCTGCTGCGAAGTGGCCACGATGCCGCCCACCAGCGATACCCCGATGAGACCCAGCGCCGATACTTCAAGTCGTCGACGCCGCAGGAACTTCGCCGTGCGATAGGCCAGCGTGTCGCGCTGCGCGGAGACCGGCTGGCCATCGAGCCAGCGTTGCAGGTCGCGTGAGAACTGCTCCACGGAGCCGTAGCGACGCTCGGGTTCCTTGCGCAACGCCTGCAGGATGATAGCGTCGAGATCACCGTGCAAATCACGGCGCAGGCGATTGGCCCGCACACCGAACGATTCGGCCATCGCATCGGTGACCTGCTGCGATGGCACAGCCGGCGGTGTCTGCACAATGAGCGTTTGCAGTTCGGCGAACAGCAATCCCTGCACCTGGTACGGCCGCGCACCGGACAACAACTCGGCGGCAATCACGCCCAGTGAATAAATGTCGCTGGACGCGGCCACCGGCATGCCCCGCACCTGCTCGGGGCTCGCGTATTCTGGCGTGAACGCCAGCGCACCACCTTGCGTGGCCGGCAACTGTTCGAGTCCTTCGGCGTCGCGCGTGAGTCGCGCAATCCCGAAGTCGAGCAGCTTCACACTACCGTCAGCCGTGACGAGGATATTGCCCGGCTTGAGATCGCGGTGCACCACGAAGTTCTGGTGCGCGTGCTGTACGGCCGCGCACACCTGCCGCAGCAGGGCGACACGCGCGCGCAGGTCGAGGCGCCTGCCGTTGGCATACGTCGTGAGCGGCTCACCCTCGACGTATTCCATCACGATGTACGGCTGACCGTCCTCGGTGACGCCACCGTCCATCAAGGCCGCGATGTTGCGGTGATTCAGGTTGGCGAGGATCTGCCGTTCGTAGCGAAAGCGGCGGATGGCCAGGTCTCCCTCACCACCGCGGCGCAGAAACTTGAGCGCCACGCGCTTCCGAAACTGATCGTCCACGCGCACGCCTTCGTACACGGCGCCCATGCCACCCATGCCGATGAGGCGGGTGATCTCATAGACACCAATGCGACCACCGGCCACGTAGCGATCGGCACCGGCGGTACCGAGTCCCTGCGCCATGGCATCCGCTACGGCTGCGCCCAGGGGATGGTCCCACGTGTCGCCGCTCCGCTCGATGGCAGCCAGCAGCTCCTGCACTTCCTGCTTGAGTGTGGGATCGTCCGGGCTCGCAGAGGCGAGGTACGCGTCGCGCTCCTCGACTGGCAGTTCCACCGCCGCATCGAATACGGCGCGTAGCCGATGCAGGCGCGTGGGCGTCAGCGGTGTTTCACTCATGCGCGCTCCAGTTCCCGCTGCAGGAAGGCCCGCGCGAACGTCCAGTCACGCTTGACCGTGGCTGGCGAGATCCCGATCACGGCCGCGGTCTGTTCGATATCGAGGCCACTGAAGTAGCGCAGCTCCACCACGCGCGCCTGACGCGGGTCGAGGGCCGCGAGACGATTGAGCGCATCGTCCAGCGCGATCAGATCGATGGAGCGCTGCGGACTCTCGGCCACCGACTCGTCGAGCGTCACGCGTTCACCACCTTCCCGTTTGCCGGCGCGTGCCTTGCGGGCATGATCGACGAGCACACGCCGCATGGCCTGCGCGGCGATGCCGAAGAAATGCGAGCGGTTCTGCCACGACGTCTCCCGCTGTCCCATCAGGCGCAGGTAGGCGTCGTTGACCAGCGCGGTCGGCTGCAGGGTGTGGTCGGCACGCTCGCGGCGCATGAAGTGCTCGGCCAGGTCATGCAGCTCGCGGTAGACAACCCGCATGAGCTGATCGGCGGCACCATCCGTGCCGCTCTGCAGGTCGGCCAGGAGGCGCGTGACATCGTTCGGCGCCGCGCTGTCGTCGGGAGTCATCGTCGCCTGCTGTACGCCGTCAGGTGTGGTCGTCGTTGGGCTCGCCGCAATTGTAGCGCACCCGGCTGTGAAGCGCAGCGGGTCTGCGCTAGCTTCCCGGCATGAGCACCGACGCCGTGACGGAATCCCCGGGAGGGCTGCCGAACGGACGCTTGCACGGCCGCCCCCAGCAGTCCACGCCCACGCACCGCAAGCAGTTGCGGGCGCTGGTGCGCGAGGGGTGTGAAAACCGGCCTGGTGTGTACCGCATGATCGGCCCCACAGGCAGCGTGATTTATGTCGGCCAGTCTCGGGTGCTGCGCACGCGGCTGCTGTCCTACTTCCGCGCAAAAGGTCGCCGCAACAAGGCCGCCCGCATCCTGCGGCATGCCTTCCAGATCGAGTGGGAGTACACCAACACCGAGTTCGGTGCGCTGCTGCGTGAACTGCGATTGATCAAGCAGTATCGGCCGCACTTCAATTCGATGATGGTGCTCGACGATTGGCCCCGAGCCTATGTCGCACTCACCGGGGGAGCGGTCCCGGGCCTGCGGGTGGTGGCGCGTTCGGACGATCCCGCCGCGGTGGCGTTGTTTGGCCCGTTCCGGCGCGTGCAACAATTGCGTGAAGCGGTACGGGCGCTGGCCGAGACGATGTCACTGCGGGACTGTACGCTGGAGGACGGCGGTGCACGCACGCCGCGTCGCAGCGGTCGCGCGCCAGCACTCTGGTTTGCTACCGATCCCGAAGCCCCCGACGGACGAACGTTCGCCATGGCGCGTTCACGTGCACCGGCATGTCTTCGTCACGATCTCGGCACGTGTGCGGGGCCGTGCATCGGCGCGGGAGAGGCTGTGGACTATCGCGCAGCAGCCACCGAGGTTCGTGCGTTCTTCGAGGGTCGCGGTGATGGACCGGTGCGTCGCCTCGAAGCAGCGAT
>NZ_DASWXE010000061.1:0-45046 GCF_036405635.1 Gemmatimonas sp. | reverse complement strand
TCGCAGCATGATCGGACAAGGAACGTCTGCCGCCCCGACGGCCGAACCGTGATGGCATCAGATCTGGTTCGCCCGCAGGTCCTCTATTGCGCCGCTGCGAATGCTGACAACGGCCGTGTCCAGCGGGTCGGTCCGACCTTTCGCGAGGCGGTACGCACCTAGCGTCGCCTCGGGGGAGCGGACGACGCGTTCGTTTCGGCCGGCTTGTCCGACGTTTTCTTTCTCTTGCTTCGCAGCCGGCGCGGGGTGCTCTCCAGCGAGGTCGGAAGCCGTCTGAGGTCGTCGCGATCTTTTTTGCGACCTGTCGCCTGCTTGTTCTTCCGAAGCGCAGCGAGTCCGATAACCGGCAAGCGTTCGCCGGCGATCTCGATCGCCAGCGCGTCCACCTGCGCCTCATCGAAGCTGACGCCCGTGATGTCCGAGAGCAGGTCGATGCGCACGGGAGGCGCTCCGAATTGCGTTACCCCCATCGGAGCGGAGAGCTGATCGCGATTGACCACGCTGCCGGGGGCGCCGAAGGCGGCCATGGCCTGCATCAGACGTTCGACATTCTCCGGCGTTGTCCTGTAGAGGAAGTCGATGTCGGCCGTCGCCCGCACGTGCCCATAGAGCCCGACGGCATAGCCACCCACGAGCAGATACTCGACGGCATGGGCGTTCAGCTCGTGGATGAAGTCGCGAAAGTCGCTCGGGAAGTCTTCATCTCCGACGGCATTGGGGCGCCCTTCACCGGCAGGCGTCATCGGATACGGCGCTTTCTGCCGGCCGGTGTTTCGCTCTGGCGCTGATACGCCGCGCGCAGCCCGACCGCGAGCTGCGAAGCGGCGGCGACGGCCGTCAGGCGCTCCGCCAAATGCGGCGAGGGGGCCGGGGGCGATTGTTCCGACAGTGTTGCATACGAACCGCGCCATGTGCGACGCCGGTGGGCAGCCCGGTCTGCACGAGCGGCGGCCTCGTCGGCGACCGGCGGCATTGCCGGGAATACCGGAGCGCCGACACTCTGCAGGAGGCGCATGGCCGTCTCGAGCGAGACATTGGGGCGCTTCCCGCGCTCGAATTCGCTGACCAACCGCGGGCTCACACCGACCTGTGCCGCCAGAGACACCACAGTCACACCACGCGCTTGCCGGTGCGTCCTCAGCAGGGCGGCCAGCCGATTCACGACCTCGTGGGGGGAAGACATGACCGGAATTTACGGCCACGTGACGCTGCCCACCATCCCTTTATGTATGGCCAATCGGACAGAGAACTTGTTTCGCTTGCGTGCTGGGAAGATCGCGATGACACCGAGACCGCTTCCGTCTGGCACCGAAACAAAAGCCCGCCAACGCGCTAAGTCGTTTACGGGCTTCTTATTGCTCCTCCTGGGATCGAACCAGGAACCTTCTGATCCAGAGTCGATCTGAAAAGGTCGAAGGCGCTCAATACTTGGGATTGCGGTCACACTAATCGATCTGACTCCGAAAATCACACGATAGCCAGACGCAATCCCGCCCCCATATTGTGAGATGCGGTCAACAATTTTCTGCCCGCCCGTGTAACGGACTCCTCGCTCACAGCCGCAAGCGCAGCCATAAAAAGGATCAGTTGATACACAATGTCAAATCATGTTGACATCGGAATGAATGGTGCGTATCTTTTGATACACACATCGTCCGGGTGGAACACCCAATGGCTCAGCCGCTGAATTTCGGACCGTTCTATGAGCGACGACGAACCGCCGAAATGCGCGAGCGCACGCCGACAACTCGCGTCGGCGTGCTTGGACCCGAGACGAAGGACCACAGCTTGGTCACCCAGCATCCCTACCGAGTGGCAACCGGTGAACATCGTCAATCCAGACACGATTGGCGACGGCTTGTCTGGCATTGCCTTCACGGAAACGTCAGCTTGGGCATACGTACACGGGTTGCTTGTGGCGGGGTTCCCCTTGGAGGTTGTGCCTCTCGACAAGCCCCCCGATAAAGTGGGCTACGTGATGAAGGTGCCAGTTGGGGGTAGAGTGCTCTACATCAAGCTGATGCTAACAAACGCCGGCGTGCACGGACGCAGCTTTCACTGGAGCGACCGTTGAGCCGACCGAACCTGCGCGAGCTGTACAGCGACGCTGGATCACTCTCGCTGAGCCGGCGATCTCGTTCCTGAGAGAGATATGAGTCACCCAGAAAGAGACCAGACTGAAAGCGACGCGCTCCTCAAGAAGGCGTCTGAAATTGCGCACCAAGTTGAGGACCTGATCGCTAGCAGTGCTCTGGATATCGTCGGAACGCAGATTGACGCTCTCGCGTGCCCCTTATGTGAGGCACGCGCTTCAAGCCGCTGGCAGTCACATTCGTTTGAGTATCTCGACGGGGCGAAGACCGTGCTCCTCTCGGCGGATGTACCGGTGTACACCTGCGAGGAATGCTCTTACGAGTTCTTGGACTGGAGAGCGGAGGTCGCAAAGCACGAGGCCGTTTGCCGCTATCTCTGCGTTTTGACACCTGCGGAGATTAAGAGCGGCAGGAAGCGCCATTACGAGGCGAATCGTGCCATGTACGCGAAACTTACCGGCATCGGCGAGGCCTCTATCGCACGGTACGAGAGCGGGTCGCAAATACAGACTCGTGCCATCGACAGACTAATGCGGCTCTCGTTCGATCCTCACAACGTGAGGGCTCTCCTCAAGCTCTCAAGACTCGACCCCCAGTCTCGCGTGGAAACACGGCGTAGAGCTGTTACTAGGGCACTTGAGAACCCGGACCAGGTACGCGCTTCAGCGTCATTATTCGCTCTGACGATCACCCGCTCCATCACCGTTCCAGCGGCCTAACACCTCATGGAAAACGAGGAAGTCGTCCGCGCACCGAGCTCCAAGCGGGCCAGCTCGATGTACGTGGTCACGTTCTACTCATTCAAAGGGGGCGTGGGTCGAACCATGGCCCTCGTGAATGTCGCGGCGCATCTGGCGAGCATGGGTTCCAGAGTTCTTATCGTCGATTTCGATCTCGAGGCGCCTGGACTCGACACGATTGGCCTCGGTGCTGATGCAGTCACCGTAAGCCGGACTCGTGGCGTAGTCGACTTTGTAACGGAGTATAGAAAGACTGGTGAAGTCCCAGACGTACGGGATTTTGTCTACGATTGTCCTGTACTCGAGAACAATGGCCAGATTTTTGTTATGCCCGCGGGACGCGATGACGATGGCTACGCGGAACGCTTATCTAGCATCAGTTGGTCGACTCTCTACGAGCAGGAAGACGGCTTCGTTCTCTTCGAGGACTTGAAGGCGCAATGGCGCGACGCATTACGTCCAGATTATGTGCTGATTGACTCACGAACGGGCCACACCGACGTCGGAGGCATTTGTACTCGCCAGCTACCTGATGCTGTGGTTGTTGTTTTTATCCCAAATCAGCAGAACCTTCGGGGACTTGAGCGCGTGGTGCAGGACATTCGCCAAGAGGAGAACGGCCCAAGGGAAAAGAAGACCAACCTGCACTTCGTGATATCGAACGTTCCGGATCTGGATGACGAGGAACGCATTCTTGCTGGTCGAATCAATGCTTTCCGTCGCGACCTTCAGATAAGGGAACGGCCTACAATAGTTCACCGCTACGACAGCCTTTCACTTCTTACGCAGTCAATCTTCACAAAGGATCGTCCGAGAAGTCGCTTGGCGAGAGAGTATCGACAGCTTTCATCCGTCATCCAAAGGGCAAATCCGGCCGACCCGCGAGGAGCTATTGACTTCCTAGAGCGAGTCCTTCGCGACCGCACTACGCACGATGTCGCCTCTATCGAAAGCAGACTCGACAAGATTCGAGAGCGTCATGGAGATAACCCAGAGATTCTGCTCCTGCTTGCCGAAGTACGCCAGCGGCAGGGGCGCGCTGAGGAGGCGTTAACACTCCTGCAGCGTCCGGCCGCTTCGCGCGCATCGGCAGCCGAGCGTATTCTCGCTATTGCAGAGGCTCGCAGGAGCCTCGGTGAGTCGGACGCCGCGGCATCCGATGCACTGCGTATCTTCGATCTTGCAGATGTAGATGCATCCACCGTTTCCCGCGCACTGCAGATTCTTCTGACTGCTGACGAAGCTGACGTTTCCGGGATCTCCACGAGTAATGCGCTGAAAGCTATCGTCGATGTCGATGAGCTTTCGTGGATCGCTAGTCAGCTCAACGGCTCGAAGACTGCTCTTGGTGAAGCCAAAGTTCTGCTGGACAAGGCTCGTCAGGTTGCATCCGAAGAAAGAAGCGGCACTTCCGTGCTGCTTCGAATCGAGTACGAGCTCGGCCTAGTTCACATCGGCCTTGGTAAGTTCGAAGATGCCACCAAGATCTTCTCTCCCAGAGCGATGCTTCCGAGCGCGGAGATTTCGGACATGTTCAACTTGGCGATGTCCCGCTGGGGCCGAGACAAGCGACCTGACCCCGAGGCGTTCATCGCAATAGCTCAGAAGGGGGAAACTGAGACGAGCCTGCACGGAGGCGCAAACTTCCACCAATGCATGTTCATTGCTTGGTGGATCGCTGGTCACAGGCAAGCTGCTTTAGCGAACCTTCACGCGGCACACGAAGCGGCTCTTAACCAAGGAGTAGCAGAGTTCAGTTGCTGGCGCTACATGCGCATTGCACTGCCGAAGTTTCTTGAAGATCTCTCTGAGATGAAGACTGCGGCGAGAAGAGAAGAGGCGTTGTATCCGCCATTCATCTACCAACCATAGCGGTCGAACATATACCTAATCGCAATCGACAGAGACGCTTGATCGAGGGCGTGCCGCCCAGCTTCGATGCTAGCTCGCCCGTTACGACGTTCGCACTGCTGCTCGGCTCGTTCCATTTGGACGTTCGCTTGGTTGGCAAAGCCCGTGGGTAATCCCCCCGTTTCTAGGGGGCGTCAGAAGTGGAGCGAGTTAGGCAGCTTGGGCGCGTTTCGTCGTGAGCCGCATCAGCCAGTCAGCGATGACCGCGTTTCATCGCCGTGCTTCGCGTGATAGCGATAACAGGTCTCGCTCACGCCAAACTTCGCGCACGCGTGGCGGATCGTCGTGCGCTGCGCTTGGACCGCGGTTCGGGCCATCGCACGCCGCTGCGATGGCCTCACCATTTTTTTGCGAGGGCTTCCTTCAGCAGGTCGGTACTGAGCTGGGCCTCGGCGTACATCTTCTTCAAGCGCCGATTCTCCTCCTCCAGCTCCTTCATGCGCGGCACCATGGACACGTCCATGGTGCCGAACTTGGCCCGCCATTTGTAAAACGTCGCCGAGCTGATGCTATGTGTCCGACAGAGCTCCGGGACGGGCGTCGCCAGCTCCGCCTCCTTCAACACCGCGATGATCTGACTGTCAGCAGAGCGCGACTTGTTCATGGAATCCTCTTCGAACAAACGGTACGAGAAATTTCCACTTCTGACGACCCCGCTTTTCAGGGGGAATTACCGTTTAAGCTGATCCCAAAACTGATAGGATTGAGAGCGACGACTCGGCGCACGATGGCGGTGTAAGTCTGTCGAACGCCTAGGTGATGTGCCGACGGGGGTATGGTTCTGGTCACGGCGGTAGCTGGCTACCGATTGGCAACGGTAAAGCCCAGACGGTAGGCCGACCGCTTAGTGCGCTGCTGAAATACCGGAGGCCTGACAGTAGGCCCAAAAATGACCAACTCCTTTCCCCGGCGCACTTCGCGAGCAGAATAGCTCAGCTCACTCTCGAGTACCTTTCGAGACCGATAGAGCTCGCGGATTTCATTGCAGGCGTCATATGTAGTGATCCAAGGCTGCCTGTAGGTGTTCAATGCTGAGGCGATCTCCGCATGATCATCCGGCGAATAGAAGTTGAGGTAGAGGTCCTGCCCCTTCACGTAGTATGGAGGGTCCAAATAGGTGAAGGTTGGAGGTGCTTCATTGATCGACCGCAAGAATTCGAGAGCATCTAGGCGCGTAACCGAGACCTTTCGGCGGAATCGCCCCAACACCCTAATGCGTGCTGCGAGCTCCTTCCTGTTGAAGCGGGCGTCCATCTTGTAGGGACCGGACTGGTCGCGGCCGCCGATGACACCACCGTTCATGATACCAGAGCGATTTGTCCGATTGAGATAGAAGAATGCAAACGCTAGATCGATGCCCATATTGGCTTCGAGATAGGTCGTTCGCTGCCGCACCCATTCCGCCACTGTCAAGTTGGCGTTTTCAACCTTCCGCGCGAGCACTTCTGTCTGGGTGAACACCGAACGCCAAAAAGACACGACGGCGCGATCAATGTCATTGAGATGAAAATGTGAGGCGTATCCTTGAATCAAGAGTGCAAGTCCCGCACCTGCTCCGCCGGCGAACGGCTCTGCGTAAGCCGCTTCGATAAGTCGGTTGCTTCGCATGACCTCTACTAGATAGCCGGACATCTTGCTCTTGCCGCCGGGGTATCTCAGCGGAGTGAACGTGCTTGGCATAGGCTACGCGTGCAGATGAGGAAGAACTAGCCGAAGGACTTCCAGAATATGTAGAGTGTGTTGCAGCTGTGGAACCGCGCTCAGCCGATGCACCGCGTCATTCAACTGCGCTGGAACTTGATGCTCATGAATGTGGCGTTTGATGGTATTGCCATCTTTCTGATCGAGTAGCTTCTCGGCGACCATGTTCTCGATAGTCAACCGCAGTCGCTCCTCAAGCGTCAGGGTCGCGTGGTCTGCATATCGATCGAGTGCGCGACTGATAGAATGAGGAATCTGCACTTTCGCCTGATTTGCCGACTTGCGAAATGCCTTCACTTCTTCTTGGACCACAGGATCCTTGTCACCCGCGAAAGTCAACTGTTTGGTTCTGGCGTACGCTTCAACGCTTAGCTCGAGGTAGACACGCAACAGAACGAGTGCGGCATCTGGCATGTCTTGCTTGGCGGCCTTTACCAGCTGATCGACGATCTTCCCTGGTCGCCCGTCTACCCGTTTGGGTAGGAGCGCTCGTATCCCTGTCGCCTTCGGTGCAGGGCGTTCGGGTCTGGGCTCGTCCGCTAATGGACGAGGAACATCTTGTACTGGCGAGGCAGTAAACGGTTCGGACTCGAGTTCCACAGGGGCATCGCGCTCCACTCTATTGACGTAGCCGGCGATTGCATCGCTGTTGTTCAGCGTGCGGGTATTGATGCGCCCCTCCTTCGCCGTCGGCTTGCGCATGTCCCGCAGAATGGTCTCCACCATTGCAAGTGAGCGAGCGCCCTTTGTGAAACGGACAGTCTCCGTATCAATGACGTCGATACCGATCGTTGTGCGAGCATGTGGATTCTCCACTAGGCGCTCCAGCGTTGAGAACCCGCGCGTGTCCGGCAGGATGTCGCGAAACCTTTCAGCGTCTACAGACATCAGGGCGTCGATCAGTGCCTGCGTCAGATTGAGCTTGCCCTGTTGCATCTGTCGGCGCGCTTGGGCGTTGCGATTCCAGCCAATTATGCCAACGCCTCCCTGTTCACCCATGTGCCGCCGATCAATCCAAGCATCGTCACCCGCCGCAACGACTACGGTGAAGTACTTCGGGAGGCTATCCACGCGCGCGTCTGCCGCCAACTTCTTCCATCGACGACGTTCGTCCGATTCTGCGCCCGCCAAGTTTGGGTTGCGGAGCAGCATCAGCGCCACAAGTCGGCGGTTCCCTTCCTTCACGACATACTTCCCATTCACAAATCGTACCATCATCAAATCCGAAGGACTGAGACCTCCCTGTTCCAACACATCCTTGGCCAATCGATAGATGGAGTCGCCCTCCAACTTCAGCATGGCATCGATCGTTTCTCGAGTAGTCTCTTGCTCAGTGATGCGAGGATTAGCCGTGTCTGGCAACATGGAGCTCAGCGGCAGCTTCAGATACCGATTGCCTTTCGCATCCGTGAAGAGCGGTTTGCGCGGAATTAGCGCCATTGCGGTGTCTGAAAATTGGGTTGTGAAGTACGCGGCGCTAACACGCGCGCCGACGCTGCAACATGACGGCCCTACGGACTTAAGCCGACGGTTGTAAGCCTTGCCGATCAAGAATCAGCTTTGCAGGCACCTCCATCAGGAAGTTCCCTCTTGGCAAGTGCAAGTGCATTTCAGACAGTGCGTTTCGAGACCATGAGAGCGTCGCTGAACAGTAGAAGCAGACTCAAGAGATAATGCACCCTCCCCGTCCCGAATCGATAGATCCGGCCACCGCAGCGCTGTGGGGAGCATTCGGCGAAGACCCCGTCATGCAATTCGCATATCTGCGTGAGCCATCCGGTTTCGCGGTGCGGTGGTCCCTCGGCCAGGAGCTACAGGGTCTGCCCGGACGGCGGCCTGGGAGTGATTGTCCCGCGGCGCACCTGTGGCGAATGGAACCCGACGGAAATGCCGGCTGATCGGTTCTTCCGTCATCACGCACCGGACGCGAGCCTCGATCTGCAGGGTGTTGAGGAAGACACGGGCTACATCGGTCGAATCGAAGCACCCAGCGGCGCAGCGCTGAGCGGCTGGTACGCCGCCAGCGAGCTCGAGCACCTGCACCGGAGGCTACACGAGGTGGCTGCGGACCTGCTCGGGCCCATTGGAGATTGGCCTGTCCAGTTTGACGACCAATAGCTGCTCCCGAGCCTTCATCCCATTCCGAAAGTTCCTGCGGCGTTCCTTTGCACAAAACTGAGACGAAACACAGAAGCCCGCCAACGCGCTAAGTCGTTGACGGGCTTCTTATTGCCCCTCCTGGGATCGAACCAGGAACCTTCTGATCCAGAGTCAGACGCTCTGCCAGTTGAGCTAAGGGGCAGCTGGCTTCCCGCACCACAGAGGTGGGGGAGCCCACAAATATAGAGCGTGCCCGACCGGATGGTAGTGGGGCAGCGAATCCACCTCGAACCGAGCGCCGGACCTACCTGATCACCTCAGTCCAGATGGCCGGAAGCTCAAGCGACAGCGGCGCAGCGAGCCCCTCCCGCTCCCAACATACACGCTCCACGCAGATCTCCGGACACTCCGCGTCTGGCGTCCACCGCTCCACGAGCTGCGAGTCGATATCCACCAGCCAGCACTCGATGCCAGCCCGCTGGTAGCGCTGTCGCTTGAGCAAACGATCGTTCCGCGCGGTGTTTGGTGACAACACCTCGACGACCAGAAGCGGCATCGGAGCCAGTGCGTCGCCTCTCAGCACCTCCTGCCCCACCGGTGGCAGTACCAGCACGTCCGGCTGCACCAGCGTACGCGGATCGAGGATCACATCGAATGGTGCAAACAACACCAGCCCCACGTCGTGTGTCTGCACCAGATCGAACAGCGCACGGTACACCGCGGCGACTGCCGCTTGGTGTGGAAGGCGAGGCGCTGGTGTCACCAGCAACTCCCCGTCCACCGTCTCATAACGGTTTCGCGGATCCTCGGGCAGCGCCTGTACCTCTTCGACGCTCCAGCGGCGTTCCTGAATCGCAGGCATACCCATATTGTGCTCGGCTCTCGGCGAATTTCGCAACTCGGCAACATCATGCGCCAACATGCGAAAGGGGTGACGGATCACCGTCACCCCCAGTACGCCGCCATCATCGAAATGGCGCTCAGCCCTTCTTCACTTCCTTCGCCCAGCTGTCCCTGAGCCCCACGATCCGGTTGAACACCCGCTTCTCCGCGGTGCTCCCCTCCGGCTCGGCGTAGAAATAGCCCACCCGCTCGAACTGGTACCGCGATCCCACGGGGTCGCTCAGCACGCTGGGCTCCACCTTGGCGTCCGCGATCACCACCAGCGAGTCCGGGTTGAGCGTGGACAGGAAGTCCTGCCCCTCCGGCACGTCGTCCGGGTCGGCCTGCGAGAACAACCGATCGTACAACCGCACTTCGGCCGACACGGCGTGCGCCGCACTGACCCAGTGAATGGTGCCCTGCACCTTGCGGCCATCGGGCGCCAAGCCGGAGCGCGTGGCCGGATCGTACGTGCAGTGCAGTTCGACCACCTCGCCGGCGTCGTTCTTCACCACATCGGTGCAGGTGATGAGATAGCCGAAGCGCAGACGCACTTCGCGGCCCGGCGCCAGCCGATAGAACTTCTTCGGCGGGTCTTCCATGAAGTCGTCACGATCCACATACAGCTCGCGCGAGAACGGCACCGTGCGCGAGCCCGTCTTGGGCACGTCGTGCGGGTAGTCCTGCGCCTCGAGCTCTTCCACCTGCCCTTCCGGGTAGTTGGTGAGCACGACCTTGAGTGGATTGAGCACACCCATGCGGCGCGGCACTTCCATGTTCAGGTCGTTGCGCACCGCATGCTCGTACGTGGCGTACTCCACGCGCGCATCCTTGCGGGCCACACCGATTGTTTCGGCAAACGCCCGAATGGCCTCCGGGCGCACACCACGACGACGCAGACCCGCAATGGTAGGCATGCGCGGATCATCCCATCCACTCACGTGCCCTTCGTTCACCAGGCGCAGCAGCTTGCGCTTGCTCAGCACCGTGTAGTCGAGCTCCAGACGCGCAAACTCGATCTGCGTGGGCGGATTCACGAAGCCCGCCTCGTGCACCAGCCAGTCGTAGATCTCGCGCGCGTCCTTGAACTCGAGCGTGCACAACGAGCGCGTGATGCCCTCGATGGCGTCGCTCAACCCGTGCGCAAAATCGTACAGCGGGTAGATGCACCAGTCGTTGCCACGACGGTAATGATGTGCGTGACGGATGCGCAGCAGCAGCGGATCGCGCATGACCATGTTGTGATGGCCCATGTCGATCTTCGCGCGCAGCACCCGCGAACCATCGGGGAACTCACCAGCCTTCATGCGACGCAACAGGTCGAGGTTCTCCTCCACCGAACGCTCGCGCCACGGACTCGGCGTGCCCGCCGATGTCACCGTGCCACGATTGGTGCGGATCTGCTCCTCGTTCTGGTCGTCGACGTACGCCTTCCCCTTCTGCACCAGCTGTTCGGCGATCTCGTACAGCTGCTCGAAATAGTCCGACGCGTAGTACAACCCGTTCCACTGAAAACCGAGCCACTGCACGTCGCGCTGAATCGACTCCACGTAGCGCACGTCTTCCGTGGCCGGATTGGTGTCGTCGAAGCGCAGATTGCAGGTCCCCCCAAACTCCTGCGCGATGCCGAAGTTCAGGCAGATCGACTTCGCATGCCCCATGTGCAGGAAGCCGTTCGGCTCGGGGGGGAAACGCGTGGCCGGCCCCCGGCCGAAACGGCCGGTTACCAGGTCATCCGCCACCATTTCGCGAATGAAGTCGCGGCGCGGAGACGGGGTTGTATCGGAGAGCACGGAATCGGACACTGATGTACGGGTAAAGAGGACCTTCAATCTAACCAGGCGGGGTATATATCGGCGTGACCCTACGCCGACTGCTGCCCCTGGCTGTATGTGCTGTTACTCCTCTGGTGAGCGGCTGCCGGGCGGCCGCTCTCGGCGGCGGCTCTGATGCTACGACCGCCCGCTCACACCTCGACGGCGTGGCCTCCGCGTTTGAAGCGCGGTTCACCAACGTCACCCGCACGCCGAAATTCGCCAACGCGCGCATGCGCCTGGGGCGGTACGCGTTCTCGCCCTCCAAGCTGGTGAGCGACACCGCCCTGTGGACGGGGATGCAGTCGACCACCCGCGGTGCCGAACGCGAGCTCGATATCCATGCACAGCTCTCGGGCAACGCCTACCGGTTCGATGCCCGGCCCAACGCCCCCGTGCCCACCCGGCCCGGCGAGCAACGACACACCATTCGCCTCACCCAGCAGGCCGAGAGCGACTGGTTGTGGCACACGGCCGTGCAACACCATGTGGGGACCATGCCGCCGCAAAGCCTCAATGGCATCATGCGCGGCTTGTTGCTGTCTGCGGAACGCCCGGCCACGACGCTGCGCAACGACTATCGCACCACATTGCCCCGCACGACGGCGGCATTCGGACGGGTGGTGTCGCTCGACTCCATTGCCACCACCGCACAGGCTGACGGGTCGACACTGGTCAACCTGAAGTTTCGCGTTGATGCCGATCGCATCAAGGAGACGTTCCCGGCCTACGCGAAGTTCCTGCGCAAGTATGTGGAGTCGTCCAAGTGGCGCTATCGCCTCACGGATCGTACCGGCGCGGAATGGTTCGACGTGCAGTCGGCGAACAAGGTGGTGACCATGCGTTTTCGTTCACATGACGGACGCCTGCAGCCCATCGCGGGCGCCGCGCGTGCCATGCCCGATACGCTGCAGATCACGGCCGACGCGCTCGCCAAATTCGGCCTGTTCACGGTGGGCGCCACCAACTTACGTGGCGATTTCATTCACATCGACACACCGCAGGAACGGGCGTGGCTGCTGCGCTTCACCCATGAACCCGAGTGGCACCTGCCACTCATCGGCGAGCGACTGATGCGCACCCCACTCAAGCACCTGTTTGCGGGCGAGGGCGTGAAGTTCAAACTGGGATTTCGCGCCACGCCCGGGGGCACGCTCAGCGAACGTGCGCTCGACCTGCCGGTACGCGAGAGCGCCATCATGCGCTTTCTGGGCAACCTCGGATTCACCGCGATGAGCGATTTCGCTGGCGCGGTCGAGGAGGAAGAGAACCGCTTCCTGGCCGATACGTTCAAGGCGATGCGGGCGGATCTGGCCGCGCTGCCGCAGGTGCCCTGAGTGCCGGGAAAAAGTGAGCCCCCGCACCGCTTTTCAGCAGCCGGGGGCTCTCAGATGTGCCGCGCTCGCCGTCATTGGAACTCTCCGTCCTACCGATCGGCGGCGGGCTCAGCGTCTTCGTACACTGGACGATGCACCGGGTTCCCGCGTCACGCCAGCGCCGGATCCGTCACGATCCGGTTGTGATTTCGTACACGGGATCCCACGAAGAGTTCCCGAAAGTGGAGCTGAGGGGGCTCGAACCCCTGACCTCTGCAATGCGAATGCAGCGCTCTCCCAGCTGAGCTACAGCCCCAAGTTGTGTTGACCCGATAAAAATAGCCCCGCTCCGTAGCGCGGGGCCGTTCGGGTAACGAACGGGAAGCTAGCGGCCATCTCCTTGCTGTCAAGGCACATGGACGCGCCTGGCGCTTCGCGCACCAACTCCACGATGCCCCTCCCTCCTGCTTCGCGGGAGAATCCGCCAAGATTCCAACGTGCCCCGCCCACACGCCCTCACCGACGACTACGTCCGCGACCAGCTCGTCCCGCGCACCGTCGACCTCAATGGCAAGACGTACCGCCCGGACGGCGAATACGTGCTGTACTGGATGCAGTCGACGCACCGTCTCGACGACAACTGGGGGCTGCGGGCCGCGGTGCGCACGGCAGACCGCCTCAATCTGCCCGTGGTGGTGCATCAGGGACTCGACCCCACCTATCCGCACGCCTCGGCGCGGCACCACACGTTCATCCTGCAAGGCGCTCGCGACACGGCGCGGCAGGCCGAAGCCCTGGGCATTCACTACCAGTTTGTGCTGCGCCCACGTCGCGCCGACGATGCCCGCGTGGTGGACCGACTGGCCGCGCGCGCCTACGTGGTGTTCACCGATCTCTTTCCGACGGCCGGCATTCGTGAGCGGCTCGTGCGATTCGCCGAGCGTGCGTCGTGTCGCGTGCTCGCGGTGGACAGCGTGTGCACCGTGCCCAGTGGCCTGTTCGAGAAAGCGGAGTACGCGGCGCGCACGATCCGGCCCAAGCTGGGGCGACTGCTCGCACATGCCATCGAGCCGGTGAAGGATGTGACGCCGCGCAGATCGGTTTCTGCGGCGTTGGCCAAGTCGCTGCGCGCGGTAGTGCGGGAAGGCGGTGGACTCGAGCCACTGACCATCGCGACGATGGATGACGAAGCCATCGCACGCGCGGTGGCGGCGTGTGAAATCGATCAGCATGTGCGTGCCGTGCCGCTGGCTGGTGGCAGCCGCGCCGCCGATGCGCGATGGACACAGTTTCTGCACGACGGATTGCGTCAGTACGACGAGCGTCGCAATGAGGCGAGTGACGATGATGGAACATCGCGCCTCTCACCCTATCTGCACTTTGGGCAGATCTCATCGGCGCGCGTGGTGCGGGAAGCACAGGCGGGTGGCGTTGGTGCGGCCAATCTCGACGCCTTCGTGCAGCAGATCACGACATGGCGAGAGTTGTCGTACAACTGGTGTGTGCGCACGCCGAACTTCGACCAGATCGCGGCGCTTCCTGCGTGGGTGCAGCGCACGATGCAGGAACACGAGCACGACCCGCGTCCCGTTCTGTATTCGCTGGAACAGCTCGAGCGCGCGCAGACAGGCGATCGCCTCTGGAATGCCGCGCAGACGGAGCTCGTGCAGCAGGGCATCATCCACAACTATCCGCGCATGTTGTGGGGCAAGACGGTGCTCCTCTGGACGCACACCTACGAAGAAGCGCGGAACTGGCTGTTTCACCTCAACGACAAGTACGCGCTCGACGGGCGGGATGCCAACAGTGTGGGGGGCATCATGTGGTGCCTGGGATTGTGGGATCGTCCGTGGGGCAACAAGCCCATATGGGGCGGCCTGCGTCCGATGGCCACCGCGCGCGCCAAGACCAAGTTCGATGTGGAGGGATACATTGCGCGCGTGGGCGGTGATGCCGATTCACCACCGCGCCTGCTCTGACGTTCGTCTCACACCCGGTGACTCATGGCTGCCTTCAATCCGGCTTTCGATCCAACCATCGTTCCCAGCGTCGACGCCGTTCGTGAGGCGGCCCTGAACGTGCGCAGCTTCATGCCAGCCAGCCGGCTCGAGCGCAGCGACGTCCTGACCAACGAGTTGGGTGTGGAGGTCTGGCTCAAGCTCGAGCTCGAGAACCCGACAGGTTCGTTCAAGGTGCGCGGCGCCTTCAATGTGCTGGCCGGACTCTCCGCCGAAGAACGACGTGCGGGTGTGGTGGCCTCGAGCGCGGGGAATCACGGATTGGGCGTGGCGTATGCGGCCAAGGCGTTCGAAACGCCAGCCATGCTGTACGTGCCCCGCACGGCACCACAGGTGAAGAAGGACGGCATTCGTACGCTGGGTGCCATCGTGAACGACGAAGCGCTCGACTACGACGCGGCGATGGTGCTGGCGAAGGCGCACGCCGAGCGACATGGCATCCGGTTCATCAACCCGTGCCTGGGACTGGACTTGCTGGCTGGGCAGGGGACGGTGGCGCTGGAGTTGCTGGAGCAATTGCCCTCAGTGGGCACAGTGCTCATCTGCACCGGTGGTGGTGGCCTGCTGGGCGGCATGGGCGCTGTGCTGCGCATGCTGGCCCCACAGGTACGCATTGTTGGCGTACAGAGCGAGGAGACCGCAGCCATGACCAAGTCCGTGCACGCAGGTCATGTGGTGGACTCCCCGGTGACACCCACACTTGCCGACGGACTGGCCGGACAGATCGACGCCGACGCGCTGCACATTGGACAACAGTGTGCCG
Source organism: Gemmatimonas sp. (assembly GCF_036405635.1). GTDB lineage: Bacteria > Gemmatimonadota > Gemmatimonadetes > Gemmatimonadales > Gemmatimonadaceae > Gemmatimonas. Next base: position 29,708 of record NZ_DASWXE010000061.1, on the reverse strand, counting down.
ACGAGATGCTGCTGGTGACCGAGGCCGAGCTTGGGGAAACCATCGCGTGGCTACACCGCACCCTCGACCTCAAGGTGGAGGGCGCAGGCGCAGTGACCGTGGCGGCGCTGCGGCATGGCCGTGTGCCGTCGCTCAGCGGTCCAGTGGTGGCGGTGGTGAGCGGCCGCAACATCGATGAGTCACGATTGCACACGCTGTTGTCGACGTACTGACGCGTCGCGGCACTGACGCGTCGCGCAGACCGACAGACAAACGACAACCGGCGGAGCACCACCCAGGTGCTCCGCCGGTTTGAGTTTGTGTGTCGATGGGTCAGCGCAGCGAACTTTCGTCGCTTCGCATCGGCATCGTACGCGGACGCTCCATGGGCATCGAGCGCCCATGTTCCGCAGCGTCACGGGACAACATCATCGGCACCTCACGTTCTCCCATGCGAGACACCCGGGCCTGGCGAGCCGCGGCACTGCGCGACTCCCCTCCCTCTCGTCCGATGGCAGCCATGTGGGCCCGATCGCGACTGACGGTCACACCGCCCTTGCGACCCGCTTCCCGCGCTTCGTCAGAAGACCATTCATGTGCAGTGCCCTTTTCATGTGCAGCGCGCCCGCCCTTGCTGGCAATCTCACGCTGACGATTCGGGTCCATCGACGCGAAACCACGTCGGCTCTTTCCGGTCATACGCCCCCCGGCCGTCCGGAAGTTCTTGATTGAGTGCGACAGGCAGTCGGTGAGCGAACCCCTCGACGGATCCGTTACAGCGAGTGCATACCGCGGCGAACCTGGCATACCCTACTGCAAGCGCCGGGCCGCTCATGTGTCTGGTTGGCAAGAAGTCACAAACCCTCTCTCTCTGTAATGAGAGGTTGTCCGTCACGGTGGCGGCATGGCGAGGCCTGACACCGGGATTTCGGCGATCCGGTCTATATTCGGAGCCATGCCGCTTCTCGTACGATTCCTCGGTACCGCTGCCTCCCGCCCCACTGTCGAGCGTGGCGTGAGCGCCATTTCCCTCACCCGGGAGGGGGAAACTCTTCTGTTCGATTGCGGGGAGGGTACCCAGCGCCAGATGATGCGGTACGGGGTCTCCTTTGCGGTGTCCGACGTCTTCTTCACGCATGTGCACTCGGACCACCTGTTGGGGATCACCGGGCTCCTCCGCACCATGGCGTTGCAGGGCCGCACAGAGCCCTTACGGCTGTGGACGCCTCGCAGCACGGGCAAAACGTTGCGTCAGTGCATCAACATTGGTGGCGAACGTACAACATTTCCCGTCGAGATCTGTGAGCTTGAGGCAGGCTCGAGCATAAGGCGTGGAGAGGACTACCGTATCGATACCTTCGCGGTCGACCATCGAGGCACCGCGTCGCTGGGCTACGCGGTGGTCGAAGAGGAGCGGCGCGGGCGATTCAACCCAGACCTCGCCCGTGAGTTGGGCATCCCCGAAGGTCCGATGTGGGGGCGCATCCATCGCGGCGAAGCCATCACGCTCGACGATGGCCGCGTCATCGAATCGTCTGTGCTGGTGGGCGAACGCCGCCGCGGCCGCCGTATTGTCATCACGGGCGACACCCGGCCCTGCGAAGGCACGATCGCCGCGGCGCAGGATGCGGACCTGCTGATCCACGAGTCCACCTTCGCTGACGATGAAGCACCGCGTGCTTTGGAGACCGGCCATTCCACGGCGCGGGAAGCGGCCGAGGTGGCGCTCAAATCTGGCGCCCGCCGCCTGGTGCTCACGCACATCTCGGCGCGGTATTCACGCGACACACGCGAACTGGAACAGCAGGCACGCGCCGTGTTCGCCAATACCATGATTGCCCGCGACGGCACCGAGATCGAGCTCGCACTGACCGAAGAGCTGGCCGAGACGCATACAGAAGCAGCGCAGGCGACGGAAACACAGTCGACGGAAGCGCGGTCATAGGGCTGCGCGTGCGTGGCGTGTTGCGGTGACAGATCCACTTCACCGGCACCACACGCGGAGTCCGTCATGACACCACCAGCATCTCTTCCATCGCGAGCGCCGGCACGGCGTCTGCCCTTACATGCGACCTCACACACGCCGCGCCGCTCCACCATGTGGACATTGGCAGCAGGCCTGATGCTGGGCGCATGTGGCACCGACGGCGGTGAACTCACGTCTCCCACTGACGACAACGGCTCTACCACCGGCACGGGCAACAGCACTACGTTCACCGTATCCAGTCCGAGCTGCAGTGAAGACGCAAAGCTGACCAACGCCTACACCGTGGCATCGGCGATGGCGAAGAACACGGTCGATCACGAAGTCACGAGCGACTACAGCATCGATGGTGTCACGGCGACAACGATCGCACTGAATGGCACGACCGCGACCGTCACCGGCAGCGGCGCCACCGTCAGCGGCAGCACGGTCACGATCGGCTCAGCGGGCACGTATCGTCTCAGCGGTACAATGACAGATGGTCAGGTATTCGTGAGTACTGCCGACACGGGTCTCGTGCGCCTCGTGCTCGATGGCGCGTCGATCTCACGCAGCACGGATGCGCCGCTCTATGTATCCAAGGCCAAGCGCGCGGCGATCGTGCTGGTGAGCGGCACGACCAATGTGCTGCAGGACGGCACGTCGTATCCGACAGGCGCCGAGCAGAATGCGCCGCTCTACAGCAAAGTGAATCTGTCCATCGGCGGCGAAGGCACGCTCAACGTGACGGGCAAGATTGCGCACGGCATCCACTCCAAGGATGGCCTCGTCATTCGGTCAGGGCGCATCACGGTGACGGCCGCCGACGACGGCATTCGTGGCAAGGACTATCTCGTGGTGCGCGGTGGCACAATCGGCGTGACCGCTGGCAGTGACGCGCTCAAGTCCAATGAAGATGGTGATGCCGCGCTGGGCTACGTGCTCATCGCCGGTGGCACATTCACCTTGGCTGCGGGCAATGACGCGGTGCAGGCCGAGACCGATCTATTGATGACGGGCGGCACGATCACCGCGGTCACCCGTGGCGGAAGCTCCACCGTCATTCCCGATACGCTGTCGGCGAAAGGACTCAAGGCCGGTGTGATGTTCGTGGCGGATGGTGGCACGGCCACGCTGAACACGGCCGACGATGGTCTGCACTCGAATGCCAACCTGGTGGTGAACGGCGGTACCTTCACGATCAGCACGGGTGATGACGGTGTGCATGCCGATTCCGCGGTGACCATCAACGGCGGCAGCATCGACGTGACCAAGAGCTATGAAGGCATCGAAGCCGGCAAGGCCGATATGACCTTCAACGGCGGACGGGTGCGTGTCGTGGCCAGCGACGACGGCATCAATCTGTCCGGCGACGGTGATGGCGCGCGTGGCACGGGCAACTACACCATCCGCATCAACGGCGGGCGTATCACCAGTCTGTCGGGTGGCGATGGCATCGACTCCAACTCCGCCATTGCGATGACGGGGGGCTGCCTGCTGGTGGCGGGTCCGCCGAGCGGGCCCAATCCGGCCATCGACTACGACCGCACCTTCGTGATGACGGGTGGCTTCCTCGTGGGTACAGGCACCACCAGTATGGCACAGGCACCGGGCACCGCGTCCACGCAGCCGTCCATCCAGTTCACGTTCGGCACCGCGCGCGCGGCGGGAGGCATCATGCACATCCAGACCAGTGCGGGTGCTGCGGTGTTCGATCTCGCGCCGGTGAAAGGCTATCAGTCGCTGGTGGTGTCCTCACCTCTGCTCACCGTGGGCGGCAGCTACAAACTGTATGCCGGCGGCACGGAATCCGGCACGGCGACCGATGGTCTCTACACCAGCGGTCAGTACACGCTGGGCACGCTGGTGCAGACCTTCACACTCTCGGCAATCACCAACCGTATCACCGTCCCCTGAACACCAACGCGAGCGGGGACACCGCGTTCAGGTGTCCCCGTCCGCCTTGGCTTCGGCCTGCCGTTCTTCGAGCCGACGACGGCGGCGGGCCTGCGCCGCATCATACCGACGCGACTGGTCGTCGTCTTCCGGCTTGACCAGCGCGACCGGCACAGGGCGGCCATTTCGGTCGATGGCCACGAGGGTGAGGTAGCAGGTATTGGTGTGGCGGCGCGCACCGGAAATGAGATCTTCCGCCTCCACCCGCACGCCCACTTCCATGGACGTATTGCCCACGAAGTTCACGGACGCCTTGCAGGTGACCAGATCGCCCACATGAATGGGCTCGCGGAAATCGACGCGATCGATCGACGCCGTCACACACGCGGTGCGTGAATGCCGGAACGCTGCCACGGCCGCGGCCTTGTCCACCATGGCCATGATGGCCCCACCAAAGGCATGCCCGAGAATGTTCGCATCATGCGGCATGATGAGTTCACTCGTTTCATGCTGCGATGCGGACACGGGCCGTATGGCGCGTTCGACTACGGGACGCTCGCTCACGGCGCCATCCTTGGGGAGTTCAGACGATTGGAAGTGAGCCGCCAGCGCATGGCGGCTTCCGGCGCGCGACGCGGTGACGCGCCGCGATAGCGCGCCCGCTGCACCATGCCATCGAGCGCGGTGGACACATCGAATGCCCGCGCCAGCGCCGCACGCGAGGCACTGTCCAGCGGCGGTGTTTCGAGCGCGATGAGCTGATATGCTGGTGCACCTACCGTGGCCACCGGCCATTCGTGCTGACCGCCCATCCCACTGCGCGATGACAGCACCAGCGCGAGCGCATCGCCCTCAGGTGATGGACGCGCGGCAATGCGGTAGCTCGACCGGTCCCACCGCACGATGGAGGAATCCGCACTCCACTCGGGCAGCGTCGACTTGACCGACTTCCACCATACCGGCACGTCCACCGCAATGGGCGGCAGGTGCAGGGCCAGCGCCTCCCCATCGAGCCCATGGCCGGGCACCATGAAGGTCACGGCCGGTTCGCGCGACAAATCGGTGATACCGAACGAGGTCGAATCGAAGGTGAACGTCTCGAGCGTTTCCATGGCGATGGCGGCACGATCATCGCCCCCATTGCCTGCTGTGCGAATCGAGTCGATCAACTGCGTGAGCGACGCACGGGCACGCGTGGCCACATTGGTCGCTTCTTTCGCCCCCAACAGATCGCCCAACCCCATGATGCGTCCCGAGCGCACGTCCACCACATACCGTCGGCCGCTGTGGATGTGTTCGGGTCCACCATCGATATCGACATTGAGCAGGTGCTCGAACGTGAGATACGGCCCGTGCACGTCGAGGATTTCGATGTCGTCCTGCACCACGGTTTGCGGATCATCGATCACGTCTTCATCCGACGGATCGATCTCGGCCTGCTGCGGATGCCGGCGACGCCACGCCACGAGTTCGCGCAGCACCGTGCTGTCTGCGAACAGCAGCGTGCTGTCTTTGGCCTGGAGCGATCGCGCCCACAGCCGCGCGGTCGCAAACGAGGCCTCGGGATACTCGGCGCCGTCGTCCCCGATGAAGATCTCGAAGAGCCGGCCATCCACCTGTGTGAGCAGGATGGGGGCGCTGCGCACGCGCATGCCCTCTCCACCACTGCGCACCCAGTAGGTGGAGTCACCGGCCGCGAACAGGAACTCCGCCCTAGGCAATGCCTGGCGCAGTTCGCCGGGCGCATCACACGCCGCTGCGAGCGCCGTGGTGCCAAGCAGCGTCGCGGCAGCCAGCACCCGCCAACCCTTTCGGACCATGCGCATTCAGGCCGCTCCCCGTACCACGGTCTTCACGCCATCGATGAGTCGTTCGATCTCTTCGGCGGTGGTGTAACACGCACATCCCACGCGCACGAACCCCTCTTCGGCATGTCCGAGGCGCTGCGCCACCGTGGTGGCGTAAAAGTCGCCGTGTGAGACATACGTGCCCTGCGCAACGAGCGCCCGTGCCACGTCTTCACTGGCGTGCCCGTTCACGCGGAACGACAGTGTGGCCGTGCGTGGTGTTCCCGGCGGGGGACCATACAGCGTCACACCATCCACACGCTGTAGTCCCTCCCACAGTTGCACGAACAACGCGTCACCGCGCACCTGCAGCTCCGACATCGCCTGCGCGAGCCGCGCCCTCCGACTGAAGGCCAACGTGTCACCCGGCACCAGTCCGGCCAGAAACTCCACGGCCGCCGCAGCCCCCGCGATGCCCTCGTGATTCTGCGTGCCGGTCTCGAGACATTCAGGCACCCAATCCGGTGCGGGCTCAAGACGCGGCAGATCAAGCGCCGCCGTGGCGTCGGCCCGGCCGTACACCACGCCCACATGCGGACCGTAGAACTTGTACGCGCTGCACAACAGGAAATCGGCGCCGATGGCCTGCACATCGACCAGATGATGCGGCGCGTAGTGCACGGCATCCACCACAGTGATGGCACCCGCCGCGCGGGCCTTCGCGACAATCGAGGTCACATCGCTGATGGTGCCGAGAATGTTCGACGCCGCACCAACCGCCACCACCCTGGTACGGGGGGACAGCAGGCGCTCGAGTGCGCCCTCTTCGTGACGGAAAGTCTTCACATCGAGCGGCAACCAGCGCAGGACGGCGCCACGCTCGCGCGCGACTGCCTGCCACGGCGCGATGTTGGCGTGGTGATCGAGCTCCGTCACGATGATCTCGTCACCTTCCCGCAGCCCGCGGCCAATGGCACGCGCGATGTGAAAGAGCAACGTGGTCATGTTCGCACCGAACGCGATCTGGTCGGCGGTGGTACCCAGAAAGTCGGCGAGCACCGTGCGCGAACGCAGCAGCATCTCGTCCGTCTCCACGCTGGTGGGATAGGCCCAGTGTGTGTTCGCGTTGTGGTACAGCAGGTAGTCGCTCATGGCATTGACCACGCGTTGCGGCACCTGCGTGCCACCGGGCCCATCGAAGTAGGCCACCGCGTGATTGCCTTCGCGACGCTGCAGTGCCGGGAACTGCGCGCGAATTTCGCGCAGACTGGCGATCACTGGCGGCACCGACACCAGCCCGTCCGTTGCACCGATGCTGCTCATGCCTGTCCTGTTCCGGCTTCCGGTTTCCCGCCGATGACCACACCGGCGAGTCGCTCGACCACCTGCACGGCTTCGACGTGATCGGCTTCCTCGCCGAGTTCGCGATGCGCCTGACGGAACAGCTCCGACGTGAGCTGCAACAGCGGCGCGACGATCTTCTGCTCGCGCGCAATCTCCGCTGCAATGCCCACATCCTTGTCGAGCAGCGCCAGGCGAAACGTACGCGGAAAAGCCCGGGTGAGCACGCGCTCCGGGAACAGGTTCATGCTGGCGTTGGAGCGGCCGCTCGAGGTGTTGATCACGTCGAGCGCGACATCGCTGCGCACACCGGCTTTCTCGAGGGCCGACAACCCTTCCGCTGTGCCCCAGATGTGCATGGCCAACAAGGCGTTGTTGACGGCCTTGAGAGCGTCACCGGCACCGATGGCACCACAGTGCACGATGCGCTTGCCGAAACACTCGATGACCGGCCGCACCCACTCGAGCAGCGCCTCATCGCCGCCCACCATCACGGTGAGCGCGCCCTGCACCGCCCCGCTCACGCCGCCCGACACTGGGGCATCGAGAAATCCGATGCCTCGTTCGGCCAGACGAGCGGCCATGCGACGGGAAGTCGCCGGATCGCCCGAGGTGCAGTCCACCAGCACCGATCCCGCCGGCATCGTCGCCAGCAATCCATCGGGTCCGTCGAGCAGGCTTTCGACATCGGACGAGATGGGCAGACAGGTCACGACCACGTCACGATCACGGGCAGCGTCAGCCGGCGTCGCGGCCACCCGCACGCCCTGCTCTGCCCCAAAGTCCGTGGCGCGGGCCGCCGTGCGATTCCAGATCACGAGATCGTGCTCCGGGCGCGCGAGGTGCCGGGCCATGGGCGTTCCGATGGCTCCCAATCCGAGAAAGGCGACGCGAGGCATGCAGCAGGGCGTAGGCTGTGTATTGAGGCGACAGGGTGCCGGCAGTTGAGCGGCGTCTCCCCCTCGTGGAGATTGAAAGATGCCACGCTACCGCGCCTACGTGGAGATCGACGGGCTCATCGCCGTACATGCCGTGCGGGCGGTCTGGACCGCCCTGACGGCCGTACCGGGAATTCTCAGCGCCGAGGTGTCCATGACCGGGGCGGTTCTGGAGCTGGAGGCCCCCGTTGACCGGGACGCTCTGGCCGCCGCATTGGCCATGGCCGGCGTGACCCTGCGTGACGTGCGCCAGGAAAGAGGAACGTTGCCGTTACTACCGGGCGACACCTAGGCCTCCGGGCCAACAGGCCCATGGAGCGGGTTCGCTTTGCGCCCCGCATGGGCCGTACTAACTTGCGCGCCAGACCGCCGCCCCTTCGCCGATGACGCCACGCGCCAACGAAGACCGGCCGCTTGCGGCGCTGATTGTGCCGGACCTGCTCGAACTTCTCGAAGAGCATCCGGAAAGCATCGGCCCGCAAACGGAAGAAATGCATCCGGCCGACCTCGCCGACGTGGCCGAGGCGATGCCGGAGGAGCAGGTGCGCGCGTTCCTCGCGGCGCTCCCGCGGGAGCGCGCGGCCGAGGTCATGGAGTACCTCAACGAGGATCTGCGCACGCAGGTGCTCGAAGAGTTGCCGGTGCAGGAAGCGGCCGAAATCGTCGCTGAGATGACGCCCGACGAGCGCGCAGACGCGCTCGATGAGCTCGACGAAGAAACGGCTGACGAGATCCTGCAGGAACTCGAACCGGCGGACAAGGCCGAAACCGAGCGGCTGCTCCAGTACGATCCGTACACCGCCGGCGGCCTGATGACCACCGAGTTCGTCTCGGTGGAAGAGACGCTGACAGTGGAGGAGTCGCTGCGCGCCGTGCGCGCGATGGCCCGGGCCGGCCGCCGCGAAGCGATGTACACGATTTACACCACTGACGTGAACGGCCGCCTGCGTGGCGTGCTGTCGTTGCGCGAGTTGCTGGCCGCGCCGGAAGGGTCGCGCATCAGCGAACACGCGTGGAGCGACGTGGTGAGTGTGGCACCGGACACACTGCAGGAAGAAGTGTCGCAGGTGACGTCCAACTACGACCTCGTGGCGCTGCCCGTGGTCGATCAGGACCATCGCCTGCTGGGCGTGGTCACCGTCGACGACGTCATCGACGTCATCCAGGACGAGCAGACCGAGGACGCGCAGAAGTTCGGCGGCATGGAAGCGCTCGAAGAGCCCTACATGCAGATCAGTCTCTGGCAGAACGTGCGCAAGCGCGCCGGCTGGTTGTCCGTACTCGCGATCAGCGAGATGTTCACCGCCTCGGCGATGGCGCACTACCAGACCGACATCGACCGTGCGACGATGCTCGCCCAGTTCGTGCCACTGATCATCAGCTCGGGCGGCAACTCGGGATCACAGGCCACCTCACTGATCATCCGTGCCATGGCGCTCGGCGAAGTGCGGCTCAAGGACTGGTGGCGTATCGTGCTGCGCGAACTGCCCGCAGGCCTGATGCTGGGCATCATTCTTGGCCTGCTCGCTGTGGGGCGTATTCTCACGTGGCAGAAGCTCAGTCTGTACGACTACGGCACGCACCACCTGCTGATCGCGCTCACCGTGGGTGTGTCGCTGGTGGGTATCGTCGCATTCGGCTCACTCACGGGCTCTATGCTGCCGTTCATTCTGCGTCGTCTTGGGTTCGACCCGGCGAGTGCTTCGGCGCCGTTCGTGGCGACGCTGGTGGACGTCGCCGGCATCAGCATCTATTTCAGCGTCGCCTACATGGTGCTGAGCGGCACGCTGTTGTGAGTTCAGCGGCCCACCGCGCGCCAGCTGCAAACGGGCACGAGAGCCATGAACGTGCCGAGCGTCTCAAGGGCACGCTGGCGGTGGTGATCAGCGCCTGCTGCTTCGGTTCCATTTCGCCGCTGACGGTGATCGCCACCGAGCGTGGCATGGCGCTCGAAAGTGTGCAGACCTGGCGGTACATCACCACCGCATTGCTGTTGGTGATCTGGGGGTTGGTACGACCCACCGACGCAAGCGCCGCTGACGCACCGACCACGAAGCCTGCTCACCCATGGTACGCACCGCGCATCCTGGCGCAGGCCGGGATTGGTCAGGCGTCGGTGGCCACGCTGGCGTTGCTGGCCCTGCGATGGCTGCCCGCCGCCACGGCGTCTTTCCTGTTCTACACGTATCCCGCGTGGGTGGCGATCTTCGCCGCCGTGCGGGGCACGGACCATCTTGATCGCACGCGGGTGGTGGCGTTGGTGCTGTCATTGTTGGGATTGGGCGCGATGGTGGGTGCCCCGAGTGCCGAGTCGCTGGCACCCATGGGCGTGCTGGTGATCCTCGCCGCAGCCATCGTGTACGCCCTGTACATCCCGCTCTTGGCGCGCCTGCAAACGGGACGCGACCCGCTGGATGTGGCGCGCGCCATCGCCGTGGGCGGATCGGTGTGTTTCCTGACGTGGTCACTGTCCAGCGGCGCGCTGCTTTCCATACCGGCACCGGTGGCGCTTCTGGCAAGTATCACACAGGGCGTGCTATCTGCCGGCGCGTTTCTGGGGTTCCTGGTGGGGCTGCGGATGCTCGGCTCGGTGCGCACGGCTATCACGTCCACGGTGGAGCCCTTCTGGACCACCTTGCTGGGCATCGCGCTGCTTGGTCAGGGCGTGGGCATCGGCACGGTGGTGGGCGGTGTGGCCATCATGGGCGCCGTGCTTCTGCTGCAGCGGCCTCCGATGGTGCGGAGCGTGCCAGAGTAGGGTCATTGATCGTCCAATGAGACTGCCCTGCCGCGAACGGACTCGCGACGGAGCATCAGGCATTTTCCCGAGTTTTCGAATACCATGGCCAAGATCCTCGTGACCGGCGCGGCCGGCTTCATCGGCTACAACACCAGTGAGCGCCTGCTGGCGCGCGGCGATGAAGTCGTGGGCCTCGACAACGTCAACGACTACTACGACCCCACGCTCAAGGAAGCGCGTCTTGCGCGTCTGTCACGTCACCCGGGCTTCCGGCTGGTGCGCATGGAGTTGGGCGACCGCGCGGGCGTGGAGCGTGTGTTTCGCGAGGAACGCTTCGACCGCGTGATTCATCTCGCGGCGCAGGCCGGCGTGCGGTACTCGATCACCAATCCGCACACGTACATCGACAGCAACCTCGTCGGCTTCCTGCACATCCTCGAGGGGTGCCGCCATCATGGCGTGCAGCACCTCACATATGCCTCGTCATCGAGCGTGTACGGCGCCAACACGGCGATGCCGTTCTCGGTGCACCAGAATGTCGACCACCCGGTCTCGCTCTACGCGGCCACCAAGAAGGCCAATGAGCTGATGGCGCACACGTACAGCCACCTGTACGGCCTGCCCACCACGGGCCTGCGTTTCTTCACCGTGTATGGCCCGTGGGGCCGCCCGGACATGGCGATGTTCCTGTTCACCAAGGCCATTCTGGAAGGGCGCCCCATCGACGTGTTCAATCACGGCAAGATGCAGCGTGACTTCACGTACATCGACGACATCGTCGAGGGCGTGATCCGCACGAGCGACCACGTGGCAGCACCGAACCCGGACTGGGATTCCGGCAAGCCCGACCCGGCGACGAGCAAGGCCCCGTACCGAATTTACAATATCGGTAACAACAACCCGGTCGAATTGATGCATCTCATCACGACGTTGGAGCAGGCGCTGGGGCGGACGGCAGAGAAGAACATGCTGCCGATTCAACCAGGTGACGTGCCCGCGACGTATGCCGATGTGGAAGCACTCGTGCAAGACGTGGGTTTCGCGCCCCGCACCTCCATCGAGACCGGTGTAGCGAACTTCGTGGCCTGGTACCGCGACTACTACCGCGTCGGAGCCTGAGATGACACGCGGGGTGGCATGCGGATCGCCATGGTGGGGAGTGGATATGTAGGTCTCGTATCGGGGGCCTGCTTCGCGGAGTTCGGTCCCAGTGTCACCTGTGTGGATGTGTCGGAGGCGCGCATCGAGCGCCTCCGACGGGGCGAAATCCCCATTTACGAGCCCGGGCTCGACGAGCTCGTGAGCAAAGGACTGCGTTCAGGTCGGTTGACGTTCACCACCGACCTCGCCGTAGCGGTCGCCGCGGCCGACGCAGTGTTCATCGCCGTGGGCACGCCGTCCCGACGTGGTGACGGACACGCCGACCTGCGCTACGTGGAAGCCGCCGCCGCCGATATCGCGCGGCACCTCACGGGCTACACGGTCGTCGTCACCAAAAGCACCGTGCCCGTGGGCACCGGCCGACGGGTCGCCGAGATCATTCGCGCCACCAATCCCGATGCGGACTTCGACATGGTGTCGAATCCGGAGTTCCTGCGCGAAGGCTCGGCTATTGGCGACTTCATGCGCCCTGATCGTGTGGTGATCGGCGCCAAGTCGCCGCGCGCTGCCGACGTGATGCGCGAGGTCTATCGCCCGCTATACCTGCTCGAAACGCCGATGGTGGTGACCACACTCGAGACAGCCGAGCTCACCAAGTATGCGGCCAACGCGTTCCTCGCCACGAAGATCACATTCATCAATGAGATGGCGGATCTGTGCGAGAAGGTTGGCGCCAATGTGCAGGATGTGGCCCAGGCGATGGGGCTGGATGGGCGCATCGGCCGCACGTTCCTGCACGCGGGACCGGGCTTTGGTGGATCGTGTTTCCCGAAGGACACTGTGGCGCTGGTGCGTACGGCCCAGGAGTACGGTACACCCGCACGGCTGGTGGAAGCGGTCGTGCAGGTGAACGACACCCGCAAGGGCGCGATGGCGTCGCGGGTGATCGCGGCGTGCGGTGGATCGGTGCGCGGCAAGACGATTGGCGTGCTGGGCGTGGCATTCAAACCCAACACCGACGACATGCGTGCGGCACCAAGCCTCGCCATCATCCCGGCCCTGCAGGACGCGGGTGCGACGATCCGGGCCTATGACCCTGCGGCCATGCACGAAGCCACATCATTGCTTCCCGATGTGGAGTGGTGTGGACACGCCTACGAGGTGGCCACCGATTGTGATGCGGTCGTGCTGATCACCGAGTGGAATGAGTTCCGCGCACTCGATCTCGACCAGCTGGGCAGTGTGATGCGCTCACGTGTGCTGGTGGACCTGCGCAACGTGTATCGCCCGCAGGATGCGCAGGCGCACGGCTTCGCGTATACGGGCATTGGTCGTGGACAGCAGGTGGCGATGCCCCTGGTAGACGTACCAGCCGAAGCGATGACCGAGATTTTACCGCTTGCCGCGACGTCCGCGCACAAAGGCGACGAAACCCACGAGGAATACCGTGGCGAACCCGAACCACTGGAAGGCGTACGACTTGTGGGGGCCTTCGCTGAGTGACGGCGGCGGGATGCGTGCGGGGCGCGTGACATCGCGCACCAGCGTATCGCCGAGTGCGAGCAGCAGAAACGGCGCCAGCGGGCGTCCCACGATGCGGGACAGCGAGTCGTGATCGAGCAACCGTACCGCGCGCGGATTGGACGGCAGAGTGACCCGTTCGGCGCGCGCGGGCGGATACGACAACACCAGTGCATCGAGCGAGAGCGTATCCGCTTCGCGTGCCTTGTCGTGATCGATGGTGCGCGCATCAGCGGAGTACACGTAGCCGCGCACCAGCAGAATGGCGGTGTCGCCCCAGCTGCCGTCGATGGCCGTGATGGGTGTCAGCAGGTGTACACCCGGCGATCCCCCCTGCGAGCGCGTGGCATGCACGGCTTCGTGGGCGTAGTCGGCCACCGCCTCCACTTTCACGTGTCGCCAGTGCGTGACCACGGTGTCCTGACCGCGCAGCGCGGCCAGTGACAACGGGGCCATGGCCCCACGCTCGCTGACCACGCGGTTCTGCAAGCGGCGCTCCTGCGAGCGATCGAGCTGCCAGATCCCCAGTCGTACGCACACCGACACGGCGATCATCGCCAGCAGGCCGAACAACCACAACTTCCCACGCGTCATGCCGGTCGATCCTTCTTCGGGGCTTTGGTGTTCCGGGTGCGCTTCGGCGCGGTCGCCTTGGCCGGTTCTGCAGTGGGCTGGTCAGCTTTCGGTTTCGCGGCCGCTGGCTTGACGACTGATTTGCCCGCGGGCTTGGCAGCTGGTTGGACTGCCGCCTTTGGCTGGCTGACCTTCGGCCTGCTGACCTTCGGCTTGCCTGGCTTGGGCTTGGCCTTGGGCGCTTTGCGGTCCGCGGATGGTTGTGAAACCGGCACCATCACGTCTTCGACTGGCGGTACCACCAGCGGTGGAGCGACGGGCCCTTCCGGCAGCAGCACCAGCATGGCCAGCGGTGGCAGGGACAGCACAATGGACGCATCGAACCCGTGATACGGCGTAGGCTCGGCGTTCACTTCCTCGTACACCGGATAGTTGCTGCCACCGAATGCCGCCGCGTCCGAGTTGAGCAACAAGCGATAGCGACCAGCGCGCGGCACACCCAGGCGATACTGGTCACGCGGCACCGGCGTGAGGTTCAGCACCACCAGGGCGTGCGCGTCGCCATCGAAGCGCGCATACGACAGCACGGACTGCTCACGATCGGTCACATCGATCCAGCGAAAACCGGACGGCTCATGGTCGGCACGCCAGAAGCACGAGTGTGCCCGGTAGGCATGCTGCAACGCCTGCATGAAATCCGACAGACCGCGACGGCGCGGGTCTTCCAGCAGTTCCCACTCGAGACTCACATCGTGGTTCCACTCACCATGTGGTGCGAGTTCGGTGCCCATGAAGAACAGCGACTTGCCCGGGCGTGTGACAGAGTAGCCGATCAGCGCGCGCAGGTTCGCGAACTTCTGCCACAGATCGCCCGGCATCTTTTCGAGCAGCGACCGCTTGAGATGCACCACTTCGTCGTGCGACAGCGGATTCATGAAGCGTTCGCTGTACTCGTACCAGATGGCGAACGTCAGCTTCTCGTGTGCGCCCTTTCGAAAGAACGGGTCGACACGGAAGTAGTCCAGCGTGTCGTGCATCCACCCCATGTTCCACTTGAGCGTGAAACCGAGGCCACCTTCCCGGATGGGCGCCGTCACCTTGGGCCACGAGGTGCTCTCTTCCGCGATGGTCACCACGCCCGGATGCAATGACTGCATGGCGTGATTGAGCTGCTTGAGAAACGCGACGGCCTCCAGGTTTTCGCGTCCCCCAAAACGGTTGCGCAACCACTGCCCTGCCTCGCGGCCGTAGTCGAGATACAACATCGACGCCACGGCATCCACACGCAGGCCGTCGATGTGGAACTCCTCGATCCAGTACAGCGCGTTCGCCACGAGGAAGTTGCGCACCTCATGCCGGGCGTAGTTGAAGATGTGCGTCCCCCACTCGGGGTGATCGCCGAGCCGAGGATCTTCGTGCTCGTAGCACGCGGTGCCATCGAAGCGGCGCAGCGCCCAATCGTCCTTGGGGAAGTGCGCGGGCACCCAGTCGAGCAACACGCCGATACCGGCTTCGTGCAACGTATCCACCAGATAGCGGAAATCATCGGGCGAACCGTGGCGTGAGTTGGGCGCAAAGTATCCGCCCACCTGATAGCCCCATGAGCCACCAAACGGGTGCTCCTGGACAGGGAGCAATTCCACGTGCGTGAAGCCCAGTGTGCTCACATGGGCGGCGAGACGCGGCGCAATCTCGCGATAGGACAGCAAACGGTTGTCCTCACCACGCATCCACGAGCCCAGATGCACCTCGTAGACGAGCATCGGCTCCTTGCGGAGATCCATCTCCGCACGCTCGGCCATCCACTGGCCATCGCGCCACGGATATCGACTGCGCGCCTGCACGATAGAGGCGTGTCCCGGCCCCTGCTCCATCTTGGCCGCAAACGGATCGGTCTTCACACGCAGGGCACCCGTACGCGTGAGGATCTCGTACTTGTACAGCGACTCGGCACCAACACCGGGGATGAACAGTTCGAACACCCCGCTGGCGCCGAGTCGACGCATGGTGTGCGCTCGTCCGTCCCAGCGATTGAAGTCACCGGACACCGATACGCGTGCGGCATTGGGTGCCCACACTGTGAAGGCGGTGCCCGACACGCCATCCATTGTGCGCAGATGCGCACCCATCTTCTCCCACAAGCGAAGGTGCCGCCCCTCGTTGAAGAGGTGCAGGTCCACATCACCAATGGTGGGCAGAAAACGGTACGGGTCGTCGAACGTATGCACTCGCGCGTCATCGTCCGTCATTTCGAAGCGATATCGCAGCGGCAATCGGCGATCTGGCAGGAACACCGTGTGCAGCCCCGACGCCTCACGCTGCATGCCCACCCGCTGTTCGCCCACCAGCACCTCGATGCTGCGCGCGCGCGGTTGCCACGCCCGGACGATCACACCCACCACACCATCGAGAGTGGCCGGATGCGCGCCAAGGACGTCATGGGGGCTGACCGACTCGCCACGAACCAGGCGATGCGCCGCGTCCTCAGGCGCCGGCGGTGGAGTGAGCGCAGGCATGAATGAAGTATAGGGCCGTGGCGGTGGCTGGGCCGCTCCCGGCCTTTTCCCCTGCCCAGGGCTCCGAATGTCCCCCCGGCGTGCGACAGATGCCGTTGGTCACACCGCCACGCTGACTGCCCCACCGGTGAATCTTCAGAGAGAGAAACTCCGTCAAAGGGGATACAGGCGGATCGACGGCCTGTTTTTCCCCACCCGGTTTCGCGGAGTCGTCCCATGTTGACACTCGTCCTTACGGCACTCACGGCCCTTCAGGTCGCGGCCCCCGCTCCTTCCCGCCTCGCATCGACCCCGGTCGCGGCAGTGGCTTCCATGCCCCTCCCCCCGGTCGACGCGCCTGCTGACGAGTACCTCGCGCGCGCGCGCAAGGCATTCGACGCCGGCGACTTTGGCGTGGCCCGCCGTGAATTCGTGATCGCCGCCGCGCTCGAGCGCGACGCAGGTCGCCTGCCAGTCGCCGCATCGTTCGGCCTGTCGCGTGTGCTCTTCGCGCAGTCCAACAACAAGGAAGCCGCTCAGGTGCTGTCGGAACTCGCGCGTGATGCCGCCGCGAAGGGTGACGACAACACTGAAGCGCGCGCCCTCGCCGATGCGATCTGGCTGAACCGCGAGTCCAACCAGCGTGCGGATGTGCGCAATGAAGCGGCGCGCCTGCTGACCCTGATGCGTGGCACTTCGCTGTCGGCTGAGACCCGTCGCCTGATCCGCGAGACGACCACGACGTCCTGATGGCGGACGCTTGGTAGCGACCGAGCTATTTCTTTCGGGGGCGTGGCCGCGTGGATGCGGTCGCGCCCTCGCTGGCGTCGGTCCCTGTCACCGGCTCCACGTGCACCTGTGCGGCGAGTCCGGTGCCAACCGCCTGCTCCTGATTGCCGATGCGCAACGTGATCGGTCCATCGAACGGCGCCTTGGCCACCAGCGTCACCAACGCGCCGGGCTGCAGCGAAATCTCGGCGAGGTAGCGCAGTAGCGACGGGTTCTTGTCACTCACCCGCACCATGCACGCCGACTCGCCGACGTTCAGATCGGCCAGTGTGCGATGTGTGCGCTCGTCCACCACGCCGTCGGCCGTGGGAATGGGTGCACCGTGCGGATCCGCTTCGGGATGGCCCAGCGCGGCGGACATGCGATCGATCAGGTCATCTGATGCCGCATGTTCGAGACGCTCGGCTTCGTCATGGACCTTGTCCCACGGATAGCCCAGCACACGCGTGAGATAAGTCTCGAGGATGCGGTGCCGACGAATGGTGCGCAACGCGGCGCTACGGCCCAGCGGGGTCAGCTGCACGCCGCGATACGGCTCATGATCGACAAAGCCCTGCGCGGCCAACCGGCGAATCATCCCGGTCACGGAAGCCGGCGCCACGTTCAGCGCCTGCGCCACATCCGACGTGGCCGCCGCACCCGCACGGGTTTCCAGTTCGTAGATCGCCTTGAGGTAATCCTCGACCGGTTCGGTGAGAGGCGGCGGAGCGACGGAGCGGGAAGGCATGACGGAAATCTAGTGTCCGTGGCGCGATCGGCGGAGAGCCGATGGGCGCGAGAACGATCAGCGAGAACGATCAGCGAGCACGATCAACGCGGACGTCCGCCACGCAGCCCTGCGGGTCCCCGCACCATGAGCACCGGCACCATCGTGCGGTGACGAACCGTGTTGGCGGTGGTGCCGTAGATGACATCCTGCAGACCACGATGCCCATGCACCGCCATGGCGATCAGGTCACAACGCTCGCGCTCGGCCGCCGATGCGATCTCCGAGGCGGGATCACCGCCGGCCAGCAGCGAGTCGGCCTCGAAACCCTCGCCCCGCAGCGTGGCACACCACCCTTCGATGTACTCACGATCGACACGCATCTCCTCCGACTCGCGGAGCTGCAGCGACTTTTGGTGACGGGCCGCCCAGCCGTCCGCGACATGCATGAGCAACAAGGACGACTTGCACAGCGTGGCCAACTGGCGCACGTGCGCGATGATCACGTCGTCGTACGGGGAATGCTCGAGTGGCACGAGAATGCGGCGATACATCAGGTGATCCACTCCCGGACGGTCTGGAAAAGCAGCCAGACGTTGAGCACGGCGATGAGCACGGCCACGGTATACGCAGCGATGCGCAGCGGCGTGGAGTTCACGAAGCTGCCCATCTTCACGCGATCGGACGTGAAGCGCACCAACGGGAACACGGCAAACGACAACTGGAACGACAGAATGACCTGGCTGAACACCAGCAGCTTGGCCGTGCCACTCTCCCCGTAAAATATCGCCACGATGGCCGCCGGCACGATGGCAATCGCGCGCGTGATCAGGCGGCGTAACCACGGGCGGATGCGCAGATTGAGGAAACCCTCCATCACGATCTGTCCCGCCAGTGTGCCGGTCAGGGTCGAATTCTGACCTGACGCCAGCAGCGCGAGGGCAAACACGGCGCTCGCACCGCTCACGCCCAGCAGTGGCGTGAGCAGTTGATGCGCATCCTGAATCTCCGCCACTTGCGTATTGCCCGTGCGATGGAACGTGGCCGCGGCGACAATCAGGATGGCGGCATTGATGAACAGCGCAAACGTGAGCGCGATGGTGGAATCGGCAAACGCAAAACGCACCGCCTCGCGCTTGCCCTCGGCGTTCTCCGCATACTTGCGCGTCTGCACGATGGACGAGTGCAGGTAGAGATTGTGCGGCATCACCGTGGCGCCCAGAATGCCGATGGCGATGTACAGCATTTCAGGGTTGCGCACGATCTCGGTGGTGGGCACAAAGCCGCGCGCCACCTCGCCGATGTCCGGGCGCGAGATGATGAGCTCGAACAGGAAACAGCCACCCACCACCGCCACGAGTGCGATCACCAGCGCCTCGAGCATGCGGAAACCCTTGTTCTGCAGGTACAGCACCAGCAGTACATCGAGCGCGGTCAGCGCGATGCCCCAGGGCAGTGAGATACCGAACAGCAGATTGAGGGCGATCGCAGAACCAATCACTTCTGCGAGGTCACACGCCGCAATCGCGATTTCGCACAGCACCCACAGCATGAAGGCCACGCCGGGGCTGTAGTGATCGCGGCAGGCCTGCGCGAGGTCGCGTCCGGTGACGATGCCGAGCTTGGACGAAAGCCCCTGCAGCAGCACGGCCATCAGGTTGGACAGCAGAATCACCGACAGCAGCGCGTAGCCGAATCGCGAACCACCGGCGAGGTCGGTGGCCCAATTGCCGGGGTCCATGTAGCCCACGGCCACCAGGTATCCGGGGCCGGCAAAGGCCAGCAGCTTCCGGAACCAGGAGGCGCCGTGCACCTCCACAGACCGGTGCACCTCCGAAAGCGACGGCGCGAGCCGCGCGCGGCGCCACCCCCCTTCGCCCGGCATTTCCCACGCCGAATCGAGGGGAGCAGCGCCCAATGGCGCTCCGTCGTCGGGCGTGCCGGGCAATTCCGTGTTCTGTGTAGCCATACCGAAAGTTTAGGCTACACTAAAAATAATTCAAGCCTCAGCAGCCGAATGGTTCGGGCGATCAGTGTCCGGCGGCCACTCCGTCGCGACGCGGGTCCGCCACGCCGATCCGCCGGCCGTCCGGTGCCACGTAGACCGCGTGCACGCCACCGAAGGTGATGTCGGCAACACGGCTCACCGGGCGGTAGCCCCGCAGCACGAGAGCCTGGTACACGGGCGTGGTGAATCCGGCCTCCACTTCCACTTCTTTCTGCGCGGCAGCCGCGTAAATGCGCGGGGCTGCGATGGCCACCCACGGGTCTTCCCCAAAGGCGAGCATGCGCAGCGTCACCTGCGTGATGGCTGGCTGGATGTACTGCGAACCGGCCGCGCCGATGACGAGGCGCACCTTGTCACCCTGCAGCAGCATGGTGGGCGACATCGTGGAGTTGGCGTAGCGATGCGTGCCACGGGTACGCGCGTCGAAATTGCTGCCCGACGAATTGAGAAAGAACCCATCGGTGTACACACCCGAGCCAAACAGCACGCCCACGGTGGTCGTCGCCGAAACGGCACTGCCGTCAGCGTCCACCACGGAGAGGTGCGACGTGAAGCTCTGCATGTGCTGCTCATCGTACGCCACGGCGTGCTGCATATCGTGCTGCGCATCGTCGCCCGGTGCGGCCTGCGTCGCGGGCACGGCGGGGTACGGATCGAAGCGCGTGCAGGCGCCCGGCACGGAGGCAGAATCGAATGCCCAGGCGTCGCCCGCGACGGCGGTGTCGGGCAGTGCGCCACCAACCAGTCCCGCGCGCTGCTTCGCAAAGCCCGCGTTGGCCACACCACGCGCCGGTACGCGCATCACCTGTGGGTCGCCGCGCCAACGGTTCGCGTCCGCTCCGGCGATGCGCAGGATGTCGGCCATCTTCACCACCGATTCCGGTGTGTTGGTGAAGGTGCCGGCCACACCCGACTGCTCGGCCATCTGCAGCATTTCCAACACCGCCGAACCACCCATCGGCGGCGGCGCACCCAGCACCGTGTACCCATGCCATGTGGCACACAGCGGCCGCATGGCGAGCACCGGGTAGCTGTTCATATCGGCCACATTGATGAGCCCCCCCAGCGACTTCACCTTGGCCGACAAACGCTCCGCAACGCCACCACGGTAAAACCCATCACGTCCCTCGTTCTGGACGCGTTCGAGGGTGGACGCGAGTTCCGGCTGCACGAGGCGATCGCCCGGACGCAGCGCTTCACCACGCGGCATGAAGCGCGCCATGGCCAGCGAGTCGGCTGACAGCTTCGTGCGCGAAGACACGATGGTGCGGGCCAGCAACGGCGAGACGATGAACCCATCGCGCGCGAGCCGAATGGCCGGTGCCATCACCTGCGCGCGCGTGAGCTTGCCCCACTTGCCGTGCGCCTCGAGCAAGCCCGCCACCATGCCCGGCGTGGCCGCCGCACGGCCCATCGCACGGCCGCGCGAGGTGTCAGCCTGGCCCCAGGCCGCATCGCCGCCCGTGCGCGGATAGAACGACAGATGTTCGACGCGCTTCGTCTTGGCATCGTAATAGGTCATTGCACCACCGCCGCCCAGACCCGTCTGCGATACGTCGGTCACCGACAGCGCAAACGCGGTCGCCACAAATGCGTCGACGGCATTGCCACCCTGACGCAACACT
Organism: Gemmatimonas sp.; assembly: GCF_036405635.1. Taxonomy (GTDB): domain Bacteria; phylum Gemmatimonadota; class Gemmatimonadetes; order Gemmatimonadales; family Gemmatimonadaceae; genus Gemmatimonas. Next base: position 8,246 of record NZ_DASWXE010000061.1, on the reverse strand, counting down.
TCATCGCCCGCCGCGGCGGCATCGGGATGCGACGCGGCGACCATGCCACTCCGACCTTCCACGCGCTTGCCGGCCATTGGCGCCACGGCACCTTCACCAGCAGGCTTGGCACAGGCAGAGATGAGAGCGCCGGCGCTCAGCGCGAGCGAAAGGATGCGTCGGGACATGGTGGGATGCCTCAGGGGTCGAACAGGGGAAGCAGCTGGGTGACGATGCGTTCCGTCAGCCCCCATACGATATACTGATCCACGCGAAATCCGGGAAATCGGGCCCGCGCGCCATTGATCGTCATGACATGCTCGGCCTGTGCATCCGGATGACGCAGCATGGCCAGTGGCACCCAGTAGGTGGCCGCGACTTCGACATTGGGCACGAACGTCACATCCGCCGGCACGAGGGCCACGAACGGCCGGATCATGATGGGTGGCAGCGAGGGGCTGCGCGGCGCCAGATCGTCGAGACGCCCCAGCATGACGCCCTGCATGAGATCCAGCGACAGCTCTTCGGAGGTCTCGCGAATGGCCGTCATCTCGAGCGAAGCATCGCTGGGCTCACGGCGGCCACCGGGGAACGCCATGTGCCCGCTCCACGGATCGCCATCACGATCGGCGCGCTTGATGAACAGCAACTCGGGCCCCGACTCCACCACGCGGAGCACGGCCGCCACGGCCGCGAAGCGCATGTTCGGCAACTGCTCCGCGTCCTGGGGCTCTCGCGTGGCCAGATGGTGCGCGAGGCGCGCGATGTCACGGTGGCGGAGAGCGCCCCTCAGCGCTTCCGACAATCCCGCACGATCGGTGACACCCACCTCAGGTTCTGACGCAGGTGCCACCGGATGTCCTGCCTGATGATCCACGGCGCTCAGCCGGCGACCTCGCCGCCGGTGGAGACCCAGTCACGAAATCCGCCCGCCAGCGAGGCCACGTTGCTGTACCCCATCTCCTGCAGCGTCTTGGCTGCCAACGCCGAGCGGTTGCCGCTGGCGCAGATGAGCACGACGCGCGCATCACGCGGCACCTTCGATTCGATCTGGCTTTCGAGCACTCCGCGTCCGATGTACTGCGCGGGCTTGGCGTGCCCAAGGCTCCACTCGTTCTGTTCGCGGATATCGATCAACTCCAGCGCTTCACCGCGTGCCAGCGCATCCTGCACTTCACGCGCCGTGACTTCGGTGACCTGCGCCTTGGCTTCGGCGATCAACTGCTGGGCGGTCTTCATCTTGTATGCTCCTCTATCCCGGTGACTGTCCGGGTCTGGTCAGGGTGACGTTGGACCGACGCGATGGATCGTCAGCGTGGCGGCATCCGCATCGAGCGTCGCGAGCGCGCCCAATGGCAGCGTCCACTGGTCTTCAATATGGCCTACGGGGATGCCCGACAGGGTGGGCACCTGCAACGCGTCCGCAACATCCTGCACGACGTGCATCAACGATCGTGTGCCATCGCTGGTGGTGTCGGGACAGTTGGTGAACTGCCCAAAGGCCAATCCGGCGCAACCATCAAATACGCCGGCCAGCCGGAGTTGCGTCAGCATGCGATCGATGCGATACGTGGCTTCATCGATATCCTCGAGGATGACGATCGCGCCGCGAAAGTCCATCGCCCAAGGTGTACCACAGAGAGATGCCACAAGTGCCAGGTTTCCACCAATCAGTCGGCCTGTTGCTGAACCACCGACGACGGTGATCGCATCCGATGCGTGCAGCGTGGTGGAGGCCGGCACGTCCTGCACGGCCGACACGAACGCTTCACGCGTGAACGACGTGAGCGTGGCCCGTGCGGTGGGGCCGTGATAGCTCGTCAACCCAGCGCGTTGCCACGCGGCATGCAACGCGGTGATGTCGGAATAGCCGATCAGCGCCTGCGGGTGTGCACGCACTTGCGTGCGATCGAGCGCGTCCTGCACGCGTGGCAACAGCCGCATCGCGCCATAGCCACCACGCAGGCACCAGATCGCATCGATGGTGTCATCGAGCATGGCCGCCACGAGATCATCACCGCGATCGGCGTCGGGGCCGGCAAAGTATCCGTCCCGCGCCAGCGCGTGTTGCCCCACGCTGACGCGCCACCCCAGCGCCTGCGCCGAGTCGACGGCGTGTTCCAGCTCGTGCGGACCGGCCAGTGGTCCCGAGGGAGACACCAGCGCCACGTGCGATCCGGCCTGCAGTGGCCGCGGCTCCCGCAGGGCAGTCACCACCACCTCACGCCGTCGTCAGACGGCGCGCACGATCGAGATAGGCGTTCCGCAGGCGCTGCGTGACCGGGCCAGGCTGCCCATTGCCCACGACCGCACCATCGATGCGCGTGATCGGCAAAACGAAGCTCGTGGCGCTCGTCAGGAAACATTCATCGGCGGCAACAGCCTGATCCACGGTGAACGCCCGCTGCACCAGTGGGATGCTCACGTCGATGGCCAGCGCGATCGCCACATCACGTGTGATGCCGGCCAGAATGTCGCTCGACAACGGCCGCGTGTACGTGATCCCGTCCTTCACGATCCACAGCGTGCTCGAGCCGCCCTCGGTCACGAGGCCGTCTTCCTGCATCATCGCCTCGAACGTGCCGGCGGCACGCGCCGCCTGCTTGGCCAGCACCTGCGCCAGCATCGACGTGGACTTGATGTCGCAGCGTGCCCATCGCAGATCCGGCACGACGTGCACGGCCACACCACTCGCGTTCGGGTCGTCGCTCAGCTTCTTGGGCCGCGCATACGCGAACACGCTGGGCTTCACGTTGGCAGGGAACGGAAAATCACGTTCAGCCTCGCCACGCGTCACCTGCAGATACACCAGCCCTTCGTCGATGCCGTTCTTCGTGGCAACCTCCTGCATCACCTCGAGCAACGTGTCATTGCTCGCCGGCGCGGGCATGCCAATTTCGCCCAGCGATCGCGTCAGGCGTGCGAGGTGCAGATCCGCGTCCAGCAATCGCCCCTGAAACACAGCCGCCACTTCGTACACACCATCACCGAAGAGCACGCCGCGGTCGAAGATGGACAGCTTGGCTTCTGACTCGGGGACAAACTGGCCGTTGATCCAGCAGGTACGCATGACGGGGACCGGAGAGATGACGATGAATGAGGCCGCCAACAATCGTCGACGGGATCCTGAAAAGATAACGGATCGCCCCCCGCCCCTGCGTTCCCACGACCATGCCCGCACGATTCGGATGACACACCTTCCGCCACACGCCCCCATCGTGGCGCCGTGCTCACCCTCCGCGCCGCCGCGCTCCTCCTCGCCCGCGCCGACTCCCACTCGGCGTTGCGCCCTCTGGCGCCCCTGCTGGGCTTCTCCGCCCCGCCCATTCCCGTGCCAGCTGCCATCCGCCGAGACCTGGGCCTGCAGGGCCTGGTCCAGCGCGCGGAGCTCTGCGAAGGCCCCGGCGCCCTCAGACTGCTCACCGCGCAGCTGACGCCGCCCGACTCGATCGGTGACACCAATGACCTGCGCGAGCACACCCGCAAGGTCGCCGCCGCACTGGCCCGACACGCGCCCACCAGGCAGTGGGTGCTCTGCACCATCGACGCCCAGGGCCACGCCCTCTGTCTTGCCACTGTCAACGACACCGGTGCCGGCACCCGCGTGGCGGCGCTCCGCATCGACCGGCGTCGCGTCCTCGACTCCGACGCCGACACGTTCCGCACCCTCGCCGCGGCGGCCAACGACGATCATCTCCTGCGCCACGCCCGCTTCACGGACATCCTCCGCCGCGATGCGCTGTCCCTCCGCTTCTATCGCGCCATCGAGCAGGCCGTCGACACCCTCGCGCAGTCCCTCGCGCCGTCGGGGCGCGCCCGAAGCCGAACCACAGCAGCTCACACACTCACCCCAGCCCAACGCCGCGAACTCGCGCTGCTCTGCATCTCCCGGTGCCTCTTTCTGGGCTTCCTCGAAGCCAAGGGCTGGCTCGACCATCGTCGCGATTTTCTCCTGCACCACACCCTGCGCGTGCTCGAGAGTGGGGGATCGCTGCACGAGCGTCTGCTCCGTCCTCTCTTTTTCGGCACGCTCAACACGCCGCGGCGAGCACGGGCGGCCACCGCACGTCTGTTCGGACGCGTGCCCTTTTTGAATGGCGGCCTCTTCTCCCCCACCGCCCTGGAACGACGCGCCCGCTCCCTCCAGTTCAGCGACGATGCGCTCACCGCCCTCATCACCGGCGTGCTTGATCGCTACCGCTTCACAGCCCACGAAGACTCGGCCGCCTGGTCCGAGGCGGCCGTCGATCCCGAAATGCTGGGCCGCGCCTTCGAAAGCCTCATGGCCGCCGACGAACGCCGCCGATCCGGCGCGTTTTACACACCGCCACATCTCGTCGACACGGCGATATCAGAAGGCCTGACAGCTCTGCTGCCGACCGTACCAGCAACGGTACTCGAACAAGCCGCCGATGCCCCGCTCGCGCCCGACGTCGCACTCACCATCACTCACCGACTCACCACGCTGCGCGTACTCGACCCGGCATGCGGCTCCGGTGCGTTCCTGGTGCGTACCCTCGAACGGCTCGATGCACTGCTCCGACGCGCGGGTGACCAGCGTCCCACACATGAGCGGCGACGAGCCCTGCTCACTCACAACATCTTCGGCGTCGACCGCGATCCCATGGCGGTCTGGCTCTGCGAACTTCGGCTCTGGCTCGCCGTGGTCATCGAATGCGACGACCCCGATATCGAACGCATCGCGCCGCTGCCGAATCTCGATCACCATATCCGCGTTGGTGATTCCCTCGCCGGTGGCTCCTTCCGATTTGCGCCACCCAGCGGTCGCGCCCTGTCCACCCTCCGCGCCCGCTACAGTCGCGCCAGCGGCGCACGGAAAGTCACCATCGCCTCAGCGCTCGATCTCGAGGAACGCCGACGCAGCGTCGCCGAACTGTCCTCGCGCCTCGATGCCGTGGGTCAGGAACGCCGACAACTGCTCCTCGCACTGCGTAGCCGAGATCTCTTCGGCCAACGCACGCGCGCTACCCGCTCCGACCGTGCACGCCTCACCACCCTTCGCACAACCTCACGAGAGCTCTCCTCACACCGCAGTCGCCTCCAGCTCGGTGCCGCACTACCGTTTCGCTTTGGTGCCATGTTCGCCGATGTCGGTGCCGCTCAGGGGTTCGGAATGGTTGTGGGCAACCCGCCCTGGGTGCGCCCGCATGCCATGCCCGAACGCGAACGCCAATGGCTGCGCCAGGAGTTCCGCGCCATGCGTCACGCCGGCTGGCGCGCGGGAGCCACACGCGCGGGCGCTGGTGCTGGCTTCGCCGCGCAAGCCGATCTCGCCGTCGCGTTTGTCGAACGCAGCATCCAACTCCTGGCGCCCAACGGCATCCTCGCCCTGCTCGTGCCCGCCAAACTCTGGCGCACACTCGCTGGTGGTGGCATCCGTCGCCTGCTGCAACAGGAAACGCACCTCAAGTCCATCCACGACTGGAGTGATGCGCCGGCACAGTTCGATGCGGCCACCTACCCGTCGCTGGTCGTCGCCGAACGCCGCACCAGCATCGCACGACACGATCCGGCCCGCTTCGCCGAAATGGCTCCACGTGACGTTGCCAACGAACAGCCAGTCCGCATCACCCTCGTCCGGGAATCACCATACCGCTTCCAGGTTGCAGCACCAGCCCTCTCGCTCGATGGTGATCCCGACGCGCCGTGGCTCCTCCTCCCGTCCGACGCCCACTCGGCGTTCCAACGTATCCGCGATGCCGGCACGCCGCTCGCCCTCTCTCAACTCGGACGCCCACTACTCGGCGTGAAATGCGGATGCAACGCAGCCTTTCTGGTGCACGCCCTCGAACACGATGATCACTCCGCCACCGTCACCGCCCTCACGACGGCCCTGCCACGCCAAGGCGTGATCGAGCGGCAATTGCTCCGCCCCGCCCTGCGGGGTGAATCCGTGCGCGACCCGTTCCGCGCGCACGCTGACGACTCCGCGGAGTCTGCTGATCTACGGATCATCTGGACGCACGGCCTCGATGGTTCCGCCCTCCCTGCCCTTCCCACTGCCACACATCGCTGGCTCGCCCAATGGCGCCCACGCCTGCACGCCCGCCGCGATGCCAGACACACCACACCCTGGTGGGCGCTGTTCAGAACGGAGTCCGCACGCTCCGATGCTCCGCGCGTCGTCTGGGCCGACATCGGCAAACGACTCCGCACACAGGTGCTGCTCGCCGGTGATCCCACCGTGCCACTGAACAGCTGCTACGTCATGCGCGTGCGATCAGAAGCCGATGCGTTCGCACTGCATGCCCTGCTGCAATCCACCATCGCAGCCGCCTGGCTCGACCCACTCGCCGAGCCTGCACGCGGCGGCTTCCGACGGTTCCTCGGTTGGACCGTGGCTTCGCTTCCACTCCCCGCCAACTGGCCCACCGCACGCCGGCTGCTCGCCCCGCTGGGCCAACGCCTGCACAACGGGCAGCTCGAATCGCTGCCACAACCCGCTGCACTCGATGCAACGGTCGCCGCAGCCTACGGGCTCACCGTGGATCAACTCCAGCCATTGCTGGACTGGTACCGTCATGCGTAGCAGCGCGCGTCTGGAGCATCCGCTGCCGCCAATAGTTGCGCTGGCGGATACGCAACGACAGATCGCCGATGCCCTGCACACGCACGAGACAGTGTCCGCAGGACAGCCGGTAGCATCTCTCCAACTCGGCGCTGTCTCGCTGCATCCACAGCAACGCGCCACAGCCCAACACCTGCGCACCATCATCGCCCGTCACGGCGGTGCACTGCTCGCCGATGATGTGGGCACCGGCAAGACATTCGTGGCCCTCGACGTCGCCAGCGAGTACGACATGGTGCACGTCATCGCACCCGCCACCCTGCTCCCCATGTGGCGCAGCGCGATCCAGCGCACAATCGGCCGTCGAGCCCACCTGCACTCCCTCCAACGGTTCTCCCGCACTCCACGACACCGCATCGCCGAAGGGCCAGGCACCCTCGTCATCATCGATGAAGCACACCAACTGCGGAACACCAATACCACGCGCTATCGCACCATCGCACACGCCATCGCCGGAGCACACACGCTGCTGCTCTCCGCCACGCCTCTGCACAACAACAGCGACGAATTGCGCACACTCTGTGCGCTGTTCACGCACAACCTGCACAACGACCTCATCGTACGACGAACGCTGGCGCAGCCCACTCAGGCCCCGCGACCAGCGGGCCTGCCAGGCAAGCCTGTTGTCCGCGAGCATCGGAGCGCAGGAGCACCACAGGATTCGCGCACACTGGAACTGATCCTTTCACTTCCAGCTCCCCTGCCCACTCACGAAGGTGCCGCCGCCAGCGCACTGATTCGGCTCGGCCTGCTTCGCGCCTGGTGTTCGAGTGATGCCGCGCTGGCCGGTGCCCTACGCCAACGCCAACTGCGAGGGCAAGCCATGCAAGACGCCCTGCAGACCGGACGTCACCCCACGTCCCGGGAGCTGCAGTCGTGGATCGTTGGCGATTCCGGAGGGCAACTGGGTTTTCCGGAATTGCTGGCCACGCACCACGCAGACTGCGACGCGCTGATTCCCACCCTCGAGCGTCATCTCGATGCGATCGCCGAGCTCGCACGCCACCACGCGCGATCTGCGACCGGTGACGCATGCCGCGCCGCGCTCCTGAAGCGCATCATGCGCAAACACCACGACGTGCCGGTCATTGCGTTCTCGCAGTTCGAGCGCACCGCCGTCGCACTCCATCGCGCCCTCCGCAACACACCGGGCATAGGCCTGCTGACGAGCACCCAGGGTCGGATCGCCAGCGGCCCCATCGCTCGGGAGGAACTCCTCGCGCTGTTCGCTCCGCGAGCACAGGGCAAACCACCGCCCCCGCCACACCAAGCCGTACGGCTGCTGCTCGCCACCGACCTGTTGGCTGAAGGCGTGAACCTGCAGGACGCGGGCGTGGTGGTACATCTCGACCTGCCCTGGACGGACGCCCTGCTGCGCCAGCGCGTGGGGCGCAGCGCCCGACTCGGCTCCCCACATCACACCGTGCATGTCTATCGGCTGCGTGCCTCTGTTGCCGCTTCTCGGGCCCTACGCGCTGAAGCGCGTATCGCCGAGAAGGCACGCCTCGCCATCCGGCATGTGACCGGTACGCGCCATAGGCCTGGCCGAGCAGACACCGTCGCGCGCCTGTTGGACGCCACGATCTCCTGGAGTCATGCAGACAGCGACACCCGCGGGCCGCTCCCGGCGAGTCATTCCGGCGATCAACCAATGACGCTCTCGGTGTGCCATCGCCTG
>NZ_DASWXE010000060.1:0-17048 GCF_036405635.1 Gemmatimonas sp. | reverse complement strand
TACCGACAGGCTCTTCATGAGCCACGGCGCCGTCTTGAGAATGACACCGCCGATGGCGCGGCCACGGTTGTGCAAGGCGAGCCCGAGATCGTCCAGCTTCACGATGCCGGCCACGAGCCCATACACAAAAACCGTGGCGGCCAGACTCACCAGGCTCAGTGCACCGATCTGCATCCCGATGGGCGCCGCACTCATCGTCCCCAGCGAGATCACAATGATCTCGGCCGACAACACGAAGTCCGTGCGGATGGCCCCCTTGATCTTGCCCTGCTCCACCGCAATGCGTTGCTCGTCCGTGAGCTCGGGTTGTGCGATGACCGGATGCACCGTGTCGGGCTCTTCATGCCGATGCAGCGCCTTGTGCAGCAGCTTCTCCACGCCTTCGTAACACAGAAACAAGCCACCAATCAGCATGAGCGGCATGACTGCACCAGGCGCAAACGCACTGATGAGCAGCGCCACGGGCACGAGGATCACCTTGTTGACCAGAGATCCCTTGGCCACCGCCCACACCACCGGCAGTTCGCGATCGACCCGCACACCCGACGCCTGTTCGGCATTCAGCGCGAGGTCGTCGCCCATCACACCCGATGTCTTTTTGGCTGCGACCTTGGTGAGCAGGGCGACATCATCGAGCATCGACGTGATGTCGTCGAGCAATACGAGCAAACTGGACGCCATGGCGCGACGAAAGAGTCAGGAGATGGCTCGGCGCTTCAGCGCACGAGCGAGGCGTGGTTGAGCACAGCGAAGTAGTGGCAGATGCTGCCACCCAGCACGAACAGGTGCCACACCGGGTGCGTCCATGCGCGGCGCTTGTCCACGTAAAAGACCACACCCACCGTGTACAGCAGGCCACCAGCCAGCAGCAGCGCGAGCCCCGCAGTGTCGATAGCCAGCACCAGGGGCTTGATGGCCACGATGACCAGCCATCCCATCGCGATGTAGATGAACGTCGACAGCTTCGCGAAGCGTCCACTGCCCACCAGCACCTTGAACAACACACCGATCGCGGCAAGGGTCCAGACGATACCGAACAGCGTCCAGCCCCAGGTGCCCCGCAACACACCCAGCGTGAATGGCGTGTATGTGCCGGCGATGAGCAGGTAGATCGCCGCATGATCGAGCACGCGCAGCCGCTGCTTGATCGTGGGCGTGGACACCGCATGATAGGCCGTGCTCGCCGCGTACAGCGCGATCAGCGTCGCGCCGAACACGCTCGCGCCAATGAGCGTCACCCGCTCACCACGCGCGGCGGCGGCGATGACGAGAAACGGCAGGCCGATCAGGCTGGCCAGTAGTCCCGCACCATGCGTGAGCGCATTGGCCAGCTCCTCACGAGGACCGGCCTGTCGCGTGAGTGCGCGTGAACCGGCGTTCACCGGCTCACTTGGGCGGCGAGCAACTTCTCGACGAACTGATTGAGGCTGCCCGTCGTGTCCATCCAGCGGACCACGGCCACGAGATCATTGACCGGGTCCACGTAGATGAAGTTGTTGCCGGCGCCCACATGCACGAATGCCTGTGCCGGTGCGGCCGCCAGATACGACTTGTCGGGGTTCACGAACCAGTTCATGTAACCGTACGTCTTCTGGGCCGGCGTGGACGTGAGGGCCTGCGTCACCCAGGCATCGCTGAGCAACTGGCGTTCACCCCACTTGCCGCGGCGCAACGTGAGCAGGCCAAAACGCGCCATGTCCCACGCATTGATGATCATGCCACCACCCCAGTGCCCACCACCGCTCACGCTCTGCACTTCGCGGCCGTCGAGCACGATCCACGAATTGTCATAGCCATACCAGCGCCACGTATCCGATGCGCCGATCGGGTCCATGACCCGCTCCTTGAGCACTTCCGGCAACGGCTTGCGCCACACCTGCAACGCGGCCAGCGCCAGCACATTCACGCGCGTGTCGTTGTACTCGTAAGTCTTGCCCGGCTCTTCACGCGGACGTGTGGTCCACGTGGCCGCATTCTGTGCGGGACGGTCGGCCCATTCGGGCTTGCCCCACAACGTGCCTTCCCAGTCACTCACCTGCCGCAGCAGGTGATCCCAGGTGATGCGGCGATTGTGCGGGGAATCGAACGGCATGAGAATGCGATCGTTGCCCGGCCAGTCGCGCTCGTAGCCGCGCCCGTTGGGACGCGCACGCACGATGGGCGGCATGTACGACGCCACGGTGTCGTGCACACTGCGGATCTTGCCCGCATCCACGGCGAGCCCCACCACCGTGCTCACGAAGCTCTTCGTGACACTGTTGGTCGTCTCTTCCGCATCGGGATTGCCCCACGTGGCCACCACGTAGCCACCCTTGAGGATCACGCCCGTGGCATCACCGCGCGGCGGCAGCGGTCCGATGGGATCACCCAACGGTTCGCGCCCGAACGTGGCGTAGTGATTGAGTTCGAGGTCACGCGGGGTGCGACTCTCCTTGCTCACGGCAAACGCCACGGCTTCGGCCAGCTTGGCCGAGTCGAGGCCGAGTGTGGAGGGCGAACGTCGCTCCCAACTGCCGGCCGGTGGCACGTACGGCTGGGCCGGACGAGCCGATGCGGCCCGGGCACGCTGGGCCAGCAGGGGCGACGGCAGGAGGGCAGACGAGGCGAACGCCGAAAGGGCGAGCGACGCCGGCAGGGCGAACGTCGCGGCGAGGGCGGCGGATCGTGTCACGCGTCAGGGCGTTACGGGGATGGGGCGAGTCGATGGACCTGAGCGTTCCATCTCACGAGAATCACACGAGGAAAAGCTAGCACGCGTCGATACTCTTCCGCACATGCCGCCCCGTTCCCTTTCGCAGACTTCGGCGTTCCGTTTTCGACGTGCCGCCGACTTCACGGCCCTCCGCCTCGGACGGGCCGTGCTTGGCTATCTGGCCCTGATGATGGGGATCATCACATTGGCGCCGTTCCGGTTCCAGCTCACGCCGGCGCACGGTCTCACCGACATCTGGAACTGGACCGATCTGGTCATGAACGTCCTGATGTTCGTGCCGTTCGGTTACGTGTACCAGCTCACCCGCCCGCGTGGCGCCCCACCCGACTGGCCCCGGGTAGTGATTCTGGGTGGAGCCATCAGCGGCACCATTGAACTGTTGCAGCTGTTCGCACCGACGCGCTACACCTCGTTGTTCGACCTCGCCACCAACACCGCCGGAGCGGCGCTGGGTGCCTGGCTCTTTGCGCGGGTGGCCTCGCGCGTGCGCGATGAAGACGCCGTGCAGAGTTTTGCGCTCGAGCTGCCCCTGATGGGGCTCGTGTACCTGCTCATTCCCCTCTGCTGGCTGGTGGGCCTGGGCAGTGAAGGTGAACTGCGCCGGTGGCTGGTCCTGCCCATCGCGGCCGTGGCGGGTGGCATCATCGGCACCGTGCACGCAGCCTACATGACGCCGCGCCGCATCAACAACCGGATCTGGTTGATCGGCGTGGTACTCGGCTGGGTGTTTGTCGCGCTCGTGCCGGGCACGCGTGGTGATGTGCCACTCATCGCCGCCGGCGGCACGCTCACGCTGGGCGTCGCCTTGCTGCGCAGCATCGCCACGGGGCGTGCGGCCGCCCGTGACGGAGCACAGCGTTTTGAACTGCCCACACTGCGGCTGATGTTGCCGTTGTACGCGACCTACCTCGCTCTCTCATCGCTCTGGCCGCTGACCGAGGTGGGTGGTGATTGGCAATGGACGTTGGCTCTCACGCCGCCGGGCGTGGATATCTCACAGCCCGTCATGTATCGAGCCCTCGAACACGTCGCGGCCTTCACGTTGGTGGGCTACATCAGCGCCGAGTTTTATGGACGCGATGCGAGATCTTTCACGGCATCGTTGCCACGCCTGCTGGCCTGGACGGGCAGCGTGAGTGTGTTGCTGCAGCTGGGTCGAGGTTTGCACCCCGACATGGGCGCCAGTCTTGCCCTGTTCGTGCTCACACAACTGGCGGCTGTGTACGGCGGCTGGCTCTACGTGCTGCAGCGCGCGCATGTGCAGGCGCTGGTGGAACGCCGTGCCCTGCTCAGACAGCTCAAACTGCGCGGCTGAGCCAGACTCGCCGTGGCGACACGTGTGCTGACAGCGGGGGGAACACAGAGCGCACAGAAACAAAGCAGATGACACAAAGACAACTCTGAATTGAACGCTCGGCAAACGTTCGATTCATGCTTTTGTTGTTTGTTGTATCTGTGCGCTCTGCACAGTTTCTGCGTGCTCTGTGTTCCCCCCGTTGTTGGCTGTTGGCTGTTGGCTGTTGGCTGTTCAGCCCTTCGGCACCGTATAGGTGAGCTGCACGAACTCGGGCCCCACCTGACGCACGGCCTTGAGTGACAGCGATGGCGTGGCGATGCGGCGCGGAAAGAGCGGCGCGCCCTGCCCCAGCGTGACCGAAGTGATGGTCACGATCATCTCGTCGAGCAGACCCGCGTCATGGAACTGACCCGCCAGATCGCCGCCGCCGACGATCCAGATGTTCGGCGCGGCATGGCCGGCTGCCTGCCGTTCGCGCAGTGTCGCCTGCATGGCTTCGAACACCGGCCGCACATCGCCGCGCACGAAGTGCACATCGGCTCCCTCGATGACGGGCAATGTGCGACTGCTGAATACCCACGCAGGTTGCGCATACGGCCACGCCATCGGGTGGGGTGCATCGGGTGCCAGGTGATGCCGCCACAGCCACTCGTACGTGCTGGAGCCCATCGCGATGGCACCCACCTCGCGAATGAACTCAGGATAGGACGGGTCCTCGCTACCGAACTGCAGCAGCCACTCGAGCGAATGATTGGCATCGGCGAGAAAGCCATCGAGGCTCGTCGCCGTGAAGTATTGCACGGTCATGATCGGGAGGTCTGGGGAAACCACGGGCGTTGCCCTGCCCGAATATATACCGGCACACCTTTCCGCCCGTCACCTACTTCGACGCCGTCACCAATCCCAGCTTCTTCAGCGCCTGATTCACCTTGGCCGTCGTCGCCGCCAACGGCTTGCCGTCCTTCCGCACCTCGGGGCTGACGTACTCCACCGGCCCCACCGCGCCATTGGCCTCGATGCTCACCACCGCCTCGGCCACCCCATGCGCGCCCTGCGGCCCCTGCTCGATGGAGAACACCAGCACCCACGCCATGTTCTTCTCCCACTGACGCGCCACCGTGTAGTGCATCGCGTCCTTGCGGACGAGTGTGAGCGGCAATGACACCCGCGCTCCGTGGCGCACCCCTTCGGCGCGACCCGTCACCGCCACCTGACCGGGATCACTGTGATGATGATCCACATCGAGTTCGAATGCCGTGGCCGACGAGATGGGCATCGTACGCACCGTCATGTGCGGCGGGCCCGCCAGCACGGTGAACCCCAGCGCCAGCATCGGCAGTCGACGAAGCAGAGTGTTCGACATCTCCTCCTCCTGTGTGAACGAACGGGCCTGTGCCCACAGGAGAGATGCCGGTTGCTCCATCGGCGTTTAGTGCAATTCTCGGCGAATCATGCCCGACCCATCTATGGCAACCGTTGCACTATGATGGCGCCCTTGAACGATCGCGCCACCAACTGCCCAAACGCCGCCTGCCCGGTGATGCGCTCGCCCGTTGGCGAACCGGCGCGTGTGCTCAGGTTCAGCAACGGCGCCTTGCGCGGATCCACACGCAGCGTGATCCCCCCACTGTGCGTCTGCACCTCCAGCTCGGCCTTGGTCAATTGCGGACGTTCGATGACCACATCGCCGCCAATGGTCTCCACACGCCCATCCGGTCGCCCGCCAGTCACCTTCACTGGTCCGCTCACCGTCGCCACCGATACCGTCGCGTCGACATCACGGAGCACCACGGCGCCTTTGCTACCGCGCACGCGCAGGTCACCTCGCGCCGACTCCACCGTAACGGGCGCATCGATCGACTCGAGCATCACATTGCCGCCCACGCTGCGCGCCGCCATACGGCCCGCCACCGTATAGGCCTCGAGTTCACCCTGCACGCCGGTGACTTCGAGATCGCCATCGATCTGCTTGATCCACAGGCGCGCCCGCGCCGGCACCTGCACTACCCAGTCGGCATCCGGCAGGCGTGTATCACTCGCGAGGCGCGCTTCCACACCCAGCTTCACATGGGTGCGCGACCCGCCACCGAAGAAGCTGGCTGTGGCTCCCACCGTACCGCGTACATGCACGGAGTCGCGCGTCCACGTGCTCACGCGCAATCGCCCCTTGGGGAGATAGATACGCATGGTCACGTCCGACGTGGCAGCAAATCCGCGATCGATGGGAGTGGCGGCACTGCCCTGCGCATGTACGGCCGCAGGGCAGAGCAGCAACGCGGCCGTCAGCGCGCCATCGAGCAATCCTCGTGCGTTCACGACGCCGCGTCCCGCACACGGCGTTCGAGCTCATCCCGCCGCGTGCGAATGGTGGACCGATACCGACGCAGTTCCGCATCGTCCGGCGTCGCGGCCAGCGCCGCATCGAGTTCCTGCATCGCGGCATCGAGCGCCGAGAACTCCGACGCCGCCTGCGTAGTGGCCATCGACTCCGCCTCGTGCATCACGTTCGACATCACCATCGTGGACGAGTTGCCGACACGCCCGGAATCGGCGACCATCGGGGCGTCACCCACGGAACCACGACCACGTGTCATCACCGCGATGACCAGCACCGCTGCTGCCGCCAACGTCGCGACCATCGCACTGCGACGCCAGACGCGCATACGCTGCACGCGGCCAGCCTGCTGTTGCCACTGCCCGTCCACCGCCGCCAACACCTGCGCCTTGAGCGTGTCGGGCAATTCTGGTGCAAAGGAAGTGGGTGCATACGACGCCGGCCGCATGGTCGCCTGCTCGAGCAAGGCCTCGCACGTGCCGCAGGACGCCGCGTGCCACTCGAGACGCGACGAATCCTCGGGCGACAACGTGCCATTCATGTACGCCGCCAGCTGCGACGCCACCTGATCGCACGACATCCCGGCGTCGCGACCCGCATCCTGTGGAGAGGTGTGTTTCATCGGTCGAGCATCCCGCGCAACAAGCGTCGCGCCCGGAACAGGTGAGCCTTGGACGTGCCCTCGGCGATACCAAGCTGATTCGCGATCTCCGCATGAGCATAGCCAGCGACATCGTGCATCACGAATACGGCACGTGCACCAGCCGGCAATCGCGACACCGCCGCTTCGAGGTCCATGGACAGTGCGACATCAGGTGCCCGCAGTGGTGCATCGAGCGGTGGCGATGGTCCGTCGCGGCCGTCCGCCAGATCTGAGGCAATGGCCACACGCAGCGCCCGGCGCTTGCGGCTACGCTCGTTCACCAGCAACACATTCACCGTGACCCGGTGCAGCCACGTGGAGAACGCACAATCGCCGCGAAACGTGGTCAGACGCTCCCACGCGCGTACGAACCCATCCTGCACCAGCTCTTCCGCCATCTGTCGATCGCCGGTGAGACCAAGCGCCAGCGCAAACAAGCGCGTCGCGTGCTGGTCATACAGTTGGGCAAATGCTGCGGCATCCCCGTCCTGCGCAGCACGCACGACGGGGTCGATCACGGCAGGCGCCGGCGGCTGTTCAGGAACGACCGTCAGGCCCGGACTCAGGGGAATCGGCGGGGCACACGGGATATGATACCGCTCGATGCGCCGAGGTTTAGGGGGCGCCTATATCTTCTGGCCGTTCTTCATCGCACCCATGTCCCGATTCGAAGCCCTAGGGCTGCGGACCCACCGCACGCGTCACATACCCCACCTCGTCGTCGATCGCATTGGGAAGCGGATCGAGCGCCAGTCGCGTGGGATATCCCGCCACCTCATCGTAGGTGACCTCCTTCAACGTCCCTGTCTTTCCGAGCGCATTCCGCACCTCGGCGAACAGCTGATCGACGGTGCGAAAGGCAGTGAGCGGCGGTGGCCCCAATCCTTCGGAGGGGCGACTCACGGGCGTGGCCCCCGACACCGTGCCATTGGTGACGGTCACGGCGTACTCGGCACCACCGAAGGCGCAGAAACAATGCACCTCCTGCCGCATCGTATAGGTGTTCGACGCCGGCTTCACCAATCGCCAGCGTGCCTCGGCGGCCGCCAGCGCCGAGTCGCCCGGACCGGTGGAATCGCTGCACGCCGAAAGGGCGACCGTCGCGGCTGCGAGAATGATCGCACGAAGGGCGCCGAATACCGCACGATGGGACTGGGCGGTTGACCGGCTGGGGAGAGATGGGATCGATCGCATGCCTGCGATACCCGCCCCTCCTTCAATCGTGTCACCCGCGCACGGTCCGGGCCGGCAATTTGTTCTTGAGAAAGCGCCCCGTATGTGACGCCTTGGTGGCAGCGATCACCTCTGGTGGCCCCTGCGCGACGATTGTGCCCCCCGCATGCCCTCCCTCGGGACCAAGATCGATCACATGATCGGCCGTCTTGATCACATCCAGGTGATGCTCGATGAGAATGACCGTGTGCCCCGAATCGGCGAGACGGTTGAGTGACTGCAGCAAGCGCTCCACGTCCGCGAGGTGCAAGCCCGTGGTGGGCTCATCGAGGATGTACACCGTGTGTTTGGTGCGCTGCAGCTTGCTCAATTCGGCCGCGATCTTCACACGCTGTGCCTCACCACCCGACAGCGTCGTGGCCGACTGACCAATGGTGAGATAGCCGAGCCCCAGCGTGTTGAGCACGTCCACGCGCCGCGCAATCACGGGTTCGTCGCGGAAAAATTGCACCGCCTCTTCGATCGACATGTTGAGCACATCGTCGATCGTCTTGCCACGCACCGTCACATCGAGCGTTTCGGCATTGAAGCGCGCGCCCTTGCAGGCACCGCAGATGACCTCCACATCCGGCATGAAGTACATCTGCGTGGTGATCACACCTTCACCCTGGCACTCCTCGCAACGACCACCCTTCACGTTGAAGGAGAATCGCCCGGCTTTGTACTCCCGTTCCACCGACAGCGGTTCCGCGGTGAAGAGGTCGCGGATGGTGTCATAGAAACCCACATACGTTGCCGGATTGGAACGCGAGTTGCGCCCGATGGGGCTCTGGTCGATGCTCACCACATTGTGGACATGTTCCATGCCGTCCACACCATCGTGCTCACCCGGCAGCGTGCGCGTGTCCTCGAGTCGCTTCCACAACGCCTTGTACAGGACATCGTTGATGAGCGTGCTCTTCCCCGATCCCGACGCCCCGGTGATAGCCACCAAAGTGCCAAGGGGGATCTTCACGGTCACATCGCGCAGGTTGTTTTCACGCGCCCCACGAATGACGAGCGAATGGCCAGTGCCAGTGCGCCGTTGTGCCGGCAACGCGATGGCCCGCTTGCCCGACAGGAACTGACCGGTGGGCGACGCCTTGCACCGCAGCACATCCTGTACTGTGCCCTGCACGACCACGGTGCCGCCGTGCACACCGGGGCCCGGTCCCATCTCCACGATGTGATCGGCCGCGCGCACCGTGTCTTCGTCGTGCTCCACCACTAGCACCGTGTTGCCGATATCACGCAGTCGTTCGAGCGTGGCGATCATCTTGGCGTTGTCCTTGGGGTGCAGGCCAATGCTCGGTTCATCGAGCACATACAGCATGCCCATGAGTCCCGAACCGATCTGCGTGGACAGCCGGATGCGCTGCGATTCTCCACCCGACAACGTGCCAGACTTCCGGTTGAAGCTCAGGTAGTCGAGGCCAATACCCAGCAACAACGACAGTCGTCCGCGGATCTCATCCAGAATCTGCTGACCGGCACCGGCTCCTCGTCCGACAGGCTTCACGCGGCCAAGGAATTGATGCAGTTCGTCGAAGTGCATCGCGCCGAGGTCGTGTACTGACTTGCCCTGCACCGTGAACAACAGGCGCGTAGTGCGCAGCCGCGTGCCCAGGCAGTCGGGACAGGTGTGTTCGACCATGACCTTGTCGAGCCACGCTTCCATGCGCGAATCGCCTTCTCCGCGCTGACGATAGCGACGATAGTTGCGCTCGATGCGTCGCGCGATGCCGCCGAATCCCACTTCATGACGGTCCCAGTCGGCTCGCTTGACGGTGCTCTCCGGCGGCGCCTCAGTGCGAAAGCGGCGCTCCAGGCCGTACAGTACCGCGTTGCGCGCGGAGGCATCGAGATCCTGCCACGGCGTGTCGAGCGAGAACCCCTGCAGCTTGGCCAGCGTCCACATGATGCGGCCATCCCACGTATCGGGATTGTAGCGGTAGGCCTCGCGCACAAAACAGCCACCGCGAATCGACCGCTTGGGATCGGGGATCAGCAGGTCAGGATGGGTGAGCTTGTCCACACCAAGACCGCCGCACGTACGGCACGCAGCCTCGGGATTGTTGAACTGGAAGTACTCGGGTGAGATGTCGCCGTAGATGAAGTGCTGCGTGGCACTGCTGTGTGTGGCGTGGAACTTCGCGATCTCGGCTTTGGTGGGGCCCTTGGAGATATGCACGTGCAACAGGCCATCACCCACCAGCAGCGCTGCCGAGATGGCGGCCTTGAGCGCCTTTTCATTGCGACGCCGCACCACGAGACGGTCGACGATGGCGTCCATCTGCTGTACCAGCGCGGCTTCCAGCTCCACCTGCTCGGCCAGATCGATCGTCTGGCCATCCACGATCACCTGACGGCAGCCTTTCTTGCGCACCTCGGTGAACACCACATCCAGCTCTTCACCGTACACCTTGAACAACGGTGCGCGTAGTTCCACCTCGGCGCCATCGGGCAGCGACAACACCGCTTCCAGGATCTGCGACGCCGACCGACTCGGCACCACTTCACCGGTGCGCGGGCAGTGCGGCTCGCCGATAGTGGCGAACAGCAGGTTCATGTAGCTCGCCACATCGGTCATGGTGCCCACGGTGGAGCGTGGGTTGCTGGCTATGGTCTTCTGTTCGATGGAGATGACGGGCGACAACCCGAAGATGAAATCCACATCGGGCTTGCTCACCTGCGCCACGAACCGCTTGGCGAACGACGACAGGCTCTCCATGTAGCGCCGCTGGCCTTCGGCGTAGATGGTGTCGAAGGCCAGCGACGACTTGCCCGATCCCGACAGTCCGGTCACCACCACGAGACGATCGCGCGGAATCTCCACCGATACGTTGCGCAAGTTGTGCACGCGAGCGCCCTGCACGGCCACGGTGGTGCGTGGCGTAGCGCGACTGCCCTCTGTGCGCTTGGAAGCGGCCGTGGTGGTCCTGGCCGACTTGCTCGTCTTCGCCGCTTTCTTAGTAGACATCGGGAGGAGGAGTGAGTGCATAGAAGGCCAGCTCCTGCACATCCGCCGAACTTTTTTTCGTGAGACGCGACGTCACCGATGCGCGTCCGATCACGCCCTGATCGGCAAGGTATTCGCACGCACCGCTCACATGCTCCACGCCCATGGTACGGGCAAAGTGGGCATCGATTTCCGTGCACGACCGCGCTTCATGGACCTCCGACAGCCACGCCACCACGGGTTCCGCGAACTGCGGCGCCAGGGCCAACAGGTGGGCTTCGGCCATCGTCAGCGCGCGCTCCACGGTCTCACGGTCTTTCTGTCCATTCAGCATACCCGTGTAGATCACCGAGAACAGCGCCGGATTGAGCGGGAGTGCGCGTGGCAGCACTTCACGGTCGGATAGCTGACCGTGACGCATCACTTCCATGCGTGCGATGGGCGTGGCGGCAGCGAGAATCCACACCGCCGTGTAGTCGTAGTCGCCACGGGTGAGAAACCACTTGCGCGCCTTGTACAGGCACGAGAGCGCCTCGGTGGCCGCCGCCAGCATCTGAATCTGCGTATCACGCCCGCCGATGACACGCATGCGCTCGAGCACCGGCGCGATGGACTCGTCGTGCGTATACAGCAGCCGGCCCTTGCTCAGCAAGGAGTGCAGGAACGAGTTGCTCAGCGCGCCATCGGCGAGCCGTTTGAATGCCGCACGTGGCAACATGAGTGCGTGCACATTCACGCCGTCCGCATCGAGTGCCATCGACGCCGCCGGCACGAGCTTGTCGTCGATGGTCACCAGCACGAGGTCGATATCCGACCGTTTCCACACCGTGTCGTGCGCGAGGCTGCCGCACAGCACCACCGCCAGCACCGACCGATCCTCGCGGATCTTTGCCACCAGCGCGTCAAGCGCCTGCGCAAAGTGCGCCGGCGCCGCGGCTACGGGCTGTTCGGTGCGAGGCATCTTCGGCTTGGGCATGCCGAAGAGTTACTGCGCGAACTACTCCGCCACCACCGGGGCCGTGGCAGCGGCCGGCCGGCGCACGTCGGGCAGCAGGGCTGCCAGCAGACCGATGGCCGGCAGGAAGGCACACACCTGGTACACCGTCTCGATGTCGTACACGTCGGCCAGCTTGCCCAGCACGGCCGCGCCAACGCCACCCATGCCGAACGAGAAGCCGAAGAACAGGCCGGAAATCATGCCCACCTTGCCCGGCACCAGCTCCTGCGCGAACACCACGATGGCCGGAAAAGCCGACGCCAGCAGCAGACCGATGATCACGCTCAGTACGCCCGTCCAGAACAGGTCCACATGCGGCAGCAGCAGACTGAATGGCAACACGCCCAGGATCGACATCCAGATCACGTACTTCCGACCGATACGATCGCCGATCGGCCCGCCGGCCACCGTGCCCACCGCCACCGCCGCGAGGAACAGGAAGAGGTGGAACTGCGCCACTTCCACCGTCACGCCGAACCGGTGCATGAGATAGAAGATGAAGTAGCTGGTGAGACTCGCGAGGTACACATACTTCGAAAAGATCAGCATCAGCAGAATCACGATGCCGCGGCGCGCCGTGCCCTTGGGCAGCGCGAACTCGGCTGCGGCCTTACGTCCCGCCTCGAGGCGCGCGAGCCCCGTGTGCCGGTACCAGAGGCTCACCTTCCACAGAATCGCGCACGACAGCAGGGCCAGCAGCGCGAAGAACGCCAGACTGCTCTGCCCCCAGCGCACCACCACCAGCGCGGCCGCGAGCGGTCCGAGTGCGCTGCCGGCATTGCCACCCACCTGAAAGAGCGACTGCGCGAGGCCGTTGCGTCCACCGGCCGCCATGCGCGCCACGCGCGACGCCTCGGGGTGAAACACCGAAGAACCCATGCCGAGCAGGCAGGCGCCCAGGAGCACGAGTTCGTAACGGTGCGCCGCCGACAGCACCGTCAGGCCAGCGAGCGTGAAGATGGTGCCACCGGGCAGCGCCTGCGGTGTGGGCCGCTTGTCCGCCATGAAGCCGACGAGCGGCTGCAGAAACGAGGCGGTGATCTGGTAGGCCAGCGTGATGAGCCCGACCTGCGTGAAGCTCAGGCCCAGTTCGGCCTTGAGACTCGGATAGATCGCTGGCATCAGCGCCTGCATCATGTCATTGAGCAGGTGACAGAAGCTGATGGCCAGCAGGATCCCGTATGCGGGATTGTTCATGGGTCTTGCAAGGGTGATCCGGTCAGCGGATCCGGGCGCCTCGCTCAAAGTCGTACAGCGTCAACCGACGCACGCGATAGTAAGCGTCCCAGTACCCGCGCAGCGCTCGCACATACGCCTCGAGCGCCTGGTCTTTCTCCACCTGTGCAATATAGAGGTTGCTGATGTCGATGCGGCCGATCGCATAACGATTGCGGGCCACTTCGAAGCGCTTTGAGCCCACCGTGTCGGCCTTGGCCGCCGTCAGGAGCTGGCGACTGGCCTGTTCCAGTTCGAGGGCAGCGAAGCGGGCGTCCAGCACACGACGCTCCCGCAACACACGCACATCCGTCTCCACCCGTTCGCGATCGGCCACCGCAGCCTGAATCTGGGCCCGCCGCGCGCCCCACTGCACCAGCGGCATCTCCACCCCCACCGCGAACTGCTGGCTCTGGAGCGGCGACCGGTAGGCCTCGTTGAAATTCTCGGCCGTTTGGTTGAAGCCCACACTGGCCGATACCGTGGCGCCAAAGCCCGTGTTGCGTCGCGCTTCGGCCACCCGCCGATTCTGCTGTATCATTTGCAAATCAGCGTCCCGCAGCTGCGCCGCATTCGCCAGCGCCTCCCGCATCGCCACCGCAGTGTCCACCGTGATCGCCGGCACTTCGTTGCTCACGCGCAGGGTCAGCGGGGCGGTGGACGGATACCCCAGCTGCAGCCGCAGCGCCGCCGCGGCCCGCTGTTCATCCAGTCGCGCAGACTGCACGGCATTTTGCGAACGCAGTACCGCCAGTTCGCTTTGCAGCAGGTCGTTCTCACCAATGCGCCCCACTTCGTAGCGGCCCTTGTTCAGCGTGAACAACGTGTCGTTCACACCGGCATTCGCCTCGGCATTGGCCAGTGCGGTCTGGGCCGCAAACAGATCGAAGTACAATGCGGCCGTCTGCTGCGAGATCGATTCGCGCGCCTCGAGAAACTGCTGTTCGGCGGCATCGGCCCGGACATCCTGCTCTTTGTTGTCCCACGCCTGCGTGTTGAGGCGGAAGATCTGCTGACGCACCCCAAGCTGCAGCGGCGTACTGCGCCACAACCTGAGCTCCTGCTGGCCCAGCACGTTGACGTTGGTAAGCCCCGACGAGAGAAACAGATCACCACCGGTGAATGGCAACCGTTGCGCCACCTGCAATCCCAGTGAGGACTGGCGTTGCTGTTGGGCCACGAAACGCGTGGATCCGTCCGGCTGCACCACCGGCACGATGGCGCGACTGTACGTGGGCGCCTCGCCCGTGATGGACATCTGTGGCAGCAATCGCGCATTGAACGACGCGTCACGGAATCGTGCCGCATCCCGGGCCCGTGTGGCCGAACGCGTGGATGGGCCACGATCGAGCGCCATGCCGATGGCTTCTTGCAACGTGAGCGCTCCGACCGCCGTCGGCTGCGCGGCCAACCGCCCAGCACAAAGCAGCATCGCGCTGCCCAACACGACGACGCGCCAGGCACTTCCAGCAATTTGTGTGTTCATGTCGGTCATTCGTAGCGAAGGCAGACCACGGGGTCCTGCCGCGCCGCGCGCCATGCAGGAAGAATTCCGAACACCAATCCCACGGAGATCGACACCCCGAAGGCCACAAATACTGACATCCCCGACACCACTGTCTTGATATCGGCCAGCTGCTCAATGCCCAAGCTGATCGCCGTGCCCAAGACGATCCCCGCTACACCACCGGCGAGGCTGATCAACACTGCCTCGGCCAGAAACTGCGCGAGAATCTCCCGCTGGGTGGCACCCAGGGCGCGCCGCACGCCGATCTCGCGAATGCGCTCGAGAATGGACGCCAGCATGATGTTCATGATGCCGATACCACCCACCACCAGCGAGATGGAAGCGATGGCGCCCAGCACCATGTTGAAGATCGAGCGCGTGCGCTGCTCCTGACGCAGCAGCTCCTCCGGCACCGCAATCTCGAAGTCGATCACACTGTTGTGCCGCCGCTCCAGCATGCGACGCATGACCTCGGCCGTGGGCGCCACCGTGTTGGCTTCCTTCACGCGCACGATCAACCGGTCGAGCTGGTGATAGTTGCGTCGCTCCGCTACACGGTCCGCGTCTTCGGTTTCCGTGCCATTCACCACCACGTTGGCCTCGCGTGAGGCCTGTTCGATATCGCGTGCACTCACCCGCGTGCGATCGCGGTAGCGCAGCAGCATGGTGGTCATCGGCACATACACATCGAGGTTGGCGTCGCGGATGCCCAGTCGCAGTGCCGTCTGTTCCGACATGGGCCGGTCGGCCAGCACGCCCACCACCGTGAGCCAGTTCTCACCCACCTTGATCGACTTGCCAATGGGGTCTTCGGTGGTGAAGAAGCGGGCCTTCACGCCGGCACCGATGATCGCCACCGGTTTGCCGTCGGCGATCTGTGACCGGTTGAAGACATGCCCCGTGGCAATGTCGAGATTGAGCAGCGAGAAGTACGCCGTGTCGACGCCCACGATCTTGCCCGTCCGTCGACGCCCCTGTCTGGTGATGAGTGTGTTGAGCACCACTTCACCCGACGAACTTTCCACCTCGGGTATCACTCGCGCGATGCTGTGCCCATCGCGTGCGGTCAGTCCCGGTGAGAAACGTCGCGGCTGTTTCTCGCCCGCCTGCTTGGCCGCCTCCTCACGCTGCTCGACGATCGGCTTGACGATGATGTTGTTGGAGCCGAGCAGGCGCATCTGCGCGATGATCTCCTGCTCGGCGCCTCGTCCGATGGCCAGCATCGCAATCACGGAAGCAACGCCGAACAGGATGCCCAGCGACGTCAGGGCAGCGCGGAGGGAGTTGTGGGAGAGGGCTTCGATGCCGGAACGGAGAGCAAAGGCGGCCGTCGCGAGGAATGCACGCCAGCGGTCGGTTTGCTCCGTCATCACGGCTTCCCTGATGGAGCCGCCTTTGCGGCAGGTGCGGGCGTTGCCGGTGTCACCTCGACCCCCTTGCCTCCCACGGCCGTGTCACCACGCAGCACCGGCCGCTGCGACGCAGGCAGCTCTACCAGCGACATCTTGATGCCATCGATCGGCGGCGAGAGCAGTACACGATCCTGCTCGGTGAGGCCCGCCATGATGACCACTTCGTCGTCGTTCATCGCCCCGGTGGTCACTTCGTGGCGCGTGACCGCCGTGCCGGACTTGCGATAGACAAATGTGCGACCGCTGTCGCTGTGCACAGCCTCGAGCGGGACGAAGAGTGCGTTCTTCACCGTCTGCGTGAGCACGGCATTCGACGTGGTCATGCCAGGGCGCAACGTGGTGTCGGGCTTCTCCACCGTCACGCGCACCTCGAACACCTTGGCATCGGCGTTGGGCCGCTGTTCACCCACATTCGCCACCTGCACGATCTTGCCGCGCAGCCGCTTGCTCGGGTCGGCATCGAGCGCAATCTGCACTTCCTGGTTCACGGCCACCTTTCTCACGTCGATCTCATTGAGGAAAGTGATCGATTCCATTTGCGTGAGATCGGGCAACGTGGCCACGGTCGGCTCCCACGGAGTCACCTGCGAGCCAGTGGTCTTCTTGCGACCGTTCCATTCCTTCACGTAGATGACCATGCCATCGGCCGGAGCGCGAATGGTGAAACCGGCCATCACGTCATTAATGATCTTGAGGCGATTGCGCTGCCGTTCGAGATCGGCGCCCACTTCGCGCATCTTGGCCGACGCCTGTTCCTG
>NZ_DASWXE010000059.1:0-13772 GCF_036405635.1 Gemmatimonas sp. | reverse complement strand
GCTGCAGCCCTGAAGAAGCCGCAGGTCATAGAGACCGCCCCGCACATCCGTCGATCTCAACATCGATTGTCAAACAGCACCTGCTTCACCTGCTATCTTCGCGCAACCGCTTGCGGCTGCGTCACTTACCGTATCGCTTGGCGCCGCCATCTCGGCGGCAGTCTTAACAGCTAACCAGCTGTCTTTTCTTCGTCAAGGCCCCGCGTTTGGTGTCTTTTGCTGCGACGTCAGTCGCGCTCAACACACAGCAGAGTCCTTTCAGAGCGGCCTGCGCAATTTGCATCGCGCACTGACTTGCCCTGCGAAGGGGTGGCGAAGTTATGCTTTTGAGAGTCAGAGCGCAAGCCCCTTCGCAATCTTTTGGATCGCGCTGCCTGTCGTTCAACAGGCCCCTCAAAACCTCACCACCGGAGACAGCAACGGCGGCCAGGAAACCCAGCCGCCGCGGTCAGATGGCCGAAGCCATCAAGTAGCATCACCGGGAATCGAACCCGATCAGCACCGAGAGAAAACCGTGAAAGCCTCGAAGAGTTGTGGAACCGTTCCTGCGAGTACCGAAAATCGGACTGCGGACAACGACCAGCAACACCAACAGCCTTACAGACTTCACCAGCGATTGCAGCCCGATCCGAAGACCCGCCGCATGCTCTCAAGACTCGCTCAACCGTTTCACGATTGTGACCGCGTTTGCCCTGAGACTCACTATTTAACCGAACTTGCCTGGAAACACAAGTGGCTTCCGCAACCTTTTCGATCTGCCCGCGAGCAGGGCATCCTGCAAATGCACCCTCTAGGACTCGAACCTAGAACCTACTGATTAAGAGTCAGCTGCTCTACCATTGAGCTAAGGGTGCGGACTCGAACGACTACAGACAAAGCGCGCCAGGAGGGATTCGAACCCCCGACCAACAGCTTAGAAGGCTGCCGCTCTATCCATCTGAGCTACTGGCGCCTACCCGTCGCAACTGGTCACCCTACCGGGCACCTTGCCACCCTGCCGAAGCAGGCCCTGCTCCGCTTCACAGCGGCCAAACACCTACACACCAACCTACGGATCGGGGCGGCCGGATTCGAACCGGCGACCTCCTGCTCCCAAAGCAGGCGCGATACCGGGCTACGCTACGCCCCGGAACATCAGGAGCCGCGCAGTATATCCTGCTCACCGCTGAAGGTCAACGGGCTCACGCATTCCGCGACGGCACCCACTTCAGCAACAGCTCACTTCGCCTGCGAGCGCGCAACCTGATCGAGCACACCGCGTGTGTCCAGTAGCGCCAGCAAACTGCGCACCGCTGCGCCGCGATGGCTGACCGCCGCTTTCTGTTCGCGACTCACCTCCGCCATGGTCCGCCCCTCGAGGAGCAGCGACGAGAAGTACGGATCGTACCCGAACCCGCCCTCACCGCGCGGAGACTCCAGAATCACCCCGTCCGAGGTCCCCATGGCCACGAGATGGCCATAGCCACCTCGCTCATCCGGCCACACGGCTGCCGCCGCGCAGACATAAGCCGCCGTGCGCTCCGTGCGCCCACGCCCGACCGCGGCGTTCAGTTCCCTGAGCAGCCAGGCGTTGTTCACGTCGTCGAGCGCCTTCCCGTCCAGGTCTTGGCGTCCGCTCCACCGCTTGCTGCGCACCCCTGGACGCCCGTCCAATGCATCCACGCACAAGCCCGAATCGTCTGCCACAACCAGCCGACCGGTGCGTTCGGCAAAGTACCGTGCCTTCGCCAGCGCATTCTGCTCGAAGGTCTCGTACGCCTCGAGTGCCTCTTCCTCCATCGCGGGCTCGACCTCCGCGTCTGCCAGTGTCTCGACGGAGAGTCCGGCGTCGGCAAAGAGCGCAGCGAGTTCCCGAAGCTTACCGACGCTTCGCGTCGCAAGCAGCACCGGCGGTCGTGACCTCACCCCTGCGCGGGCCCGGACAGCACGCGCGACTGGGCAGCCAGCAGCTGCTCGATGCCCGCCACCGCGGTACCCAGCAGTCCATCGAGTTCGGCCCGCGAAAACGTGCCATGTTCACCCGTGCCCTGCACCTCCACAAACCGGCCCTCACTGCTCATGACGACGTTCATGTCGACCCCCGCGCGTACGTCCTCCTCATAGTCGAGATCGAGACGCACTTCTCCATCGACCACACCCACACTGATGGCCGCCACCTGACGCTTCACCGGCGACGCGATGATGCGCCCGGTGTTCACCATCCACGTGAACGCGTCCTGCACGGCCACACAGGCGCCGGTAATGGCCGCCGTGCGCGTGCCGCCGTCGGCCTGCAGCACGTCGCAGTCGACCTTGATGGTGAACTCTCCAAAGCGGAAATCATCGAGCATCGCCCGAACGCTGCGACCGATGAGCCGCTGAATCTCCTGCGTGCGACCACCGACCTGCTGACGCTCGCGCGAAGATCGTGTCTTCGTGGCGCGCGGCAGCATGGCGTATTCGGCGGTGACCCAACCCTCACCACTGCCCTTTCTCCACCCCGGCACACCGGATTCCACGGACGCTGCGCACAGCACACGCGTCTTGCCAAACGTGACGAGGCAGGACCCCTCGGCGTACATCACGGCACCGCGTTCGAGTGACACCGGCCGCAAGGCATCGTTGGAGCGTTCCGCACGTGCGCGGGGAATGATGATCTCAGACACGCAATTTCTCGATGATCGAAGTAGTGGACTGGCCAGGCACGAGCGGCACGACGACGACGCGACCACCGCGAGCGGCAACGACATCGGCGCCGACGATGGTTTCGGGCGTGTAATCACCGCCCTTGACGATGACATCCGGTTGCAGGCATTCGACCAGCGCCTGCGGCGTGTCTTCTCCAAACACCACGACGGCATCGACCGCTTCGAGCCCGGCAAGCACCATGGCCCGTTCAGCCGCGTTGCGCACGGGTCGGTCAGGGCCCTTGAGACGCTGGACGGACGCATCGCTGTTGATTCCGACAATGAGCGCGGCCCCTTCGCGCCGAGCCATGTCGAGCACTTCGATGTGCCCCGGATGGACAAGATCGAACACGCCATTGGTGAAGACCAGCGCACCGCGCACCTGCTGTCGCCATTCGGCCGCGGACTCCCACGTCATCACCTTGCTCTCGGGCCGACGCGGCGCATCTCTGGTCACCACTGCGACTGCACTCCCTCGACGATGTCGTTCATGAGGCTTTCGAGCGCGTTGCGACGTCCTGTGCGCTCCGAACCTTCGGCGTACTGTCCTTCACGTTGCATACCGCTTTTCTTGAGCAATTCCCGCCCGGTCGCCTGTTCGATAATCTCGACATCGAGCGCGAGTTGCAGACGACGGCGATTGGTGGTCGTCTGCCGTCCATCAGCACTGGCACCGGCGGGCAGGTCGACATCGTACTTGGCGATCACACCACGCACCACGAGGTCCGCACGAGCCTCCGGTGCCTCGCGAAGATTGAGCCGGTCACGCAGCACCTTGCGCAACTCTTCGAACACCTCGCGCTGCAACTCGGGTGAGGCCGTCTGATTGTCGAAGGGCTGAATGGCGACAGTCTTGATACTGCGCGGCAATCCGCCGCCGCCGGAGAAGCTGTAGCATGCCGGCAAGATCAGCAGCGCTGCCGCACCAATCGCACCGACAATCCCCTGCGTGAACTGACGGCGGGAGATGTGCTGCGCGCTATGAACGGCGCCAGATGGCCGCATCGAATCCCTCGACGAACTTGGTATCGGTAATGGCGATCGTCAGACGACGCTTGCCGCGTTCATGAACATAGTGCACACGCCACTTCCCGTTGGCTTCACGGCGTCGTTCCACCCATTCCACCGTCTTGCCACCTTCGATCCGTTCGACGCGATACAACCCACCCCCGACCACGGCGACACGCCAGGCTCGTCCATCAGCCGCGGAGGCATCCTTGCCACGCAGCGCACCGAGATCGGCCCGCAAGGTATCGCCGTCCATGCGTGCTGTAGTGTCGGACGTAGCGGGCAGCGCGAGTCGGCCGAGTGATGCCCAGAGCAGCGGTGCCGGCGGCAACAAGCGCTTCACAAGATCACCACCCGGTGTGTTGAGCGTGTCGCCGATCAGGATCGCATACCCACCAGCCATGCCATTGCGCAGAAAGAAATCAAGGCGGGCCCGGTCAGGACCCTGCACGCGCACCGCGCCATCGCCGGTGGCCTCGAAGGTTTCGTCCTTGTATTCCCAGGTGAACTCCAACACATGCGGCCGCGGATCAACCGCCAGCTCAGGCAAGGCCGCCCGCGTTGGCGCTCCCGTGAGCGGTCGCGTCTTGGGCGCGCACGCACTCAACGCGATGACTGCAGCGATGGCGCAGACCGCGGTCATGCGACTGCGGGTCTGCTCCCGATAGGACCAACCCGCTGCTGCGGGTACGAAACGCCGAATGAAGAAGGTCCGACTCATGAAGGATCCGTCAGGGGACTCGAACACGCAGCATGCGATCGCCTTGCACGATGCGATCCATCGCGGCAAAACCATCGATCACACGCCCGAACACTGTGTAGCCGCCATCGAGGTGCGGCTGCGTCGAGTGGCAGAGGTAGTACTGGCTACCGCCGGTGTCCGGTCCGGACGTGGCCAGCCCGAGACACCCGCGTTCGTGCCGTTGGCGCGTCCAGCTTTCACGGAGCGTAAAGCCCGATTCTCCGGATCCGTCGCCGCTGGCATCACCATCCTGCACGACGAAGTTGGGTACCACACGGTGGAACGTGGTGTTCCGATAGGTGCCGTTCTGCGCCAGGCGCGTGAAGGCCTCCACGACGAGTGGAGCCTCGCGTCCGAAGAGCTCGAGCGTGACGGTGCCGTGGTCGGTATCGATGTAGGCCCGCGGTGCCGTGCGCGAGAGCACATACCGTCGAGCGAGCGCCTCGTACTCGGCCAGCGGCCGAGGCTGGGGCGTGGTGTTCCGTGGTGCACGGGTCTCGGACGAATCACGTCGCCCCAGTCGGGCACGTGCGGCGCGCTGCACCCGCCCGTCACGATCGCCCAGCAACGTGACGGCGGTCGCGGTGTCCCGCCTTGCCGCTGGTGACTCCCGATCCACTGTGGCAACGGATGCCACGCGGTATCGCCAATCTTCGTTCGTGGCCCAGGTGCCTTCGACTCCTGGTGCGAGCGCCACATCGAGGCGCCGCGCCTGCCCCAGCAACAGCCGCCGAACCGGGAGCGCCGTGTCGGCATCCCAAGCGCGTTGCCACCGTGCGGCATCTTTTGCGAACGCCTCCCCGATCACTTCGGCGATCGCCATACGCACATTGGGCGCCGGGTCGCGCAACAGGGGCTCGACTTGATCGGCGATGGTCGGACCGAACGTGGCCAGGCTGCGCGCGGCATTGATACGCACCCGCTCACTGGAGTCGGCAACGAGCGCCCGAAGAGCCTCACGTGCTGGCGTTCCGAGCGAATCTCCAACCGTCGCCTTGGACAGTGTGCGCGCGACATGCTGGCGGACTTCTTCATCGCGATGCGTACGGACGGCCATCGCCGCACGGGCACCTGCCGGCGCGCGCAGTCGACCAATCACATAGGCAGCCGCTCGCACCACCTCGGCCGACGTATCGGCCAGCCACGGGGTGACCAACGCAATGGGTGCAGGCCGCAGCTTCACGGTGGCGAGGACCAAGGCGGCGCGAACTTCCGGCGCACGCTGAGAGGTGGTGCTCGAAGTGAGTGGTCGCGCCTGCCCATCACCGAGTGCGACGGCGAGCACCGTGCGTGCCGGTTCGCCGATCTCACCCAGCGCCCACGCGGCCTCGCGTGCCACGGGCGTCGGAGCCCCTGCCACAGCGCGAGCGAGGGCCACGACGCCGCCTGTATCCTTCGCAATGCCCATCGCAAAGGCCGCATTGGCTGCGATACTGGTGTCGCCGTCCACGAGCAATTGCCGCAGAGCCGGATATCGTGCGCGCAGGCGTACCTGTCCGATGGCCAGCGCCGTACGTGCGCGTCGCGCCGGATCGGGATCCATCAGCAACTGATCGACGAGCGCCGTGTCGGCTTGTCGCTGGTCCACCATCGACAACAGCCGCGCCTCACGGCGAACAGCACTCTCGCCATTGACCGGCGCATCAGCTGCGGTGGTGGCGGGCGCCGGTGTCCCCGCGCAGGCCGACGTGATCACCACAGCCAGCGTCGCGCACGCTGCACGAACAGCACGCCGTGTGCAGGAGAACCGCAGTGCCACGGCGCAAGAGGACACGCCCTCCCGAGATGTGGCAACGCGTGTTGTATCAGTCAGCATGAGACAATCCTCCACGATTCGTGTCGGCCTGATTGACTTCGTTGCGATTGGCTGCTCGTTCAAGCCAGTCCCGCACCTCGCGCGGCAAGGTCGCCAGACGGCCTTGATCGTTGGTGCAAACCAGCGACGTGGTGGCGCGCACCAGCACCGTCGGCGTGCCACCGGCGGGATCCATGCGCTCCACGCGATAGGCAAAGGTCATACCACGTGAGCCCACGGCGGACAGGCTGGTATGCACCACGATGCGATCATCATAGCGAGCCGACGCGTGGAACCGGATCGTGGCTTCCGACACCGCCAGTCGCACCCCTTCGCGTTCGAGATCGGCGTAAGACTTGCCCGCTGTGCGGATGAAGTCCGTGCGCCCGATCTCGCACCACACCAGGTAGTTGGCGTGGTACACCACGCCCATCTGATCCGTCTCGGCGTACCGGACCCGCAATTCGGAAGTCGTCTCAAATGCCATGGGGGGAAGATGCCTGCCCAGACCGGGGACGCCAAGCAAACCACCCCATTTGTCCATGTCGAGAGCGTGGGTTAGACTGCCCATGTGCTTCCCACTCCATGCCATGTCATTGGTGACGTGCATCTGGGCGTCGCATCACCAGATGCCGAACGTGCCCTGCTGCGCCTGTTGCGCGCTGTGCCGGAGGATGCGCGGTCGCTGGTGATCATGGGCGACCTCTTCGATTTCTGGTTCGCCTGGCGCCATGCGATGCCTCGCATCGGGTTTCGCGTACTCGCCGCCTTGGCGGATTTGCACGACGCGGGTATCCCGGTACTGTGGATTGGCGGCAACCACGATTGCTGGGGCGGCGACGCCCTGGAGCGCGAAACGGGAGCTATCTACACCCTCGATCCTTGGCGTGGTCAGATCGGACGCTGGGACGCGCTTCTGGCGCACGGGGATGGCCTGCGCGAAATCGAGGACGCTGCCTATCGCCGCCTGCGCACAGTTCTGCGGCATCCGTGGTCGATCACAGCGTTCTCCTGGCTGCACCCAAACCTCGCGACGTCGATCGCAGCGCGCTCATCGCACACCAGTCGCAAGGCGCGCGCACGCGATGGCGGCGCGGGACTACTTGCTGTTGGTACGCAATCGCTGAACCTGCCCGATGGCCCGCAACTGGTTCTGCACGGCCATTCCCACGTACCGGCCGTCAAATCGGCCGGGCGTGGCGTGTATGGGAACGCTGGTGCGTGGTATCTCGACCAACAGTTCCTGCGCATCGAAGATGATGCCATCACGCTCAGGCAGTGGATGCCCGATGGGTCGCACAGCGTGTTGGAACGCGTGGCAAATCCGGCACTGCGCGACGAGCGATAGATCGCGCCTTATCCTGTTCGCGGCGAGCCCATCCAGCAAGCAGCGATTGGGCTCGCTAGAAGCGCACCGTGACCACGAACAGAGGACCCTGTGCCGAGGGTGTGGCGGTCAATTGCACCGGCATGTCCCACAACTGCGCAGAAACGAATGCGTCGGCACCAGAAAAGAGGTGATTGAATGCGATCACCGCGATCCAATCTTCTGCGTGCAGGCGTCGCGCGCGCACCAGATCGTTGGTGTAGATACCGGTCACTGTCCCGGCGGGAACGAGGCGTATCTCAGTGCCCGTCACATTGACGGTAAAACGCTCGGGCAGCGTATCGACCAGATAGCGACGGGCTTCGCGCACGTCAGCGGCCGAGCGACGCAGCATCACCATCGCCGCGAGTTCGACGCTCGCAAACAGGGCACCGGACGATCCACGATCGAGCCGCGACTGTCCAAGCCCTGGCAACAGGGCCGAGTACAAAAATGCCCGCTTCGCACTCAGCGGCGCCTTGCCGCGCATGTTGATCGAAGCCGGTGCGGCGCTTGCCGGCGGCTGTGGGGCGATCGTCGGGACAGGCTTTGGCGCACCGCCCGTCACGACGGGTGGTTGTCCTGCTCGCGTACTATCGGGAGGCTGCTGCGCGGCGAGTTGAGCGCCAGGCATGCACAACACCGCCGCCAACGCGAATGTCGTCAGCGTGCCCGAGCCCTCGAGCCGTTCGCGCAGGCGCCGCATATCAGTCACGCGGTAGGCGATGCAGACGGCAACACGGCGACCAGTTCGATCTCCACGCTGACATTGCGCGGCAAGCCGGCGACAGCCACCGTCGAACGGGCTGGACGCGAGTCACCGAAGACCCGGGCGTAAACTTCGTTCATGGCAGAAAAATCGTCCATCGTGCGCAGGAAGACCGTGGTCTTGGCCACCGATTCCCAGCTGCACCCTGCCCCCGACAACACCGCCGAGAGGTTCGCCAATACCTGTTCGGTTTGCGCTGCGACACCGCCAGCCACGACTTCCATGCTCACCGGATCCAGAGGGATCTGGCCCGCGGTGAAGAGAAACCCATTCGCACGCACCGCCTGTGCATAGGGGCCGATCGCCTTCGGCGCGAGGTCAGTGTGCAACGGAGTGACAGTCGTCATCGGCGTGTATCCGGTATCAAGGCGAAGCGTGGGTACTCGAACTTCAGGTCGTCACCGGCAGACGAAAAAACTGCCGGGTATTGTGAAGCGTCACTGCCGCCAGGGACTCAGCGGTCGTACCGCGTACTTCCGCGAGCCGGCGCACCGTGAGCGGTACCCACGAGGACTCGTTGCGTTTCCCGCGATTGGGGACCGGGGCAAGATAGGGGGCGTCGGACTCCACGAGGAGTCGGTCATTGGGCACCAACCGCAGCAGGGCCTCATCGGTCCAGCTCCGGAAGGTGACGATGCCGCTGAACGAGACATGCCAGCCCGCCTCCAGGCCGGCCTCGGCCAGGCCAGGGCTGCCCGTGAAGCAGTGCAGGACGCCACGAATCCCAGCCTGCGCCGCGCTTCGGAGCATGTCCCGCGTGTCGTCCTCCGCCTCGCGTGTATGCAACACGATGGGCAGATCGAGCTCTGATGCGAGCGTCAGCTGTGCATCGAGGGTGCGACGCTGAACAGCACGGGGCGAATGGTCGTAGTGGTAGTCGAGTCCGCACTCCCCGACCGCCACGGCGCCCGCAGCAGCCGCCTCACGCACAGCGAGACTATCCCGCGCATCGTTCCACGAAGTCGCATCGTGCGGATGCACACCGCATGTGTGGAAGACGAGGTCCGGGTGGCGCGCCGAGATGGCCCGCGCGCGCGCGGCTGCAGCTGGTGACTCACCGATACACACAAGGGCCCGCGCACCTGCTGCGCGGGCCCGAGCTATGACCGAATCCACGTCATCCGTGAACGCGGGGTCGGCGAGGTGCACGTGACTGTCGGCGAATGCGACCTCGCTCATGGTGGTGCGGATCCGATAGGCGTGCCGGCGCTCAGCGCGCCGACACCCGGTCTGCACCGCGCGGCGCAGCCGCCGCCGCTTCACCAGCGCGGACGGCACGAGCCGTCGCCGCATCGTCGAGACGCGGCCAGCGGCCTTCGATCCAGAGCAGCAGCGGACCGGCGACGTAGATGGACGAGAACGTGGCCATCACGACACCGAACGCCATGACCCAGGCAAACGGGCGAATCACTTCACCGGCGAGCAGCAACAGCGCCAGCGTGGCCGAGAACGTCGTCGCGTGCGTCATGATGGAACGCGGCAGCGTCTCGTTGATGGAGCGATCGAGAATGTGTGACAACGTCTCGCCCTTGTGCGGCTTCTTCAGATTCTCACGCACACGATCGAAGATGATGATCGTGTCGTTGGCCGAGTAGCCAACGAGGGTGAGAATGGCGGCGACCACGGTCAGCGAGACTTCGATGTGGAAGATCTTGATGAACGCGAGGGTGATCAGGATGTCGTGGGTGGTGGAGAGCACGGCCGCCAGACCAAAGCGCCAGTCGAACCGGATGGCGAGGTAGATCAGCGTGAAGAACGACGCGATGAGCATGGCCATCGCCGCTCCGGTACGCAGCTCTGCGCCGACCTTGGGGCCGACCGCTTCCGTGCGTACGACCGTAACAGCACCCGCGCCAAACTTGGCATCGAGAGCTGACGCGATCTGCTTGGAGATCCCCTCAGCGCCAGCGTCCTGCGCCTCGACCTGCTTCTCATCGCGAGCGCGAACAGTGTAGTCCGTGTTGGCACCGAACTGCTGGATCTCAGCGCCCTGGATCCCTGCGGCATCAAGGGCACTACGCACCTCAGCCACATCCGGCGGCGTCTTGAACTGCAGCTGCATGAGGGTGCCACCGGTGAACTCGATGCTGTAGTTCACACCACCGGTCACGGCAAAGCTGATCAGGCCAGCAGCGAGGAAGGCCAGCGTGAGCCCTGCGGCCACGCGCCACCAGCGCACAAACTCGTACTTCGTGTGGTAAAAAATGCGCAGCATGGTGGCCTCAGATGCTCAGCGTCTGCGTACCGCGCGAGCGGTTCAGCCAGACGAGGAAGAAAGTCTTGGTGACGAAGATCGTCGTGAAGAGGGCGGCAACGAGACCAGCGATCAGGGTGACGGCAAAGCCGCGCACGGGACCGGTGCCGTACTGATAGAGCACCATACCGGAAAGGATGGTGGCTGCCGACGTATCGATGATGGCGCCGAGTGCATGACGGAAGCCCTCATCGATGGCCAGTCGTGTGGACTTGCCATGGTCGATTTCTTCACGAATGCGCTCGAAGATCAGCACGTTGTTGTCGACGGCCATGCCGATGGAGAGCACGAAGCCGGCCAGACCGGGGAGCGTGACCACCGCATTGAAGCCGGCGAGGATGGCCAGCGTGTAGACCAGATACAGCACGAGCGCGACGCAGGCGAGCATGCCGGAGAAGCGGTAGTAGCCAACCATGATGATGAGCACCAGACCGAACGCGATGGCCAGCGCCATCACACCGTTCGAGATGGAGTCCGCGCCGAGGCTGGCGCCGATCTGGCGGACTTCGGCGACCTTGAGCGGCACCGGCAGCGCGCCGGCCCGGAGCACGAGGGCCAGGTCCTGCGCCGCCTGCAGCGTACCACCACCCAGCGTGATCTGACCGTTGCGGCCGATCGCGCTGTTGAGCGTGGGCGCCGTGACCACGCGCTGATCGAGCACGATGGCCATGTTGTCGCGTACATGCTTGCCGGTTTCCGTCTTGAAGCGACGGGCGCCTTCGTTGTTCAGCGTGAACTGCACGACGTTGCCTTCAACCGGATCGGTTGCCGGGCGCGCATCGGTCAGCACTTCACCGGTGATGATCGGACGGGCATCGAGCACATAGAGTGCGCGATAGCGCGCCGTGCCAGCGACGAGCGAGTCGACGCCCCACCGGATCACCTTGCCCGGCGGAACCGCGGCAAGGATGGCGGGATGCTGGATGGCGCGATCGATGGCGGGGAACGCCGATTCCAGCACGATGTACTGACCGGGCATCTGCCCCGGCTGTACGTTGTTGCTGAACAGGCCACCGGTGACGGCGGGCTTGGCCGCGCTGTCTGCGCCAGTGGTACCGGCCACCGCGGCCGTCGAATCCTTCGCGCTGTCGCTCTTCTGCGTGAGCAGCGCGTTCACCGACGTCGGCTTCGCTGAGTCACCCGCTGCAGCGGACGTACCACTCGCGACCGAGATGCCCTGCGCCTTGGCGATTTCGTCGAAACGCGCCATGACTTTTTCGAGCGCCTGGGTCTTGTCGGTGATCTGGAACTCGAGGAATGCCGACTTCTGCACGACGTCCTGCGCACGTTCCGCATCGTCAATGCCGGGCAGTTCGACGATCAGCCGTTCACTACCGGCCTTCTGCACGACCGGCTCGGCCACGCCGAATTCGTCGATACGCTGGCGCACCACCTTGAGTGCGCGGTCGAGCGCCTCAGACTTGTCGGCGACGGTCTGCTTGGATTCGTCGACTTCGAGGGTGAGGTGCATGCCCCCCTGAAGATCAAGTCCACGCTTGAGCGGGACACGGCGCACGGTGTCGTACACAAAGACACCTTCGCGCTTGACGCGCTCAACGACCGTGCGCGGGAAGAGCGCGAACACGGACGCTGCGAAGAGCGCCGCAATGAGCAGGATGCGGTACTTCAGGTTTGCCATCGATGCCGGTGGCCAGAGGGAATGTCAACGCGCCGGTAAGGAGTGGCGCGGGAAAGCGGCAAGCGCACATGAAGTACGCCAAGCCCCTAAACTTAGGCGCGCTCGGGGCTGTGCGGTAGCCAGTCTGAACCGGGTTCGGCATCAGCCACGCGCAGGGCGTCCCGCGCCTGCTGCTCGTCATCCGCCAATTGGGCCCGCAGCGCCTCGATGCCCGGGAACGGACGCGTGCCGCGGAGGTAGCGCACGAAGTCGAGGCGGACAGGGGCGCCGTACCAATTCTGGGACGCATCGAACACATGCGTTTCGATGCGGCGACCGGCGTCACCGAATGTGGGACGTGGTCCCAGGTTGAGCATGCCGCCGAACGTCCCTTGCGGCAGCTGGACCCGCACGGCGTAGACGCCGTCCGGCGGCAGCAATTTGCGAGGCGAGACGGGCCCGAGATTGAGCGTCGGGTATCCAATGGTGCGGCCGCGCTGATCCCCCTGCACCACCATTCCAGACACCGCGTACCGACGTCCCAGGCCGGCCGCGGCGCGCCCCAGGTCTCCATCGGTAATGGCCCGCCGAATGGCCGTGGAGCTGATGGCGGTACCGTCGGCCGCGTGCACCGGAGGCAGCACGGTCACGTCGAACCCCCGCGCGCGGCCCAAGGCGCGGAGTACGCCGATGTCACCCATGCGACCACGGCCAAACCCATGATCGTGTCCGACGAGCAGCTCCGATACGGCAAAGCGCTCCCGCAGCACATGATCCACGAAATAGTCCGCATCGAAGCCGGCCAGCGTCTCCGTGAATGGCAGGACCGCCACGTAGGAAACACCAGCGAGGGCGAGCAACTCCAGCTTCTCATGGTGCAACGTGAGGAGCGGCGGCGCCGCGGCCGGATTCACCACTTCAAGTGGATGCGGGTCGAACGTGACCACCACACTGGGCAGGTCACGGTGCCGTGCGTGTTCCACCAATTGTGCGAGTACGTCCCGATGCCCGCGGTGCACACCGTCGAACGTGCCGACGGTGACAACCGCGCCGCGCTCGGAGAGCGGCAATCCGCGTTCCACCAGCGGCATCGTCACTAGCCGTTCGCCTCGATCAGTACGACGCGTGGCTGCCATCGGTCGCCACCGGCACGCACGCCGATGGCCGCGATCTCTCCATCGCGCAACAGTGCCACCTGCGTCCCAGGGACGGTGGCCTCCACCGTGCGTCCGAATCGCAACGCAGCCAGTCCGGCGTCGTCGAGCTCCTGACGGGCGATATCGCCCAGCAGCTCGAGCGGCGAACGCAACGCGACCTCACCGTCGGTGATGCTCCCCGGTGCGAGTTGATCGAATGTCACAGCCTGTTCGACCGTTGCCGGCCCACTTTGTACGCGGCGCAATGTCTCGCAGTGAGCGGCGCTTCCCAGTGCACGCCCGAGATCACGGGCGAGCGCGCGAATGTAGGTGCCACCACCGCAGGTGATCCGCACGTCGAGCGTGTTGTCTCCTGCCCCGCGCCACTCCCAGCGATGCACATGCACCGTGACAGGCG